>DATJYJ010000101.1:0-19029 GCA_035578025.1 Verrucomicrobiia bacterium
GCCTTGGTGAGATGCTCCACCAGGGAATAGAAGTAATCGCCGCCGAGGGTGGCAGCCACCTCTTGGGCAACCCTCAAAACGTGCCGGTGTTGCCGCGCCAGAAGCTGGGAGGGTCTCGGAGACCGGGACCTTTGTGTCTCAGGCATGATGATCCGTTGCTATCTCCTACGGTCACTTGGTGAGGCGGAGAATCGCGCCGGCGGCCGTAAACCGGACCGTATCCTCGTCATCGTTCAGTAACGGCCAGACCGCCTTCAGGAGAGACGGATCACCCCGCTTGGCAATCGCATCCACCACCGCGGCCCGCACCAGCCATTTCTTGTCGGATGCCATCTGCATCAGGGCCTCCGCACTCTTGGGATCCGGATCGCCGGCCAGTTTCAGCGCGGCGGCCGCGCGGACGGGTGAGGTGTCGTCCTTAGTGACCATCTTGAAGACCGCCAGGCCCGCCCCGCCGAAGGGTATGAAGCCGACACCCGCTTCGAAACCCATCCTGGCCATCGCCTTGGGGTCTTTGATCATCTTCATCTGCGAGTCCACCAGGCCTTCGCCGGTTTTTCTCTCCCCCATCAGCACGGCATAGTAGATCTCGTATGCCCTGGGGTCTTTCAGAACATATAGGGCGTTGGCCGCGGCGAACACGACGGCCGCGTCGTTGCTCTTTATGGCTTCGATAAGTTTCGGGATGGACTGCCTGGCGCCCATCTGGCCCAGAGCGTCGGCAGCGGCGGCCTGCACATCGGTCTTGGGATCGGAAAGGGCATGCTCGGCAAGCTGCCGCGCGCGCGCGTTATTGGTGATCAACCCGAGTGCGCGAACCGCCTTGCCACGAGGGTCGGTCTTGTCGCTGCCGATGGCATCTTCCAGGATTTTCCACGACCTGTCGGCCGGCGTCTGGGCCGAGAGCAAAGAAACGGAGGCTACCGTGATTAGGAAAAATCTCGTCATTTTTTCCTCCCTGGAGCAGGTCCAGTTCAGTCTCCAACCGCTCCTTTGCTCTATCGGCCTACGGTTGGATGCGGCCCGTGGTGCGGAGATGTAGAAAATCGTTATGTGTTTTTTCAACCCGGAGACAATATTCTGAACCCGCCCCCCGAGGCGGGAATCCTGAATATTCCATGCATCTGAAAATCATTCTGTGTCTGGCGACCGCTCTGTTAATGGCGGCTCCGTGCTTGGCAGGCAACAACGCCAAGAACGATTTCGATCCCGACATTGACTTCTCGCGGTTTTCGACTTTCAGCTTCATTGGCGGACACGAACTGGAACGAACGGGAATCCTCAGCAATCCCGAAAACCGCGAGCGCTTCAAGAATTTCATCGCCGGCGCTCTCGAGACGCGGGGCCTGTCGGAGATTCCCCACGACCAGAAATATACCCTGGCCGTCCGCTATTGGGTGGCTTTCCGCCAGAAGCAGGACGTCAGCGTGATCGACCTGGGGGTATCGAGTTGGTGGGGAGGATACCCGCCCTACTGGACCGGAGTGTGGGGTTACTCGTACCAGGAATATGTTGTGGACAACTACGTCCAGGGGACGCTGATCGTCGATCTGATCGATCCCGGCACCAAGGACCTGATCTGGCGTATCTTTCTGCGGCAGAAGATTGAGGACCGGGCTAAGGCATATGCCGAGGCCAAGAAAAACCTCTACAACGCGATGGCAGTGTGGCCGCCGTCCGAGGCGGAGAAAGGGAAGATGCGGCAGGCGCGGGCCAAACGGGAGGCGAAGTACAGCCGCGAAATGCAGGCTCGCGGCGGGCAATAGGTTACATGACGATAGGCCCACTGCGGGGCCTGATGGCATCGTCCAGGATCCTCGATGTTTCGCCTCGGGACAATCCGGCGCAGGTTGCTGCTCGGCGCCGGCTCCATGCTGGTGCTGGCGGGGCTATCCCTCTGCGTCGTGCATACGCAGTTGGTGCGGCGCTTTGCCCTGGTACGCATCCAGTCCCTCCTGGGAAATACCCAGGGACTGGTGCTCCAGGCCACGGACCTCGATTACAATCTTTTCCAGTCGCGGTATGAGCTGAAGAACGTTTCGCTCCGCGGTGTCCGCCTGGCGGACATGCCCGCCCCTCTCGAGGCAAAGCGCATCGTTGTCCTGATCCCGTTCTGGGACCTGATTCACGGCTCGTTTCAAGCCGCACGGGTACAGGTGGATGGGTTATCGCTGCGGTCGGTCACCGACCGCAACGGCCGGACCAACCTGCCGCCATTGGGCGGCTCCGGGGGCGGCGGAGGACAACCCGCCGGGCCCGCGGTAATCGTGACCAACGGACAACTGTACCTCCAGGACGATCGCAATGGGTTAGTCCTCGATCTGCGAGGCGCGCAGATTTCGACAGGCTGGAGCACGGCTCAAAAGGCGTACTCGATCGCTCTCCAAACGTCCGCCGGGCGGCTCCAATGGAACGCGCTCCGGCTGCCGCTCGAACTGGTTCGCGTGAAATCCTCGATCACCGGCGCGGGAATCTCGCTCGAAACGCTTCGCGTCGTCTCCGGCGATACGCTCATCGAGGCCAGCGGAGCACTGTCCGGTTCTCCAGCCAGGCTCGATGCTTCGGCCAGCCTCAACCTCGACTCCCGAATGGTGATGGAGGCCCTGGCCGCAAAGATCCCGCTCAAGGGCGCCCTGGAAGCGCGAGTCACGGCCTCAGGTCCGCTGGACGCCCTCCTGTTGTCGGCGGCCCTGCGGTCGCCCCTGCTCACGATCGATAAAATCCGCCTGAACCGGCCGGAAATCGCGGCGAGATTCGATACCAAAACGGGAGAAGTACAGGTCCGCGAGCTTTCCGCGGGGCTGTTCTCCGGCCAGGCAAGAGTACGCGGCAGCCTGTGGACAGGAGCGAAGAAAGGCCGTAGCGAGCTCACTGCCGATGTGCTCGGCATCGATGCGGCGCAAGCCGCCGCTGCATTCGGTGCTGAGGGGATTCCCTCGCGCCGCGCAGCAATCCAGTTGCGCGCCTCCTGTCCCGGATTGGATTGGCGGGCGAGCCAGGCGTCGGGCACGTTGCAGGTAGCGCCCGCCACCGTCGCATTCCGGGCCGCACTGAACAAGAACACCATCCACACGACGCTTGATACTTCCCTGGGCTTACAGGGCGACGTCGGGATCAACCTCGCCAACCGGTCCCTCACCGGAGCGCTGGGAGGAACGGTCACCAGCGTAGCCGCACTGGGTGGGCAGCTCGAGCAGATTCTCGACCGTCCCGCCGGTTCGCTCCTGCCGGGGGGCCTTGACGGCACGGCTCGTTGGAATGCCAGCCTGGGCGGAACGCTCGCGGCGCCAACCGCCACCGTGGGACTCGAAGCAAACGGAATCTCGGTCGGCGGTTTGAGCGGCGCGGAAGCACAGCTCGAAACCCGGTATGCTCCCGGGCAGATCCAGGTGGATCGCGCGCAGATTAATTGGCAGGGCCAGCAGGTGACGGCCAAGGGCGAGATCGGCGGCACGGAGGCGGACTCGCCCCTGAACCTGACGGCCGCCGTCGTGAGCCCCTCGATTGCCCCGGTTCTGAAACAGCTCGGGATCGCGGCGCCGATTGAGGCCGACCTCGCGGGCGACATCCGGCTCACGGGAACCATCGGCCGGCCGGCAGTTGACGCCGCGATTCACACTGGCACGCTTAGCGCCTACGGTGAGCGCTTCTCTCGTGCCGATATCCAGGCGCGCTGGCAGGAAGGCACCGTTACCGTGAGCCATCTGCTGGCGGAGCAGGATCATGCGTCGGGCGAGCCGGGCCGGCTCGAAGTGAGCGGGTCGCTCGATACCGGGAGCAGCCGGTACGCCGCCCATGTTTCGGCGAAGAACCTGGTTCCTCCACCGGGACCGGTCACCGGAAACTTCGCTCTCACCGCCGGCGGCGAGGGCACATTGAGTGACCCGGTTTTTCAAGCCGAGGTCGCCGGCACGGACGTGCGCGCCGGCGAGTTTGAATTCGGCGAGGTGAAGGCCGCGGTCGACTCCTCGGCGCACCGCGCGAATGTCCAAGTCGGCATCCCGGCGTTGAATGCGCAAGCCTCCGCTACACTTGCCATGGAGAAGGCGTGGCCCTTCGAATTCAAGCTGGAGACGCGCGATACCAGCCTGCGAACTCCAACGGCCGCATCCTTCGACGCTTCGGTCCAGGCGAATGGATCGCTGGCCGAGCCCCGGGTGGAATACGCAACGGCGAATATCCGGAACCTGCGGCTGCCGATCGGCGGACAGGAGATCGCCGGCGATGGCCCGGTCGAGCTCTCGTATGCGGATGGGCGCATCCGTGTGGGACGTCTGGCGCTCAAGACCGGCGAATCGACGGTGCAGGTGACCGGCGAGATTCCGGCCGATGAAACAGGAGCGCCAGGCTCCGTCGCCGTCGCAGGCACTGTGCATCTGGATTCCTTGCCGCAATTCCTGCCGGGGCTGGCGGGAACAGTGATCGGCGGCACCGCGGAGTTGAATGCCACGTTGACCGGGACGGCCGCGCGCCTGGATCCGGAGGGTTCCATCACGCTGCGAGCGGCAGGCTTCCGCGGTCAGCCTCTTCCCTTCCCCATCGAGGATCTTGGCGGGCATCTCACGATTGGGAAAGGGCTTGTCACCCTGAATGAAGTCGCGGGCAAAGCGGGCACGGGAACGCTGCGCCTCGACGGGTCCGTGCCCCTGCGGCTGCTGGCGGACATCTTCCCGGCCGCGGCCGGAAATCCGGATCAGCCTGCGCGGCTTTCGGCCCGGCTCGAGAACATCCAGTTCCTGGGCGGCAGTGCACAGCAGCCGGTGACCACAACTGTGGGTGTGAACATCACCGGCGAAGCCTCCGCCCTGACCCTGCCGTCGGTGCGTGCCGGCATCGAATTTACCGAGCTTTCCGTCAAAACCAAGGACACGGAACTTGGCCAGAACACGCCGACTCGCCTGGCGATCGCCGGATCCACCGCTCGCTTGGAGAACCTGGACCTGAAGGGCACCACGTCCACGTTTCACGGCTCCGGCTCGGTCGGACTGACCGGCGATTTTCCGGCGCAGCTTCAACTGGCCGGGCAGACCAACCTCTCGGCGCTCGCCGCCCTGGTGCCCGCCGTTGAAGCCGCGGGAACCGTGCGCATGGACGTGCGCCTGGAAGGTTCGCTTTCTGCGCCTCAGACCACCGGTTTCCTGGAGTTGGATCAGGCAAGCCTGGCGATCACCGACCCGCGAATTCAAGGCGCCAATATCAAGCTGCGCGCAGATCTGGAAGGCGATCGCGTCACTCTCAAGAATTTCAGCGGCACCATCAACGGCGGAGCGTTCACCGGAGGGGGAGATCTGAAACTGGGTGCGGGTGGAATTCGGGATGCGAACTTGTTCCTGAAAGCCAAGGACGTTTTCGAAGAGTATCCCGCCGCGCTGAAGACCACTTCCTCGCTGGATGTGAAACTGGTTTCTCGCAAAAACCAGTTAGTTCTCGAAGGACAGATTGAGGTCCAGGAGGGCTTCTACGAGTCTCCTTTCGAAGCTTTCTCCCGTACTCCGGCGGGACTGGACAGCATCGCCCCGGCTTCGGTGGAAACGGGCGGCGCCCCTTCGAAGAGCCCGGTTGGTCTCGACCTGAAGATCGTGACCCGGCGCCCGGTGGAGATGGACAACAACCTCGGAGTCATCTCGAGTACCGCCGACCTGCGGCTTGCGGGCGACTTCAAGCACGTGCGCCTCCTGGGAACCTTGGCCCTCGAGCAGGACGGCAAACTCTATTTCGGTGACCGCACCTACTACATCGAGAAAGGAGCGGTCCGCTTCCTGGACGCACCGCAGGTCACGCCCGAACTCGACATCCATGCCTATACGATCACCAACGACTACACCATCAAGCTCGGCCTCACCGGCGTGCTGAGCGAAGTCACCACCACCTTCACCTCCGACCCTCCGTTGTCCCGGGATGATGTGATCTCGGTGCTGCTGACCGGCAAGACCGTAGCCGACAACAAAGGAGTGGACGTGCGGACCCTGGAGGCTTTCTCCGTGGCGACGGGTGCCATGAACGCCGCACTCAGCAACCGCCTGCACCATACACTGGGCGTGAGCCGCGTGAGCATCCAACCGTCCGCGATCGCCGCCGAATCCAACCCGGGTACCCGCGTCACCATCACGCAGGATTTCACCCGCACCCTTCACTTGCTGTACTCCATGAACCTGAACGACAGCGCCGACCAGATCTGGATCGGCCAGTACGACCTGACGCGAAGCTTGACGACGCGTTTGGTAAAGCAAAGCGACAACACCTACCGCGGCGAATTCCGTCACGATGTCCGTTTCGGGAAGTCGACCGCGCCGCCCAGCCTGGCTTTGCAATCCGGCAAGCGGAAGGTATCGGCGGTGGAATTCACCGGCGGAGAGCGGTTTCCGCGCGAGAAACTGGCCAAGACCTTCAAGGTCAAACCCGGCCAGAAGTACAACGCGGTCAAAGTCCGCAAGGGCTCTGATCGGCTGAGCGGCCTCTTCCTGAAGAATGGGTACCTGGAATCCCGCGTGCGTCTCGATCGGGAAGACGCTCCCACCGGTGTAAGCCTGAACGTGAGAATCGATCTTGGACCGGTGGTGGAGATGGCTTTCCGGGGAGCCGATCTGCCGCGCGGGCAGAAAGCGAACCTGCGCCAGGTATGGCACTCCGGCATCTCCGACCAGCAGCGGCCGCAAGCGGCCAGGGATGCGATTCTCGACTATTTTGCCAGGAAAGGCTACCTGCGCGCACAAGTGGCGCCTCACCTGAGCACCAAAGGCGACCGCAAGACTGTGCGCTTCGATGTGAAGCCGGGCATCCACTACAAGGATGTGAAGGTGGTGATCCAGGGCGCCGCGCCCAACCGCACACGCGAGATCCGCGATCTCATCGGCAAGCGGCGCCTCGATATATCCGCCGATAGGAATCCCCTGCAATTGAACGATGCCATTGTCCGCTATTACCAGCAGCGCGGCTACCTCGCTGCCTCGGTCGCGCCGGTTGTGTACGACCTCGACGAGGACGGGCGCAGCGGGCGCATTGTCATTCCGATCGCCGAGGGCCCGCTCTTCCATGTGGGTGCACTTCAATTCACCGGCAACCAGTCGCTCACTCAGCAGTCCTTGACCATGGGCCTGCCGATCGAAACGGGCCAGGTGTTCGAGCCCGCCCGGCTCGACCCGGCGGTCGCGGCGATTCGCGTGAAGTATGGGAACCTGGGCTTCCGCAACCCACATATCGAGTACGCGCTTGCGCGCCAGAATGAACGCGCATTAGTAGACGTGACCTTCGCCGTGGTGGAGAACAAACAAACCTCCATCCGTTCCATAAAGATCACGGGCACTCGCCAGACCAGCGTCAAGTTCGCGCAAGGCAGGCTGCGGATCGCCGAAGGCCAGATAGCCGATACCAGCAGGATTCGGGAATCGGCAGCGAATCTTTCGCTCACCGGCGCGTACGGCGCGACCGACATCCAGCTCGAGGTCCCGCCTGAGCCATCTATAGTCCCCAAGGATCCGCCCTCCGTGGACGGGCTGGATGGAGTCACTGCCGCCAAAAACACCGAAGACGCGGATGTGACCGTTGCCCTTACCGAGCCCAAGCCCTTCCGCCTGCTCTACGGCGGGCTCTACGATTCAGGCAGCGGCCCGGGCTTCATCTTCGATTTTCAAAACCACAACACGTTGGGGCCCGGCCGAACCCTCGGGCTGCGCGCCCGCTACGACTCCGACACCAAGGAAGCGCGCATCTACCTGACGCAGCCGTTCTTGGGATTCAAACGGCTCACCACCACCCTGAGCACGTACTATATCCACACGATTGAAAACGGGCAGGACTTCCCGACGGAAAAGGCGGGGGTCAGCGTCCAACAGGACTACCCGGTTCGCGCGAAGTTCCTGTTGTCCTGGGGCATCCGCTTTGAACGCCAGCGTGCCTGGCTGATTCAGGATGGGGTGGCGGTTCCGAGCCGCGTCGTCTCGGAAACGCCGCTCAGCTTCACCGTCTCGCGCGACGTGCGCGATTCGTTCCTGGATGCAACCCGCGGATCGTTCACCTCCCATGCATTCGAGTTCGCGCCCGCCGCGCTGGGCAGCGAGTATCCCTATGCCCGCTACTACCTGCAATATTTCAAGTATTTTCCTCTCACGCGCCCGCGCCCGGTGCCTTACGGAGAGACTCCCAACCGGTCGCGCCTGGTGTTTGCAACCGGCACGCGCATCGGCCTTCAGAAGGGCTTGCACTCGGACGACCTGGTATTGACCGACCGCTTCTACGCCGGTGGCGGTACCACGGTACGTGGTTTTCAGCAGGACGCCCTCGGGCCGACCTTAGCCAACGGCTCGCCCATCGGCGGAAATGCCGTCATCATCTTGAACGAGGAACTGCGCTACCCGCTGTTTTGGGTTTTCGATGCGGTGAGCTTCGTCGATGTCGGAAACGTGTTTCCTCACGTGACCGACGTCCGGCTGAGCGACCTCCGCAAGGCCGGAGGCTTCGGGTTGCGCATTCGCAATCCGTTCGTGGTCTTGCGTCTGGATTACGGGTTCAAGCTCGACCGCCGGCCCGGCGAAAAGATCGGCGCATTCTTCTTCAGCATCGGCCAGGCATTCTGATCCGGATCTCCTACCATGGCTTGCCCAGCCAGGAATACTGCCAGCCGACGTTGATGCTATTAAAATCCCCGCCAATGGTGACATATGCCCCGTGGCTGTATGAGAACTTCACCGCCTGGTGCTTTCCAAACGGCAATGAGATCGTGCCGCCGATGCGCGAATTGCGCTGACTGTCGTTGCCTTCAACTCCATTCACGCGAGTGCGGCCCCCGTTCCAGAAGTTGGCGTCGAAAGAAGCCCACGCCCGTAGCCCCAGGTAATAGCCGACGTGGGCCTCCCCGTTGAAGAAGGGCGCCTGGGATCGCCGGTTCGTGCCCGGGTAATAGCTGTTGTTCTCGGTGAAGAACCACGCTCCCGCATACCAGTCGATGGCCCAATGTCCGCGGCGCCTGGTGAAGCCGATCTCCGGTTTGATCCCCCAGCGGTTCGCGCCGATGTTGACCAGCTTGGCGGAGTCATACTGTCCGGTCGGAACTGCAACCGTCAGGCTGACGCCAATCAAGCTTCGCTCATGCCATTTGACGTACTCTCTTGGAGCCATAGCCCGGCCCCCATGCAAATTGATGGCGAATCGCACGCGGGAATCGGCGATGCCGGATCGATACGCTTGAAGGAAGTCGCCTCCAACGGTTCCCTCGAAGTTTCCGACGGCGTAGGGAACGGCCACCAGGATGTTGGCCGAACGGCCCCAAAGACCGAAGGAATGGAACGCGCTGAGAATCGGCGTCTCGATGGTCGCCGAAGCGCCGGTCACCGGCACCGACGGATCGAAAAGAATCTGTCCGGTATTGATCGCCGCGGACACGGTGATGGCATTCGAGTCCGTGGGCGTGATTACGTAAGCCCGGGGAGCGAGGTCCTGCGCTCGTGCAGCAAGCGTTAGCAGCGTAAGGAGCAGGCTGGAACAGTTCCGGGTCCTCTTCATGATCGGCTCGGTACAGGTCACGCGGGTGAGGCGTGCTCCTTCAGTGCCTGGAACCGGCTCACTGCCTGCGCCAGGTCGAGACACATGCGTTCGTGGCCCAGGCGCTCTCCCAGGGCCGACCGCCTGACGACCGCCAGGGTCGCGGGATTCAACGCTGCGAGCCACAAAGAGATATTCTGATGCCGCAGCTTCTCCTCTCCGTCAGCGAGCATTCTGAGCGCGGTGTATTCGATGTCGGGGATCGCACTGCAGTCCAGGACCAGCACTTTGGGCTGGAACTGTTGGACCAGCGGCCACATCTTGTCGCCCACACCTTGCGCGTTGGCGAAGTGGATTCGCCCTTCGGTACGGAGCATGAGCAGACCGGGAATGGGCTCGTCATCGGGATGCTCGGAGCTGAGCTTGCGAAAGACGTCCGTGCCGCGCTTGCGTCCCAGAGCGTAAACCGGGCAATGATAGGCGTCATAAGCCATGGCCACCACCGAAACGATGATTGCGACCAGAATCCCTTTGAGTGTGCCCAGCAGGACCACGCCAATCGCGGCGCAGACCGCCCACGAGAATTCCATCTTCCGGACTTCGAGAATGGCCCGTATCTCTTTCACCTTGACCAGGCCCACGGTCGTGGAGATGACGACAGCGGCGAGCGTCGCCTGCGGCATCAGGCCGATCAGCGGAGCCAGAAACAGCACGGCCAGCACGGCGACAGCGACCGTAACGAGTTCCGACAACTGAGTCTGCGCGCCGGCACGGCGGTTCACAGCGGTTTCCGAGGTGCCTCCGCCGGCGGGCATCGCGTGGAATAGGCTGCCGGCGATATTCGCGAGTCCCAATGCCCGAAGCTCCTGGTTGGCATCGGGGCGCGGTTCGTCCTTGCCGACGAAAGCACGTCCCACCGCAACCGATTCGGTGAAGCTCATGAGAGCGATGCCCACCGCCGCCGGCCACAGTTCCTCGAGCATTCTGAGCTCCGGCATGCGAAATCCCGGCAGGCCGGGCGGCATGTGGCCGACAATCGCCACGCCGCTCTTCGCCAGGCCAAGCAGGCCCGATGCCATGATGCCGCCGGCGACAGCCACCAACGGTCCCGGCACCTTGGGAAGGAATCGCGCCAGCAGAAAAATCGCAATCACCGTGGCGGCACCCACCGCCAGCGTGGCAGGGGAAGTTTCCGGGAGATGCCGAACCAACGCGGCGATGTTCCTGAGAAACCCGCTCTTGGGAAAGTGAATCCCTAGGAGCTTGGGCAACTGGTCGACGACAATAGCCAGTCCCAGTCCCGTCTTAAAGCCCATCAGTACCGGATCGGAGATGAGATTCGCAACGGCGCCCAGGTGTAGAAAGGAGGCCAGCAGCAGTGCCAGACCCACCATTGCCGCCAGGCCCGCCGCCGCGGACGCGACAGCCTGGGGATCACCCTCCTCCAATCGCGCCAGGGCAGTAGCCGACAACATGCCGATGGTGGTTGTGGTGCTCATGCTGAGGGGACGCGAGGTGCCGAAGACGGCGTAGATGGCCATCGGCACCAGCGCCGTGTACAACCCGACCTCGATCGGCACCCCCGCAATCACCGAGGTTGCCATGGTTTTGGGAATGACCACGGCTGCCGTGGTCAGTCCCGCGATAATGTCCAGGCGCAACCAGCCGGGCCGATAAGTTCGAAACCAATCGATGATCGGAATGAATCGTTTCACGAAGACACCACCGCCGGCATGATGCACGGCGGCGGGTGGTGGAACCAGAGAATCTCGCGGACGGGCCGGGCGCCCGCCGCAATCAGTTGCCCGGACCGTAGCCGGGGGCGACCGTAAAGACCACCGGCACGTTCACCACGCTATCCGGCGCGCCCGGGATCCCTACGGTGACCACGCCCAGGTAGTAGCCCACGGCCATACCACTCGCCGAAGCCACTACGTTGACGCTGTAGTTGGTGTAGCCGTCGGTCGGACTGGCGCTCAGCCACAAGCCTCCCGAGGTGGTTACATGGAACGGGTAGGTGCCGCCGCTACTCTGCACCAGGATGCTGCCGCTATCGGTGCCGCCGATTCCGGCCTGAGCGGTGAGTACGATGGTCTGGCTCGGTATGTTCAGCATGGGACCGCTGCTGACCTGGAGCGTCACCGGCACAAAGGCCGACGGGGTGATCGCGCCGGGATCGCTGACGCCGATAAGGCCATAATACAGGCCGGCGGTCAGCCCCTGCGGATTGATGGAGACGGTCAAGCTGGAAGGCGTCGAGCCGATATCGGGCGCGACGGTCAGCCACTTGCCCCCATCCGCGGTCAGTACCGAAGTATAGTAAACCAGCGCACCATTATTTCCGCTGGCGTTGATGGCGACCTTCTGCGACGCGGGCACCGGACCGTTGATCTGGTATTGGAATGCGACCAGGTTCGTACCCGGCAGATAAACGGGACCGGGCGCCACGTTGAGCACCACCGGTACCTCCAGTGTCGGGGCGGATCCGTCGGTGGATTTGACCAGTACCTTGCCGATATAGGTGCCCGGACCGAGACCACTGGCATTGACACCGACTCCGGCAGCCGCCGGCGTATCTCCGCGTCCAACCACCAACAGCCAGGTAGTGCCGGCCGCCGGATCCACACTCGCCGTGAACGGCACCGACTTGCTGCCGCTGCTCACCGTGAAGATCTGCGGCGCGGGTGCGTCGGTTCCCATCTGGTACGAGAACACCAGAGCGTACGGCGTCGCCTGGAACGCAGGGCTGCTGGTTACGGTCAGAGTCACCCCGATGGTCTGCTGGCCGTTGCTCGCATCCTCGGAATTGATCAGGATCGAGCCCGTGTATGTCCCCGGGTTCAGACCCTTCGGCTGGACGGTGATCGTGAGATTCGCGGGCGTGTAAGTGCTCGTTTGACTGACCGCAAGCCAGTTTGTCCCACTCGTTACGCTGGGAAACGCCTCAAACTGGAGCGGCCCGTTGGTGCTGGTGACCGAAACCACGACCGGCGCGGGGTTGACGCCCGACGTGGAATATTCGAAGGTCACGCTGGTGCGGCTCAGATTGAGGTAATTGGGCGCCGACACCTTCACCGCGACTGGAATGTTGACCGACCCGCCGCCTCCGCTGGTCGGCGTCAGCAGTATATTCGCGTTGTATGTGCCTGGCGCGGCGTTTGAAGGCGGAGTCGCCGATACCGAGAATCCGGTGGGAGTCGTGCCCGACGCGATGGAGGCCTTCACCCATGAAAGACCGGAGACCGATACGTTGAAGTTGACCGGGCTGCTGGTGCTGGTCACCGCGACATACTGGAGGGGCGGAGCCGCGCCGCCGGGAGCGTAGTTGAACGTGAGGCTGGCCGGGTCCGCGATCAGTTGGCTGACGCCATAAACTGTCAGCGTCACCGGAATCACGCTCGACGAAACATTGGATGCCGTGGGAACCAGATTGACCGTACCGTAGTAGACTCCGGGCCCCAGAGTTGTGGGGTTGACGGAGATGACCACGCTGAACGGGGTAGTGCCTGATGGCGGCGTGTAGGCGAGCCAATTACCGCCACTGGTCGTGGTAGCGGAGACCGTGAACGGCACGGCCCCACCCGTCGAATTCCCTACGCCGACGGTCTGCGGCGGAGGCAGGTTTCCGCCGGATTGATAGCTGAACGACAGGAAGCTGGGACTCGCAACCAGTGTGCCGGCCGACGCTACGCGCAGAGTAACTGGGATCGATACCGCCACACCACCTGCGTAATTCGGGGTGACCATTACCGCGCCGCTGTAGACGCCCGGCCCCATCGTGGGCAGCGGGATCACCGTGACATAGGCGGTGGCAGGGGTCACGTAGGCGGTCGTCGAGACCGCAAGCCATCCGCTGGAGCCATAGGTTGTCGTGGAGAGATTGAAGGATGCGGGCGCACCTGTGCTCGTGATGGAAACGTAAGTTCCCTGCGGGAACGGTCCTCCGATCTGGTAGTCGAAAGTCAGGCTGTTGGGATTGACAACAAGATTGCCCTGCGGAGCCGCCAGAATCTGAAGGTTGACGGTCACGACCGTCCTGAGCGCGTCGGTGGATGCGGGCGGCCCGATGATGATCGATCCGGTCTGGGTGCCCGGCGTGGCGTTCGCTGGCGCGGTGACAGAGGCAATCAGGGAGATGGGGGTTATCCCGGCAGTGGGCGACACGGTGAGCCACGGTGCTCCGGAGATCGTCACGGCGAACTGCGCCGGGCTGTCGGCAGAGAGATAGAGATTCTGTGCCGGCGGATTTGGTCCGCCGATCTGATAGACAAAGTTGAGAACTTGCGGACTCGCACCAATCGTTTGGGCGCTGGCAATTCCAGTGCCGCACAGCAGTAACATGGCGATCAGGACCGGACCAATCAACGTTCGCGACGACGGCATAAGTGGAGCCTCCTGCTCCGGGCAGTTACTTGCCCGCATGCCGTGATGCAGGTGTGTGTGAAATCGATCTAAAATCTTCGGAGATTGTAGGGCATAGAACTTAGTTCGGCCCCGTCCGTGACGGCGGATCGACGCCGCTATTGCGGTATGGTGGTCCCTCCCGCCTCGCGAGGGCGCGAGATGCCTTACCGCGGATCATCCCGGAACGGGGGCCGAACTTGTCTGGAGACTTATGGCAAAGTCCCTGTAACCTGGATGAGCAGGGGCCGGCAAAGACTCAAAAAACTCGGGCGCCATGTGGGCGGACGACGAAAAACGATCGTCCGCCCCGCGCGAGCGCTAGACCCGGGTCGGATGGTAGGCGAATCTCGCCTTCCCCGAGAGGACGCTGCCGCTCGTCAACGCGCCGGCCAACTGGATCAGGTTCGCTACGGTGCCGGTCCAACCGGTCTGGTGGCTCGCCCCGATGCCGGCGCCGTTATCGCCGTGGAAATACTCGTAGAACAGGATGTAGTCCCGCCAATAGGGGTCGTTCTGAAACTTCTCCGTGCCGCCGTAGACGGGACGGCGTCCGTTCTGGTCGCGCAGGAAGGTCTTGATCAGGCGGCCTCCGATTTCCCTGGCGACCTCGAAAAGGTTCATCATCCTGCCCGAGCCGGTGGGACACTCGACCTTGAAATCCTCGCCGTAATACTGGTGCAGGTTTATCAGCGAACGAACGATCAGGAAGTTGATGGGCATCCAGACCGGACCGCGCCAGTTGGAATTGCCGCCGAACATGCCGGTATCGGATTCGGCGGGGACATACTGCACCTTGTACTCCTGGCCGCCGACCCAGAACGAGTACGGGTGATCGAGATGGTAGCGGGAGAGGGAGCGGATGCCATAAGGCCCCAGAAACTCGTTCTCGTCCAGCAGGCGGGCGAGCACGCGGCGGTACTTGTTTTCGTCCATGAGGTCCATGAGACGGGTGCCGTTCGCACCGTCTTTCATCATGGATTCGAGCGAGAGGGAGGCGCGCATTTTGGGGTGCCGATCAACGGCTTCCTTGAGCTGTTCTGCCAGATGCGGCATCTTCTGCCTTACTTCGCCGTGAAAAACCGCGGTGGCACAGAGCGGCAACAGGCCGACCAGCGAGCGAACCTTCAACCGGATGGCATTGCCATCGGGAAGGCGGAGGACGTCGTAGAAGAAGCCGTCTTCTTCGTCCCACATGGCTTCGTGCGCGGCGCCTATGTTTTCCATGGCGACGGCAATCCAGGCGAAGTGCTTGGCGAACTTCAGCACCATGCGTTCATAGGCTGGATCGTGCAGCGCCAATTCGATAGCGATCTGGAGCATGGCCTGGCAGTAAAAGGCCATCCAGGCGGTACCGTCAGCCTGGTCCAGATGACCGCCGGTGGGCAGCTGAGCGCTGCGGTCGAAGACGCCAATGTTGTCGAGGCCCAGGAAGCCTCCCCCGAAGATGTTCCTCCCGGCGGGATCCTTGCGATTGACCCACCAGGTGAAATTCAAGGACAACTTGTGAAACGTTTCCTGCAGGAACTTGAGGTCGCCTTCGCCCGTGATCTCCTTATCGGCCTCGTACAGAAAACGGGTGGCCCAGGCATGGACAGGCGGATTGACGTCTCCGAAGTTCCATTCATAAGCCGGAATCTGCCCGCTGGGATGGAGGTAATCTTCGCGCAGCATCAGTTCCAGTTGCTGCTTGGCGAAGTCCGGGTCGACCAGGGATAGGGCGATACAGTGGAACGCCAGGTCCCAGGCGGCGTACCACGGGTATTCCCACTTGTCGGGCATGGAAATGATGTCCTCGTTCGCCATATGGACCCATTCCCCATTCCGCGGAGTATTGCCGCCGCGTTCTATCGCCCACCGGTCCACATCGTAGCTGTAGAACTGCTTGCTCCACAACATGCCCGCAAGCGCCTGGCGCATCACGCGCCCGGCGTCCTCGTTGAGCGATTCGGGTGTGATGGATGCGTAGAATTCGTCGGCATCCTGCTGGCGCGCGCGCATGACCTGATCAAAGGAACCGCCCAATGGCGCCATCTTGCCCCAGCTATCCGGCCCGGCCGTGGTCAACCGCAACTGCACGACCCGGCTTTCGCCACCGGGAATCACCAACCGGTAGTACGGTGAGGCTTTGGTGCCGTGCTTCTCCGGGTTCACTTTATCGGTGCAGCCCTGCACCACGTAATCGTTGATCCCGTCCTTCACATACGGCGCCTGGTTCTGGCCGCCGAACAGACGCTCGACGTTGGTTTCGTTCTCGGTGAAGAGAACCGGCCCCCCGCCTTCGGCGTAGAGATAGCGCATGCCGAGGTCGGGATGGGAGGCGACCACCAGAACCGAACCCTCAGGCCCGTCTCTTTGCTCCAGCAGGGGCTTGCTCGCGCCCGGCTCCCACGACCAGGTGTTGCGGAACCACAACGTCGGCAGCACGTGCAGGGTCGCCGTTTCGGGCCCGCGGTTGGCGGCGGTGATCCGGATAAGGATGTCATCCGGCGACTCCTTGGCGTACTCGACAAAGACGTCGAAGTACCGGTTCTGATCGAAGATGCCCGTATCGAGCAGCTCGTACTCCATGTCGAGGCGGCCCCGCCGGCCGTTGGTCTCGATGAGATCGACATAGGGATAGGCCGCCTGGGGATACTTGTACAGGTACTTCATGTAGGAGTGCGTGGGAGTGCTGTCGATGTAGAAGTAGTACTCCTTGACGTCCTCCCCGTGGTTGGCCTCGCTGTTGGTCAGCCCGAAGAGGCGCTCTTTCAGGATCGGGTCCTGGCCGTTCCACAGTGCGATTGCGAAGCAAAGCTGCGCGTGGTCATCAGAGATTCCGGCCAGCCCGTCTTCGCCCCAGCGGTAGGCGCGCGAGCGCGCCTGGTCGTGCGTGAAGTAGTCCCAGGCGTTGCCGCTATCGCTATAATCTTCGCGGACGGTGCCCCACTGCCTTTCGCTCAGGTAGGGGCCCCATTTCTTCCACTGCGCCTTCTCGGGAGAGGTCAGTCTCTGTTTTTCCGCGTTGGCTTTTTTTTCGGCAGGCATTTCGATTCTCCTCTTCTATTCATCGCAGCCTAGCCGCGCTCTGCCTGAGTAGACAACTCAAACACGTGATGGCCCCACGGGGGCAGGTCGAGATAGAGGCCGCGCGCCCGGACGTCATCACCGTCCCGGTCGTACGCGTGCGGACTCATTAGGTCCCGCAGGCGTATCGTCTTTCCCTTGATCTCGTCAAATGGAAACTGCAAATAGCACTGGCTCTGGTTGGTCGCGTAGTTGACGATCGCGACCAGTGCGCTCTGGTCCGGACCGCGCCAGGCGAAACCGATGAAGCAGTCCCAGGTCCAGTTGCCGTCCCATGCGGGGTTGCATTCCAGCAATCGCCATTCGCCCTGAACGGCCGGATGGCGAAGGCAGGCGAGCAGCCGGTCATAGAACTCCTGAACGCTGGCATCGCCCGCCTCGGCCGGTCCGCGGCCCAGGTGGACCGGTATCCGCTTGTTGAAGCCGTCCATCTGGCCCTGGTGGATGAAGCGAAGACCCGGGCACAAGAAGGTCAGGACGGCGGCAGCCTCATGAATTCCCGGCGGGAAGGCCGCGGCTGCGCGGGGTTCGTCGTGATTCTCCAGGAACCGCGCGGACCGGCGCTGGTAATCCATGTCGGCGCGGAAATGATCGCGAACCGGCCGGGCGTGTCCTTCGCGAAGCCGGTCGTAGAGCCGCTTGTCGTAGGTGTAGTCGAAGCCTTCCTGCTGCAGAGTCCATTCCAGGTCCCAATAGACTTCGGCCATGAACAGGAAACCTGGATGCCTGGCGCGCGCCCGGCCGATAGCCATGGGCCAGAAGGATGCCGGACGCATTCCCCAGGTCCGTTCGAAGACATCGGGCAGGATCAGCATGGCCATGTCGCAGCGAACGCCGTCGCACATCCCGGCGATTCTCTCCAGTTCCGTGGCCATCGCCTCCTGCAAGCTGGCGTTGGCGTAGTTCAGTTGCAGCGTGTCGGGCCATCCCGAGAAATATGGATCGCGGCCGTATGCCAACACCATCTGTCCCCGGGCAGTCGCGATGCGCGTGTAATTCTGCGGCTCGCGTTCGAGTTGGGCATCGGTACCGGGCACGAAGTACTCGGCGTGCTCCTGCACCCACGGATGGTCCGGCGCCATGTGATTCGGCACAAAATCCAGCAGCAGGCGCATGCCGCGCCGGTGAATGCGCTTCCGCAGGCGTTCCAGGGCGGCGTTCCCGCCGAAGTCGGAATGAACCGTGTAGGAGCGGATCGCGAAGCAGGAGCCGCATACGTCCCGGTCGGAGAAATCCGGCAGCAGCTCTTGATATTCGCGGAGCCACTCGGGATTCTCGAGCGAAATCCTCCGTCCAACGGCGCCGGTCTGCCAGACACCGAGGAACCAGACCCAGTCGAACCCGGCGCCGGCGATGCGATCCAGTTCGGAATCGGGCACGTCATCCAGCGTCGCGGGACGGCCCAGACCGGCGCCCAGCGACGTGAGCAGAACGCGCGTGTTGATCTGGTACAGCGAGGGGTACGGCCGTGCGGTTTGGGGCGCCGCGACCGCTTTGGGAGATTTTGCAGCCGAGCTCATATTCCGGCCTCCTTCATGCCGGCATCGATTGTGTGCTGCAGAAGCCGCCGCACACAATCCCGGCGTTTTGGATGCAAACTCACAGAAGCTGATTTAGATTTTATTTTGTTCCCGACCCCGACACCGCCGGACGCACCTGTTCCTGCCTGAGCCGGACTCTGGCGGCGGCTTGCTCGATGGAGCCGTGATCGTTTGCCTTGTCCCGTGCCAGGTAGGTGGTTTGTGAAGGAAATGCGAGCCCGGACCCGCTGGCGACCACGATGTCCAGTACTCCCAGCAGGACCTCCTCCTGTATCGCGAGGAATGCTGGATAATCGGCGGCAGAAAAATAGGCGAAGACTTCGAGATTGAAAGCCGATGCACCAAAGGCGGTCAAGCGCACACGGAGCGACTCCTGTTCGACATTGGGATGTGCCTGCAACAGCTCGCGAACCCCGGCCAGCACCGATCGCATCTGCTCGGGCGTGGTTTCATACCGTAAGCCGATCTGGTGATTGCAGAAGAACTTGTCGCGCAATGCGAAGTTTTCGATATTAATCTGCGCCAGTTGCCCGTTGGGAAT
>DATJYJ010000102.1:0-12981 GCA_035578025.1 Verrucomicrobiia bacterium
TGGGAGGAAGTGAAAGACAAGCTGCATGACTCGGCTTACGCCCTCTCGGGCGGCCAGCAGCAGCGCCTGTGCATTGCCCGCGCGCTGGCGGTGGATCCCGAGGTTCTGCTGCTCGACGAGCCGTGCTCCGCGTTGGATCCCATCGCTACCGCGAAAATCGAAGAACTGATGTTCGGCCTGAAGGACCAGTGCACCATGGTGATCGTCACCCACAACATGCAGCAGGCCGCTCGTGTCGCGGACTTCACCGGCTTCTTCCTGCTGGGCCGCCTGATCGAATACGATAAGACTGACGTGATTTTCAAAAACCCGTCGCGGAAGGAGACGGAAGATTACATTACCGGAAGGTTCGGATAGCCCACAAACTTAGGGGGATACAGCAGTGCGCGTATTTAGTGTCGAACTCGAGGAACTGAACAACAAGCTGCTGGAGATGTCCGGGCTCGTGGAGTCCGCCATCAGCCGGAGCATCCGCGCGCTCATCGATCAGGACAAGGAACTGGCCGAGCAGGTGATTCGCGACGAGCCCCGCATCAACAAGATGGAAATGGAAATCGACGGGATGGTCACGCGCCTGCTCGCGCTCCGCCAGCCCGTGGCCAAGGATCTCCGCTTCCTGACCTCCGCTCTCAAGATCAATACCGACCTGGAGCGCATCGGCGACCTGGCGCAGCACATCGCCGAGCGCTCGCTCTCTCTGATGCACCATCCGCTGGTCAAGCCCATGGTCGACATTCCGAGAATGGCCTCCCTGGTGCAGTCCATGCTCCTGAAGTGCCTCGAGGCTTTCGTGAACGGCGACGAAGCGCTGGCCCGGTCTGTACTCATGGCCGATGACGAAGTGGACAAGCTGCGCGATGCCGTGTACGCCGAACTGGTCGCAACCATGGAGCGCGACCCGGGAATCATTCCCGCGGCGATCGGCTTGATCTTCGTCGCCCGCAATCTGGAACGTATCGGCGATCATGCCACCAACATCGCCGAGGACGTCGTATTCTTGGTCAAGGGAGTTGACGTCCGCCATCACGCCGAGACCTTGTAACGCGGGCCTCCCGGCCCGCCCCGCGCCGCAGGCGCGTGTGTTTCTGTTCGATTATCCGCGCTATCGTGCCGTAGCCGTTCGCATTCTAGCCCGCATGCCCCCGCTCTCCGGCGCGCCCATCCGCATCCAAACCGCATCCAACCTCCGCGACCGCCGGGGTCCGGTACATGCCGGCGCCTTCCTCCGCGAGCGCCGCATCGCCTTCGACTGCACGGCTGCCGAGTTCCCCCGCATCTTCGTGCACGAGACCGCGCACTTCCTCTGGCTCCGCCTCGGCAACCGCATCCGTCATTCCTGGGAAGCCCTCCTGCGCGCCGAAATCCGCGCCCGCCGCCGCGGCGACCTTGGCTGGAGCGCCGAGTGGCGCAAATCCGCCCTGGCGCCGCACGACATCGCCCGCCGCACCCGCCGCTGGCGCGAGTACTGCTGCGAAGCCTTCTGCGACACTGCGGCGTGCCTCTGGAGCGGCGTCGCGCGTCATCCGGAGTTTACCCTTGCCGCCGCGCCGCGCCGCCGGCGCCGGCAATGGTTCGGTGTTAACCTTGACGGCCGCCATTTGTCGATATAATTAGTTTCAGGAACTCTCTGTGTCCTCACTTCGATTCTCTGCCGCCGCCGGTGCCGCCATGCTCGCCGTCTGTCTCATCCAGACGCAGGCCTGCTCCTCGCGCTCCGTCAAGGCTGCCTCCGTCAAAGCCGAACAGGACCGCAAACCGGCGCCGGAGTTTGCCCTGAAGGACGCCGACGGCAAAACCGTCCACCTCTCCGACTACAAAGGCAGAGTGGTTCTGCTCGATTTCTTCGCTACCTGGTGCGGCCCGTGCAAAATCGAGATTCCGTGGTTCATGGAGATGGAGCGCCAGAACAAGGACCGCGGCTTCGCCGTGCTCGGCGTCTCCATGGACGACGAGGGTTGGGAAGTGGTCAAGCCGTTCCTGGCTGAGTTAGGCGTCAACTACCGCGTGGTAATCGGCAACGACGCTACCGCGACCCAGTACGGCGGAGTGGATGCGCTCCCCACCACATTTCTGATCGATAAAGACGGAAGGATCGCCGCCGTGCACATCGGACTGGCGAGCAAGAAAGATTTTACCGATGGCATCGAACAGCTTTTGCAAGGCACTGCTCCCGCTGTCACTCTTAATAACGACGGCCGCCCTCGCGCAGAATAACGGCTACCTGACCATCGGCGAGCCGGCGAAGATCGCCGGCAAGCGCGGCGCCGCGGTGCAAACGAAAATTCCCGTTTCAATCCGCGAGGGATTCCACGTCAACAGCAACACGCCCAGCGAGGAATACCTGATCCCCCTCAAACTGACCTGGACCTCCACCGGCGCGCTCGAAGGTGGCTCCGTCACCTATCCCAAGCCCCTGATGGAGAAGTTCGATTTCTCCGACGGCAAGCCGATCTCGGTCTTCATGGGCAACTTCGACCTCGTGGCCAGCTTCAAGGTTGCCGCCGGTGCACCCGCGGGGCCCGGCATCGCCGCCGGAAAGCTGCGATACCAGGCGTGCAGCAACAAGGCCTGCTATCCGCCGAAGACCATCGACGTCAGCGTGCCCTACCAGGTGCAGTAGAATCCCTCAAAAGAGCCATACAGCCCCCGGAACGGCCGTCGATGAAATGGGCATGACGCCCGTAAACAGTCTCACAGCAAGTTACATTCAGTCGGTTCTCGGCTCCGCGCTTCAGGGAACCGCCTCCTCCGCGAGTTCCACCCTCTCTCCGGCCTCTCAGGCGGACAGCAGCTCGCTCTCGCCGTTCGCGCAGATGCTCACCACGCTGCAGCAGCTCCAGCAGTCCGATCCCGCGAAATACCAGCAGGTCACTCAGCAGATCGCCGGCAACCTGCAAAGCGCTTCCCAGACCGCGCAGGCCAACGGCAACACTACCGCCGCCACCCAGCTCGCGCAGCTTTCCGCCGATTTCAGCGATGCCTCCAAGAGCGGCCAGCTCCCGAAGATTCAGGACCTCGCCCAGGCAATGGGTGCCATGCACCATGGGCATGGCCATCACCATCACCGCGCCGAAGCGTCGTCGGACTCGAACGCTTCGAGCACCAGCGACACCTCCTCTTCGACCAGCCCGCTGAGCCAGCTTCTCTCGGCCTTTCAAACGAACGGGGCAGGGAACAGCGATACACTGAATCCTTTGGACATCATCATGAACACGCTCTCCCAGAGCGGGGTTCAGTCGGCATAGACGCTGAGCCCGCTACTCCTTCAAGAACGCCCCGATCGCCCGCGTCGCCTGCCGGATCCGCTGCTCGTTCTCCACCAGAGCGAACCGCACGTGACCCTCGCCCAACGGTCCGAACCCGACCCCCGGCGATACCGCTACCAGCGCCTTCTCCAACAGCAGCTTGGAAAACTCCAGCGAGCCCAGCTCCCGGAACCGCTCCGGCAGCGGCGCCCACAGGAACATCGACCCGCGCGGCTTCTCCACCGCCCATCCCGCGCGCTTCAGGCCGTTCACCAGCACGTCGCGCCGCTTCTGGTACATGGCGCAGATCTTCTTCGGCTCCTCCTCGCACTCCCTGAGCGCGATGATGCTCGCAATCTGGATCGGTTGAAACACGCCGTAGTCCAGGTAGCTCTTGATGCGGGCCAGCGCCGCGATCATCTTGGCGTTACCCAGGCAAAAGCCCACGCGCCAGCCCGCCATGTTGTAGCTCTTGGACATCGAGAAGATCTCGACCGCGACCTCCTTCGCACCTTCCACCTCCAGGATGCTGGGCGGCCGGTAGCCGTCGAACCCGAGATCGGCATACGCAAAATCGTGGACCACCAGCGTGCCGTGATGCCGCGCCAGCGCGACAATCTCCTTCATGAAATCCAGGTCCACGCACGTCGTCGTGGGATTGTGCGGAAAGGAAATCAATAGCAGCTTCGGCTTCCTGGTCGAAGTGCGGTACAGGTCCTCCAGCCGGTTCAAAAACGTCGCCGCGTCCGGCATGGGCAGCATGCAGGCGTGACCCTCCGCCATCAGCACGCCGTACTGGTGAATCGGATAAGCGGGATTGGGCGACACCACCACGTCGTCGGGTCCCACAACGGCAAACAGCAGGTGCGCCAACGCGTCCTTGGCGCCGATCGTAACAATAGCTTCCTTGTCGGGGTCGAGATCGACTCCGTAGTGGTTCTTGTACCGCTTGGTGATCTCCTCGCGCAGCCTCGGAATGCCGCGCGATTGCGAGTAGCGGTGATTGCGCGCGTTGCGCGCGGCCTCCACCAGCTTGCTCACTACCACTCGCGGCGTTGCGCCGTCCGGATTCCCCATCCCCAGATCGATCACGTCGATCTGCGCCGCCCGCGCCTTTGCCCGCATCTCGTTGATGACGGCAAACACGTAGGGCGGCAATTTCTGTATCCGGTAAAAGTCGTCGCTGTTTTGGGGCATTATTAATTTTATGCCACAGCGCACGCTCGCCGTCGTCTTCGCAGGATTCTGTGCGTTCCTGGCATTGTTCGCGCCGCAGCCGCTCCTGCCCATGCTGGCGCGCGAATTCGGCGTCTCGCCGGCCCGCATCAGCCTGGTGGTCACCGCCTCCACCTTGGCGGTGGCCTTCTCCGCCCCGCTCGCCGGCTTCGTCGCCGACCGCTTCGGCCGCAAGCGCGTCATCGTCCCCGCGGCATTCCTGCTCGCCGCGCCCACCCTGCTCGCCGCCACCGCCACCGGCTACTGGCAGCTCATCTTCTGGCGATTCCTCCAGGGCGTCTTCACCCCCGGCATCTTCGCCGTCATCATCGCCTACATCAACGAAGAGTGGGATAGCGGCGCCGGCGCCGCCACCGCCGCCTACGTCACCGGCACCGTCATCGGCGGATTCACCGGACGCGCCCTGGCCGCCATCGTCGCCGCCCATACCGGATGGCGATGGTCGTTCGTCGCGCTCGGTGCTCTCAACCTCGCCGGTGCCATGGCCATCCGTGCCTGGCTGCCCGCCGGCCGCCGCTTCACCCGCGTCCGCCACACCGATTCCGCTGCCGCTCCCATCCTGCGACATATCCGGAATCCGCGCCTGGTCGCTACCTATGCCGTCGGCTTCTGCGTGATGTTCACCCTCCTCGCCACCTTCACCTACATCAACTTCTATCTCGCCGCTCCCCCTTTCCATCTGAGCACCGCCGCGCTCGGCCTGCTCTTCGTCGTCTACCTGGTGGGCGCCATGATCACCCCGGTAGCCGGCCGCGCCATCGACCGCTTCGGCCACCGCTTCGCCCTGGTCGCGGCCTTCTCCGCGGGTGCCACCGGCATCTTGCTCACGTTGATCCACAGCCTCCCGCTCGTCATGGCCGGCCTGACGCTGGCCTGCACCGGAGTCTTCATCGCCAACTCCGCCGGATCGAGCTACGTCGGCAGCGCCGCCACCGAGTCGCGCGCCTCCGCCGTCGGCCTCTACGTGACCTTCTACTATCTGGGCGGCAGCGGCGGTTCCGCCATCCCCGGCTTCACCTGGACCCATGGCGGCTGGCCTGCCTGCGTCGCCTTGATTGTCGCCATCCAACTCTTGACCATCTCGCTGGCCCTCGGCTTCTGGAAACCCCTGCCGCGCATCGCGGCGCCCGAGCTGACTGCCGCCATCGAGGAAGGATGAACATGCTCGTTCTTGCATCGCAGTCGCCGCGGCGCGCCGAGATTCTCCGCCAGGCAGGCATCGAATTCGTCGTCCGCCCGGCGGAAGTCGACGAGACCCCGCTCGAAGCCGAGCGCCCCGGCCCCTACGTGCGCCGGCTCGCGAAGGCCAAGGCCCTTGCCATCGAGGCCGCCCCGGGCGAGATCGTCCTCGCCGCGGACACCACGGTCGTGGCCCACGGCGAACTCCTCGCCAAGCCCGCCGGCGCCGCCGACGCTCGCCGCATGCTCACCCTCCTCTCCGGACGCCGCCACGAAGTGCTCACCGGCATCTGCCTGCGCCGCGGCGCCGAGCTCCTCTGCGACCACGCCTCCACCGCCGTCTGGTTCGCGCCTCTCTCGGACGCCGAAATCGACGCCTATGTCGCCAGCGGTGAGCCCGTGGACAAAGCCGGCGCCTACGCCATCCAGGGCCTCGCGTCGAAGTTCGTCGAGCGCATCGATGGCTGCTACTTCAATGTGATGGGCCTCCCCGTCGCTATGGTCTACCGCCACCTCCGCGACCTGGGTGGCGCGCACCTCGCGTAGCGAGGCTCGACACGCTCCGAACAGAGCCGCGACCTTCATGGAGCGTAGCAAAGCATGTCCCGATTGCCGGCTCGGGCCGCAGCGCCGGCGCGGTGATACCCTGGAGCGGATGAACCGCAAAGGACGCATTCGGCACTCGCTGGCCTACTGGTGCCTGAATGCCACCGATTGGCAATGGAGCATCGACCGCATCTGCGAGAATGCGATGCTTCTGGGATGCGTCAGCGTTGAACTGGCGCCGCCGGAGCTTTGGCCGGTAGTGTTCCGGCATGGATTGAAGAACGCGCTCTCTCTAAACGGCATGCCAGACCCGGTCTTCGCACGGGGCCTGAACAATCTGAAATATCACGAAGAGGTCATCGCCAGGACAAAGGCCATGATCGACCAGTCCGCGGACAACGGCGTGCCAAACGTGATCGCTTTCACCGGCTACAAGTGGCGCGAGGCCGGCGACCCGGGGAGCGGTGAAATCCCCAAGTCCGAGGGCGCAGACAACACCGTCAAAGGCCTCCGCGAGCTGGCGCAGTATGCCGCGCCGCGGAACGTCACAATCGTTCTCGAACAGCTCAACACGCGCGACGATTCGCACCCGATGAAGGGGCACCCGGGATATCAGGGCGACGACATCGACTATTGCGCCGAGATTGTGCGCCAGGTAGATTCGCCGCATGCCAAGCTACTGTTCGACGTCTATCACGTGGCGATCATGAACGGAGACGTGATCCGGCGCCTGCGACAGTACGCCAAGTGGATCGGCCACATTCATGTGGCGGGAGTCCCGGGGCGCGGGGAGTTGGACGACTGCCAGGAGATCCACTATCCCGCGGTGATGCGCACGCTGGTCGAAATCGGCTACACAGGCTACGTGGGACAGGAATTCATTCCCACGCGAGATCCGGATGCCGGCCTGGCCGAAGCCATCGAGGCGTGCGACGTCTGAGCCGGCCTAATTCATTGCAGGCGGGCGATCGGTGCCTGTGGATTGCCCGGGCCGAAGTGCTTGAGCATGACCAGGTTCTCGGTCGCGCTCTTGTTCGTGACGAGGACGCCCTTAGCGGCTGCATCAGCCGCGACAAATAACTCATCGCTGGTCATCTGGCCGTAGCGAATCAGGGCCGGCGTCTCGACTTCGTGTTTGCCGATGGTTCCATAGCCTTGCACCAGGATCAGCCCGTAAGCCGCTGCATCCTTCACCGTAACCGAGCGTCCCGGGAACACGGTAAGTTCCTTCGCGGAGTAATGCGGCGTCGAGTAAACCACCCACTTCTCACAGTATCCGGCGTCGGCCATGGCATCCAGCGGAGCTACCGGAGCCGGGTCGAAATAACGGTGCTTGGCGAACTCGGGGTCGACGTTGGCATCCCAATCGAGCATGTCGAGCAGGTAATCGAGATCCTGGTGGTGCTCGGGGGGCACGTCCTTCACCAACAGGTCCCACGGCACTGCGCGGCCCTCGACCATCGACTGATACATGGCAAAGACGTCGGAGTTCACCTGCGGCTCATAAGTGACCAGCGATCCCGGAGCGTGCAGGATGCCCGGATCGACCTGCCAGCCGCTTCCCGGTTTCAACTTATAGGCTCGGGAATGATACAGAATCCCGTTGTCGCCTTCGTTCCAACGCTGGAGGCACCGGCGCACATCGTCGCGAGTGGTTCCGGGTTCGAGGCCCATGAACGTGTAGGGGAAGTTGTTGTCCGTGAAGTTATATTGCGGCGGAAAGTAGTAGGCTTCGGGCTTGCCCTTTTGCCCCACGCGTGCTGCGAATTCATTGGTCTGGTGCAGGTGATGCGGAATGGGACCGAGGTTGTCGAAGAACTTGCAGAGCAGGTTCCAACCTCCGTGTTGGCGCATGACCTCGGCGCCCAGGAACAGGTCTCCGTCGCGCTCGATGGCTTCCTTCAGCAGGAGTTTCCTGCCCTGAAACTCGATATAACTGAGGCCCTCGTCGTCCGCGGTGAGTGGGCCGTTGGCGGCTTTCGTGGTGGACGCGAACCATCGCTCGTCGATTCCGCCGCGGTGGGAACCGAGAACATAGAGGTCGCGCGGGTCGAGTTTCAAACGGCCGCCCGGCATCAGAAAGGCGCGCGGCACCCAGCATGGGGCGAGGCGGACCACGCCCTCGCCCGAGGCGAGCGCTTCCCGCACGAAGGCGGAAGCAGACATCAGGCTGTTGGTCGCTTTGGAACTAGCGGCCGCGTTCTCGACTTGCGGGCTCATGTGGCGTCCCCGGCTCCTCTCTATTCGCTCAGCCCGGGCCAGGCTTTACTCCGGCCGGACGAGTGCTTGTAGCGTACTGCCGGAGCCAAGCGGCTGTCAAGACAGAAGTGTTTTTTTCACGCGTAAATGCTTGACACCGCGCCGCATAGGATATATGCTTTACGCACAACCCAGGTTTGATACGTTTCAAGGGGGCGTGAAAGCATGCGACCGGGAAGTCGCCAATGAGGACCCAGTTTTCCTCCGTGCGTGGAAGTCTGACCGATGTCGTCGCTGGGACAGATGGGAGTTCCGTCCTCAGTCGCGCTGCTGCGCACCTCGTGAAACGCCATCCTGCCGCCGGAATCTGTTCCGGCCGGCGCAACGATTCAACCATTTTTGAATGGGGGAAAATATGAAGAGGTTAGTCTGTCTCGTCGCGGTAGCTCTTTGTCTGGTGGCGCTGCCCACCGTCAACGCCCAGAGCGTCACCGGCCAAGTCTCCGGAACGGTAGTGGATGCCAGCGGCGGCAGCGTGGTAGGCGCCACGGTCCACTTGATCCACGATCTTTCCCAAACCGATCGCACATTCACCACTAGCGGTGCGGGTGCATTCTTCTTTACCGGCCTCGTCCCCGGAACGTACACCCTAAGGGTAAACGCGGCCGGTTTCAAGGTCTATGAGCAGAAGTCGATAACGGTGGCGACCCAGGAACGCGTCGACTTGCACGAGATCCACCTGGAAGTGGGCGAGGTGACCAGCACCATCGAGGTGCAGGCCAACGCGGTCCATGTGGCAACTGACAGTTCCGACCGCTCCATCGCCATAGGCCTGAAGCAGATCGATGACACGCCGATGCGCGGCCGTAACCCGATCAGCGTCATCATGACGCTGCCCGGCGTCCAGTCCTTGGCCCAGTCGTATGACTATCGTGGTTGGAACGGCGGCGGCATCCCGGGTGTCAACGGCGGCCAGCAAGGCCAGATCATCCTCAACTACGACGGCGCGGCCAGCCAGGACTCGGGCAACCTCAACCCCGGCTACATCAACCCCAGTATGGACGCCATCGGCGAGGTCAAGCTGTTGACCTCCAACTATACGGCGGAGTACGGCGGGCGCACAGCCGGCCAGTTGACTCTGACCACCAAGAACGGCACCTCCCAGTTCCACGGCACCGGCTACTGGTATTACCGCCACGAATCGCTCAACGCCAACGAGTTTTTTAACAACAAGACCAGCGTAGCGAGGCCGAGGTATCGCTACCAGAATCCGGGCGGCACCATCGGGGGCCCGCTGATCATCCCGGGTACCCGCTTCAATAAAGCGCGCCAAAAGCTGTTCTTCTTTTTCTCGTATGACAAGCTGTTCAATAACACCGTCAGCTTCAACACGTACACCATGCCGTCGGCCCTGGAGCGGCAGGGCAACTTCTCGCAGACGGTGACCACCACTGGCGTGCTAGTTCCCGTCTACGATCCCACCACCCAGACGCCATTTCCGGGCAACATCGTACCCACGAACCGCATCAGCCCGCAGGGGCTGGCGATGCTGAACCTGTTCCCGCTGCCCAGTCCGCAAGGCCTGGCGCTGGACCCGACGGGCAACCGCGGGTACAACTTCCGCTACCCGCAGCAGCAGTTGCGGCCACTGGACGACAAGGTACTGCGCATCGACTACAACTTCTCGTCCAAGGCAGTCACCTACGTCCGCCTTCTGCAGGACTATCAGGCTCAGAACGGCTACAACACCACGGTGGGACCCCCGGGCGGCGCCTGGGGACAGTTCCCGACCAGTTACCACGTGCAGTCTGCGGGCGCTTTGGGCACCTTCGTCTATACGTTCAGCCCAACCCTGATCAACGAAGTCAGTTGGGGCATCAACCGCGGCAAGCAGGGCGTGGACCCGCTGAGCGATACCAGCAGCAACCCCAACAACGGCGGGGCCCGGACCTACCAGGACAGCCTGCTGCCGCTGAAGGATGCCAACGGCAACGCGCTCTCGTTGCCGCGCATCAATCCGGCCAGCGCCAATTACCTGAACCTGCTGCCGGCCGTGAATTTCGGCTTCCCCAGCACCGGTTTCAGCGCGCAGTCCTCCGGCCAGGGCATTTCCGGCGCCCCTACCTTCAGCCTGGACAGCCGCTGGCCCTTCACCGGCACCGACCAGTTGCAGACCCTCCAGGACAAGATCACCTGGGTGAAGGGCGCGCATACCATCAAGGGCGGTTTCTACTATGAGCGCATGGCGCGCAATGTGAGCGTCTACTCGGTGTACAACGCTGCCGGAACCTACTATTTCGGCTCCGACCGCTCCAGCCCCGTGGATAGCGGCTATCCCTACTCCAACGCGCTGCTGGGCAGCATCTTCGCCTACGGCGACGACAACACCAAGCTGGTCAATCACGCGCATTATTCGCAGTTCGAGTGGTATTTGCAGGACACCTGGAAAGTCAGCCGCCGGCTGACGGTCGACTACGGTATGCGCTTCGCACGCGTGGGCGACCTGAACTCGGAGCGCAACAACCTGGGTCTGTTCGCCACCTCGGCATACAATGCCGGCCAAGCCGGACAGTTGCTTTATCCGGCGTGCTCCACACCGGTGACCACCAGCACCTGCCCGACAGCCAACAAGATCGCCATCAACCCGGTGACGGGAGCGGTATTCCCGTACGTGCGGCAGGGCACCTTCGACACCTCGTCTTACAGCCAGTACCCGTGGACCGGCATCAAGTATTATCAAACCCACTTCTTCAACGTGGCTCCGATCCAACTCGGACCGAGATTGGGCTTCGCGTATGATCCGTTCGGCACCGGCAAAACGGCCATTCGCGGCGGCTTCGGCATCATCACGGGCCGCAACTGGAACGTGGACTGGATCGGCGCGCTCAGCGCCGGTCAGGGTCCTCTGATGGTGCCGCCCTACTTCCTGTCCCCGACCATCGTCTACACGAACTTCCAGCAGTTAGCCGGTTCCCAGGCGTATTACACGCCGCAGAACCTGATCGGCGGCAATCCCGACGAGAAGCCGCAGCGGACCTACAACTGGAGCTTCGGCATCCAGCGCGAGCTCGGGTGGGGCTTGATTGCCGACGTCTCCTACGTGGGCAACGCGCTGAAGAACGGCTACGGCGAGATGTACGACGGCAACGCGGTTGCGCCGCTGACCACCTGGAAGCCCACCGGATGCGCCAACCCGATCGTGGTGGGCGGCATTTCGGCCGGCTGTCCGCAGGCGCAGTTCGTTGACCCGACCAGCAACCCGGCCAACCCCGGCTACTACTCCACCAACCTGATCCGCAACCTGGTCGGCTACAAGACGATCGGCAACATCATCGACTATACCCAGTCCTACACCAACAACTACAACTCGCTGCAGGCGCAGTTGAACCGGCGCATGGGCCATCTCCAGTGGAACTTCAACTACACCTTCTCGCGGACGATCGTCTTCAACAACGCCAGCAACACGACGATTTTACAGTTTGTGAACGCGGAGCTGACAAAGAACGTGGCCAACCGCCGGCACGCCTTCAACTTCAACATGGGCTACGATTTTCCGGATGGCAGCAAGCTATGGAACAACAAGTTCAGCCGGGCGGTGATGAACGGCTGGCACCTGAACGGGAACGGTGCCGTCTACGCCGGGACGCCGTATACGGTGGGGTGCGGGGCGACGGGCCAGCCCTCGCAGTACTGGACCGGAACGCCGACCGCTTACCTGCCGTTCCGCTGTCAGATGGGGAATAACATTTTCCTCCCCTCCGGCCAGCTTCCCTCGGCCACCGAGGATCCGAGGCTGCAGGTGCCGCTCAACGCCGCCAACTTCCAGTTGCCGCCGGCCAACTCCCTGGGCATCGGCAACACGCCGCCGACGCTGTTCTACGGTCCATGGCTGTGGGACCTGGACTTCTCCCTAGCCAAGATGACCCAAATCAAGGAGAGAGCGACACTCGAACTCCGCATCGAGACGTTCAATACTTTCAACCACTTCAACCCGAGCAACCCGAACACCTCGCTCACCTGGAACTTTACTACCGGGGCGCAGACCAACGCGGCCTTCGGGACCATCCAGAGCGCGCAGGTGCAGGCCCGCCACGTAGCGCTCTCGGCGCGCATTCGGTTCTGATGGCGTGGAGCGGGCGGCCGTACTTTGTCGGCCGCCCGCTTCGGGTCGATATACTATTGTCACGAGGTAAGGGATGCGAAAACCAGGGTATCTGATCGCCCTCGCGGCGGCAAGCGTGGTGTGTTGGGGAGCCGACTGGCTCACCGACGGCTACGACACCAAGCGGACCGCCTGGCAGCCGGACGAGAAAATCCTCAGCGCGGCCACGATCAAGAATATGAAGCTTCTTTGGAAGCTCAAGCTCGATAATGAGCCGCGCCAGATGCACTCGCTCTTCCCCCCGCTGATCATCGGGAAGCTGAACACGAAGAGCGGCCCGCGCGAGGTCCTGATCGAGACCGGAGTCTCCGACAACATCTACGCCATCGATGTCGAAAAGGGCGAAGTGATCTGGAAGAAGCACTTCGAGAGCACTTGGACTCCTCCTGCCAACGGTGGCAGAGGCGGCGGCAT
>DATJYJ010000103.1:0-11501 GCA_035578025.1 Verrucomicrobiia bacterium
CCCTACGGGGATACTCCGGCGCATGGTACTGACTTTGCCCTGATCACGTTCATTCCCGGAGAAGATGGTCGCCGATCGATCCTGGAAGTGGGGGGACTTAGCACGCATGGCACTCAGGCCGCCGTGGAATTCATTTGTTCTGGCGGGGGCATTGAACAGATTTTCCATCGGATTGGCGCAACACCCGGCGCCGATTGGAACCCTCAGCCATTCGAGATATTGCTCTCGGTCCCGGTGCGGGGATCCGCTTTGGGAGCTCGGCCGACAATCCTGGCATCCAATCCCGATCCGAACGCCTCTTTCTCGTGGACAACCAAATAGCAAACCCGTCTTGACACAATTCCGACGCATCCGGCTGAGACCCTGCCGGCGAGTCATGCATCAGCCCCGCCTCCCCGTTCGCTATACTTTTCCTGACAATGACATTCACGTATACAAGGACACTCCCGTGAAGTGGTTTGACTACGCCGCGCCGCAATCCCTCGAGGAAGCCCTCACGTTGATGTCGGCACATCCCGGCGCGCGTCCCCTCGCCGGTGGCACGGACCTTCTCGTGCAAATGCGATCCGGCCGCAAGGAAAGCGATTTCGTGGTCGACGTCAAAGGCGTCCCCGACCTCAATGAACTCGCCTGCGATCCCGCGCGCGGCTTGACGTTGGGCGCGGCCGTGCCCTGCTACCGCATCTACGGCGACGCCGCGGTCGCCCGTGCCTACCCGTCGCTCGCGGAAGTAGCCGCCCTGATCGGCGGCACGCAGATTCAGGGCCGCGCGTCCATCGGCGGCAATCTCTGCAACGCCGCGCCCAGCGCCGATTCGATCCCGCTGCTCATCGCGCTCGGCGGCACATGCCGTATCGCCGGTCCGTCGGGCACGCGCGAGGTCCCCGTGGAGGACTTTTGTACCGCGCCCGGCCGGACCGTCCTGGCAGCCGGCGAGTTGCTCGTTTCCATCCATCTGCCTCCCCCGTCGCCCGATTCCGGAGCGCGCTACCTGCGCTTCATCCCGCGCAACGAGATGGATATCGCGGTGGCCGGCGCCGGTGTCCAGGTCATAGTAGAGAACGGCAATTTCCGCTCGGCGCGCATCGCGCTCGCCGCCGTCGCGCCCACTCCGCTCTTCGTGCGCGAGGCCGGCGACGCCCTCGCCGGCCGCCCCGTGAATCCGACGTCGCTCGCCGAAGCCGCGGACCTCGCGCGCCAGGCCGCGCGCCCCATCACCGACATGCGCGGCACCGCCGAATACCGGCGGCACCTCTGCGGCGTGCTCACGCGCCGCGCACTCGAAGCCGCGGTCGCCAGAGCCCGGGAGGCACGATAGCCATGCACAATAAAGTTCACGTCCGAACCACCATCAACGGCGAGCCCCGGGAGTTCCTCTGCGAGCCGCGCCAAAGCCTGCTCGAGTGCCTGCGCGACGTCCTCGGCCTCACCGGCGCCAAGGAGGGCTGCAACGACGGCAACTGCGGCGCCTGCACCGTCATCATGGACGATCGCATCGTCGCCTCCTGCCTCGTGCTGGGCGTCGAGGCCGAAGGCGCCGCCATCACCACCATCGAAGGCATCTCGCAGGGCAGCCGGCTGCACCCCATCCAGCGCGCCTTCCTGGAGAACGCCGCGCTCCAGTGCGGCATCTGTACTCCCGGTTTCATCGTCGCCGCCAAGGCGCTGCTCGACCGCGAGCCGCACCCCAGCGAGGAGCGCATCCGCACCTACCTCGCCAACAATCTCTGCCGGTGCACCGGCTATGACAAAATCGTGCGCGCGGTGCAGCAGGCCGCCGCGAGCGAGGAGGTAGCCCGATGAGCGATCGTGAATATGCTGTCGTTGGAACCCGGCCCGTCCGGCACGATGGCGCCGACAAGGTGACCGGGCGCGCGCTCTACGGCGCCGATTTCCAGGCCGCGGACCTGCTGCACGGCTGCGTCCTGCGCAGCCCGCACTCTCACGCGCGCATCCTGCGCATCGATACCTCGAAGGCCATGGCCCTTCCCGGCGTCAAAGCCGTGGTCACCGCCGCCGACTTCCCGCAGGGACCCGACCGCATGGTCGATCTCGGCGACGGCGATGTCCCGATCAGCTACGTTCGCGGAAACCTGCTCGCCTCGGGCAAGGTCCTCTACCGCGGGCATGCCGTGGCCGCCGTGGCTGCCGTCAACCAGCACATCGCCGAAGAGGCCGCCGGGCTGATCGAAGTGGAATACCAGCCTCTGCCTTGCGTGCTCACTGCGCCCGAGGCCATGCAGGAAGGCGCGCCGCTCGTCCACGAAGACCTCAAAACCAAAGAACTGGGCCAGCCCACGGACCGCGCCGGCAACGTCGCCGAGCACCTGCGCTTCGCCATGGGCGATATCGATGCCGGATTCGCCGCCGCCGACGTCGTGGTCGAGCGCGAGTTCCGCACCGCCACCGTGCACCAGGGATACATCGAGCCCCATGCCGCCACCGCGCTGTGGAACAACGACGGCCGCGTGCTCATCTGGTGCAGCACGCAGGGCGCCTTCATCGTGCGCGATGTCACGGCGTGCGTGCTCGACATCCCGGTCTCTCGCCTGAAAGTGACCCCGATGGAAATCGGCGGCGGATTCGGCGGCAAGATCACGGTCTACCTCGAGCCCGTTGCGGCCCTGCTCTCTCGTAAGTGCGGACGTCCCGTGAAGCTCGTGATGACGCGCAAGGATGTCTTCGAAGGCACCGGGCCTACGCCGGGTTCCTTCATCCGTGTCAAGATCGGCGCGCGCAACGACGGCCGCATCACCGCGGCGCAGGCGTACCTCGCCTACGAAGCCGGCGCCAACCCGGGCTCCATGGTGGTCCCCGGAGCCATGTGTATCTTCGCGGCCTACGACATCGCCAACGTGGCCATCGACTGCTACGACGTGGTGGTCAACAAGCCGAGCACCCAGGCCTATCGCGCCCCTGGCGCCACCAACGCCGCCTTCGCCGCGGAGACTGTGGTGGACGAGATCGCCGAAAAACTCGCGCTCGACCCCATCGAGTTCCGCCTGCGCAACGCGGCGAAGGAAGGGACGCGCCGCGCGGACGGGCCCAAGTACCGCCGCATCGGCTGCGTCGAAGTGCTGGAGACCATGAAGCAGCATCCCCACTACAACGCACCGCTCGCAGGGCCCAACCGCGGCCGTGGCGTCGCGGTCGGCTTCTGGTTCAACATCGGATTCCCCTCGAGCTGCAACATCAGCGTCAACGCCGACGGCACCGTGAACCTCGTGGAGGGCTCCACCGACATCGGCGGCAGCCGCACCTCCATCGCCATGCAAGCCGCCGAGGTGCTGGGTATCGCCGCCGAAGACGTGAACCCTTCCGTCGGCGACACCGATTCCGTCGGCTACACCTCCATGACCGGCGGCAGCCGCACCACCTTTGCCACCGGCTGGGCCGCGTGGGAAGCGGCGCAGGATGTCATGCGGCAGATGAAGGAGCGCGCCGCCAAACTGTGGGGCGTGGACGCCGCCGCGGTCACCGCGGAAACCGGCGTGTTCCGCTCCGGCGAAAACAAGCTGACCTTCCGCGAGCTCGCCGCGCGCCTGGTCGAGACCGGCGGTCCCATTGTGGGCCGCGGCGCGGTGAACCCCAAAGGCGCCGGCGGATCCTTCGCCGGCTCCATCGTCGATGTCGAAGTCGATCCCGAAACCGGCAAGGTCTCCATCCTGCGCTTCACTTCCGTCCAGGACGCCGGCAAGGCCATCCACCCCAGCTATGTCGAGGGACAGATGCAGGGCGGCAGCGTCCAGGGAATCGGTTGGGCGCTCAACGAAGAGTATTTCATGAGCTCCGACGGCGCCATGCTCAACTCCAGCTTCCTCGATTACCGCATGCCCACCGCGCTCGATCTTCCCATGATCGACACCGCGATCGTCGAAGTGCCGAATCCCGGCCATCCCTTCGGCGTGCGCGGAGTGGGCGAGGCCAACATCGTTCCGCCGCCGGCTGCGATCGCCAACGCGATCTATCGCGCCGCGGGAGTCCGCATGCGCCGCCTGCCCATGAATCCGCCCGCGATCATGGAAGCCATCTGGGACCAGCGGGACTGACCCGTGGCCGAGGTGCACATCCCGGCCATGCTCCGCGAGTTGACCGGCGGCCGTGCCATGGTCGAAGCCGCCGGCTCCACGGTGCGCGAGGTCGTGGAAGATCTGGAACGGCAGTGGCCCGGCATCCGCGAGCGCCTCGTCGATGGCACACGGCTGCGCGCCAACCTGTCGGTAGCCGTGGATGGCGAGGTCAGCCCGCTTGGCTTGGCCGAAGCCGTGGAGCCTTCCAGCGAGGTTCACTTTGTTGCCGCCATCAAGGGCGGCGCGCCTACTTTATAGCCAGTTCCACTGGATTTGCAGTTTGTCCTCCGGCGGTGACCACCACCGTCACTCGCCCGCTGCCCGCGAGCGACCGGGGCAGGGGACCGGCGTTGATCTGATCCAGCCCGTCGTAGGTGCCCTGCGCCCCGGTGTACAGCACGGGGATGTTCTGGCCGCCGACGGTTACCGCGGCGCTTTGCGCGCTCTGCAAGCCGGTCGCGAACAGCGAGAGGTACACCGTGCCCGTGCCGAGATCGATCGGCGAAGGGGTTACCGTATTGCCCGCGCCAAGTTGGTAGACGTTTTCGAAAGACTGCGATTGATCGGCCTTCACCCGCACCACCAGTGCCGCCGCCAGCGCCGTGGCGTTCAGCTGGAAGATACCGGGAGCCACCGCGGCGATCCTGGCCGGCACGGTGGTCAATGTGCTGCCGGACGTGATCGCGATGGTGGCATCTCCCGCCGCCGTCCCGGGCGGGATGCGGAAATTCACCTGCGACGGCGACGTGTAGGAAACCGCTGCCTGACGGGCCGTCCCAGCCTGGTCGGTTACCGTGACGTTTGCGCCGGACGAGCCCGCCAGTTGGGAGCCCCAGGCCGAGGCCAGCGATCCGGGAGCCACTGGACCGGGAAGGTTGCTCGCCGCGGAAGTCAACGTGACCGGCGAAGCCGAACCAATCTGCGGCGCATGAAAGGTTACTGTCTGGTAAGAGTTGCCCGACGCATCCCGAGTCGTTGTAAGTGAATCTATATCTGCCGAAAAGTAATACGGATGGATCGTGCTTCGATCCACCGTCTGTCCGAAGGCATAGTGCAGCGTCGCGGGGGAGCCTTGCATCCACTGCGACGTGATGTAGCCCACCAGGACGTGCTCCATATCGTGATATGCGCTCTTCCACTGCCAGGCCTTCGGGTAATCGCGCTGGGGAGTGTTGGTGCCGTAGTTCACGCCGTTCCAGACCTCGCCGTATTGCGTGTCCACGAAATATTTGAACCAGTAATCGTTCGTCTGCGGCAGGTACTTGCCTGCCGTCGCGTCGCCCAGCGCCAGGGTTGCCGAGAGCTGGTCCAGCTCGTCGTACACCCACCAGCTCTTGTCCTTGTCGAGCGCGCCGCCCTGCAGCACCCCTCCGGCCCAGGACCCCGAACCGTCCGGTTCCGGCATGTAGGCGCGGTCGAGCAGTTTGCGCGCATTGGCCTCCGCGAAACCGACCAGCCCCTGGTCGCCCGTCATCAGGCCGGTCCAGCGCAGCATCCACAGAGATTTGCTCGAGTGCCCCACGTCCACGCCCGTGAAAGCGAGGTCGCGCTCCTGCGGAGTGTCCGCTTGTAGAAAGAAGAGATTGTTCGAGGGCGAGTAGAAAGTGCCCAGGATAGAATGCGAATCCTGGACGAGCGTCTGCTTCCATTGTGTCTGGTACGGTTCGGGAAGGAGCGGCGTCAGCAGCACGAGATAGGTGTTCATCTGGTCCAGGTCGGCCACCAGGTGCTTCTCGTTGTACAGGGCCCCTCCGCCCGATTGCAGTTGCCACTGCATCGTTCCCAGGGACTGGTTGTAATAGTTATTGAAGATGTAATCCTTGATAGTAAGTATGTCGTGGAGCACGGCATCGTCGCGCGTCAGGTAATAGTAGAAGGCCATGCCGAGCAGGCCATAGCCCAGCTCCTGCGGATTCCGCAGTTCTCGCTGCGGCCCCCAGCTTCCCGCCGTCAAATCCTTGGTGGTATACATACCGCCGGCGGGGTCGAGGGTGTGCTGGCGGATATAATCGATCCCCGCCTTCATGTAAGTCAGATACTTCGGGTCGCCCGTCAGGTGGTAAGCCACTCCGAAGCCATAACTCTGCCTTGACAGCGGCACCAGGTACAGGGCCGGCGTCATCAGGTAGGGGTTTCCGGCGATGGGCGGACAGGGCTTCTTGAAATCCAGCACCGAGCCGTCGTCGCAGCGTGTGGACGGAAACTCGCCCAGCGGGTTGCCCAGCGCCGCGGGCATGGTCCAGAACGGCAGTAGATCCTGAGTCAGGTGAGAAAGCCAGCGATCTCCGCTGGGCAGCCCCGGACCGGCTGAGGCCGGTCCCGCCAAGGCGAAAAGCAGAAAGGCACGAACGATCGGGCGCATGCCGATACCAGGCCTCCGGCACCAGCATACTCGATTGCGTTCCGCCGCATGTTCCCGTCAGGGCGGTTGGAAGGTCTCGATCCGGGATCGCGAGGCCGCCGCTGGCCGTATGTCCTATTGGTCCACGTGATGAGCGTAGTACAGCACGCCCCCGGGCCACGCCCCGGGATGTGCCTGGAACCCTACCTTCGTCGAAGTCTTCAGGTAATTCTTCTGCCCGGCTTGCGTGATCTCGGGCCCGTTCTCTTCCAGCAGGCGCATCGGCCGGTTCGCCGGCCGCACGATCGCAATATGCCCGGGCCGATGCGCGTCCGGACTCTCGAAAACCACCACCACCAGGTTCCCCCGGTTCGCCAACGCCTGTGCGTCGCGGGCATCCCTTACCGGCTGCCACCCGCCCTGCTTGCCGCCAGGGGAACGAAACCATTCCGCCTGCGCGCTGGCCAGCAGAATCTGCCCGTGCTCCGGCGGCCGCAGCATGTATACTCCGAGCCGCTTCCCCACCGCTGCCGCGAACGCGCTGCAGTGCGTCGACCGGCCCGGACCCGTATAATCCTCTCCCTTGTCCGGCTCGCCGGTCTCCCAGTTGACGTGTTCGTGCGCCAGCCACAGCGATTCGACATTCATCCCCTCCAGCACCGACAGGAGGCGCCTGCCTTGATCGGTAACCGGACCGCAGCACGAAGGCTCCGCCGGCCAAGCCGGTGCGGCCGGCAGCATCAGGATCAGTAGCCGGACGCTCGTTAGAACGACATTGCGCATGGTCAAGAATTATACCGGATGGGCCTGGTCGCACCGCGCCCTTGTGGCGCTCAAGGCGCCATGACTCATTCGTATCGCAGCGCCGTGGCGGGCGGAACGCGCACCGCCCTCGCCGAGGGAATCAGCGACGCCAGCGCCGCTACTGCCGCCAGCACCACCGCGACCATCAAAAACACGCCCGGGTCCGCCGGCCGCACATCGAACAGCAAGGCTCTCATCATGCGCGTCACCGCGAACGCTCCGGCCGCCCCCGCTGCAAGTCCCAACGCGGCCATGCGCAGCCCCTGCTTCACTACCATCCCCACCAGCTCGCGTGAACTCGCTCCGAGCGCCACGCGAATACCAAATTCGCGCGTGCGCTGCGCCACCGAATACGCCAGCACGCCATAAATCCCGATGGCCGCCAGCAGCAGAGCCAGTCCGGCGAAGATCAGGCACAGCGTCATGGCCGCGCGCCGGCTTTTCAACGAAGTCGAGAGTCTCTCCGGCATGGCCTTCGCGTCCACCAGCGGCATCTCCGGATCGAGCCGCTGCAGTTCCCGGCGCATGGCGCCCATCAACTGCGCGTCGCCGCCTCCCGTCCGCACCACCAGGTACCCGTTTCGCGGCACAAATTGCTTGTAAGAAAAATAGACCTGCCCGACCGGATTGTCCTCCGCCAGGCTCCCGGTCTTCACGCTGCCCGCCACCCCCACGATCGTGCATTCGGGGGGCACGTCCTTGTCGCCGGGGAGCTGAATTCCGCGCTGGATCTTGTGTCCCACCGCGTCCCCGTTGGGGAAGTATTTGAGCGCCAGAAACCGGTCGATCACGGCGACCTTCGGCGCGTCCTGTCCGTCGGAATCGGCGATGCCCCGCCCCTGGAGAATCGGGATGCCCATCGCGTCGAAGTAGCCCGCGCCCACGTGGTTCCACCCCGGCACCGGAGGCGTCTCGCCAGGCCCCAGGGGGCGCCCCACGATCATGATGACGCTGGCGTTATTGTTGCCGCCGAAGGGCAGATACGTGGTCAGCGCGGCGTGCCGCACGCCGGGTATCGCCGCCACGCGCTGCGTCAGGTCCGCCAGGAAATTGCGCGTGCGCGCATCGTCGCCGTACCGCTGGCGCGGCAGGGACACCGCGGCGGTCATCACGTGATCCGGCTTGAAGCCCGGATCGACGCGCAGCAGCCGCGCGAAGCTCATCGTCAGCAGGCCGGCGCCGACGATCAGCACGAACGCAAACCCGAACTCGCTCACCACCAGCGCCGACCGCACCCACATCGCGCCCCGGCCCGACGTCCCGCCTCGCTCGTTGCCGCGAAAGATTTCGTTCAGGTCGCTGCGCAGGACGTGGAACAGCGGCACACTGCCGAACACCAGCCCGGTCAGGATCGCGATGGCGCCGGTGAACGCCAGCGCTCCCGCCTCGATGGCGACCGTGCCGCCTCGCGGCAGGTCCTTCGCGCCCAGGTACGAGAGCAGCCGCACGCCGGCGTACCCCACGCCGATCCCCAGCGCTCCCCCGAGCAGCGCGAGCAGCACGCTTTCCGTAATCAACTGCCGCGCGATGCGCCACCGACCCGCGCCCAGGCTGTAGCGGATGGCCAGTTCCTTCAGCCGCACGTTCGAGCGCACCAGCATCAGGTTCGCCATGTTCACGCACCCGATCAGCAGCACCACCGCGACGGCGATCTGCAACAGGTACAGCGTCGGCCGGATGTCGCGCACGATCTCGTCTTTCAGCTTGACGATCTTGGTGTAAAACCGCGTGTCCAGGATGAGCTGGCGCGCCTCTGGCATGAGGTCGAGGTTGCGGCGGTTCAAATCATCCAGGCGTTCCCGCGCCTGCGCCAGGGTCACGCCGGGCTTCAGCCGCGCGATCATTCCCCAGTTGTTGCTGTGGCGCGCCTGGTTGGTGGTCTGGTCGGGCCGGAAGGCGAACGAGGTGTAGATGCGGACCTGGTCGTCGTCGTCCGCGATACGGAACGAAGCCGGCATGACACCCACGATGCGGTACAGCGATCCGTTCAGCCGGATGTCTTTTCCGGCGACATTCGGGTCGCGGCCGAACATGTCTTTCCACAGTCCCTCGGTCAGCACGGCGACCTTCTCCTTGCCGAGCGTGCCTTCTTCCTCCGAGAACGTCCGCCCCAGCAGCGGGCGGACGCCCAGAACGGTGAAGAACGAAGGCGTCACGTACTGTCCGCGAATACGTTGCGGCGAGCCGCCCAGCCCGACCTCGTAGCCGATATTGCCGGTCAGCGCGACCTCGCTGAAAACGTTTGTCAGCTTGCGGCGGTCGAGGTAGTCGGGGACGCCGTTGGAGCCGTACTCGGTGACTCGGACCCCGGGATAGAGGTTGTACATCGTCACCAGCCGGTCCGGCTCGGGAAACGGCAGCCCGCGCAGCACCACGTGCTCGAGGACGGTGAAGATGGCGGTATTCGCTCCGATGCACAGAGCGAGCGTCACGAGCGCGGTAGCCGTAAACCCGCGTTGCTTGACCAGGGTTTTCAGAGCGTAGGCAAGGTCCTGGCGCATCAATGGAGAATACGAACCAAAACCCCTCTCGGTTCCGGCCATTTGGGTGGGCTCTCGCCGAAATCACTCGGCCTTGAGACGCCTGGTCAAACTGCGATCCAGCTTCGACCTTCAACCCGTGCCCGCAGGTGGCGCCAGGCAATGCAAACCACCTTATGACCCATGCGACGCGATCGTTGGCGTGAGTCGCAAAAGAACTGCCACTTTACTACTGTGTCAAAAATGTGGGGCGGCCAATCTTGGCCGCAGCCGCCTTTCAGGCGGCCTGTTGCGCTCGACCGCAGAAACTCCTGGGCATCGACGACCAATCCCACGCTCACCGGGTGTAATCCCCAATGCCGTTTTGCCGGTAACGAAGAAACTAATCCCTGCCGCACCTTCCCGCTCTTGCCCGGCGCTAGAATCGGACTGGATAGGAGGGCCGCCATGAAGGGACTTTCGCTGCTCCTCTGCTGCTGTGCCGCCGCCTCGGCCGCGCCGCTGCGGTTTCAGCAATCGGGATTCACCGCCGATGCCGGCGGCAGGCCGGAAGGGTGGACCACCTGGAGCGCGCGGGCCGAAACGGCGCCGCGCACCTTCGTCGATCCCCAGCGCTACCGGACGCGGCTGGGCTCGCTGGCGATCTCCGGAGCGAGCAACGCCGCCGAACACGGCGGGTGGGAGCGGCGCGTATCGGGCGTCGAACCCCGGCAGTGGTACCGCTTCACCGCCTACTGCCGGGCGGAGGCGGTGTCCTGCGAATCGTGGCAGGTGGTCGCCCGGCTCGACTGGCGAACGGCTGCCGGCGGCCGCGCCGGACAGCCGGATTACGTGTACCGTGCAGCGCGCGATGGCGCGTGGACCAGGGTTTCGGTCGAAGCACCGGCGCCGGAGAACGCGGCGGCCGTAGTGGTGCAGTTGTACCTTTCGAACGCTCCGCAGGGAACGGTGTGGTGGGACGACCTTTCGCTGGAAGCGATCGCTGCGCCGGGAACCCGCAACGTGACCGTCGTATCGGTGAACCTGCGGCCCGCCAACACCGGATCGGCGGCCGCGAGCGTCGGACAATTCCTTGTCGCCGCCGGCAAACTCGCGCCGCAAAAGAGCGATGTCATTCTGCTGCCGGAGGGCATCACGGTGGTCGGCACCGGTAAGACGTACCTGGAAGTGGCCGAATCCATCCCGGGCGAGACTACGGCCCGCCTGGGCGAGTTGGCGCGCCAGCGGCACGCGTACGTCGCCGCGGGGATCTACGAGCGCGAGGGAGCCGCCGTCTACAACACGGCGGTGCTGATCGATCGCTCGGGAAACCTCGTCGGCAGGTATCGTAAGGTCTATCTGCCGCGCGAGGAAGTGGAGGCGGGCCTCACGCCCGGCTTCGATTATCCGGTCTTCCGGACGGATTTCGGCACGGCCGGCTTGATGATCTGTTACGACGTCTTCTTCGCCGATCCGGCGCGCGCCCTTGCCAGCCGCGGCGCGGAGATCGTGCTGATGCCGATCTGGGGCGGGGATGAAACGCTGGCCAAAGCGCGGGCCATCGAAAACAAAGTGTTCCTGGTCGCCTCCGGGTACGATCATCCCACCTACATCATGGATCCCGATGGCGAGCGGCTCTCGGTAGCCGCGCAGCGCGGCACCGCCGCCGTGGCCACCATCGACTTGAACCGCCGCTACCTGGATCCCTGGCTGGGCGATATGCACGGCCGTCGCCTGAAAGAACTGCGGCTGGACGTGCAGCCGCCCGTTCCCGGACTGGCGCGCTGAGCGACGGATGCGGCGCCTCGCCTGGCCAATGTACGCTAA
>DATJYJ010000104.1:0-10306 GCA_035578025.1 Verrucomicrobiia bacterium
ATCGGTGGGCAGGACCTTCATCCTCGGGCTGGTGATGGATACCATTTACCAGGTCTGGCAGCTCAAGGCCTTCTACCCGCTGGAAGCGATTTTGACCGCGTTCATACTGGCGTTTGTTCCTTATCTATTGCTCCGAGGGCCGGTGAACTTCTGTGCGCGGAGATTTGTTAGAGGTAAAGCATGAGCGAGTCAGCCGGCGCTCCGGCAGCACCTGTTCCCGCCGCACCCGTTGCCGGTCCGACTTCGACGGACCTGGCACACGAACGCACCGACCTTGCGGTGATGCGGTCCTATTTGGCGGCGGAGCGCACGCTCATGGCGTGGATTCGCACCGCGATCTCCATGATCAGCTTCGGATTCACCCTGGCCAAACTCGGCCAGGCTGTCCATGACGTCGAAATCAAGAAGTTACTTGGCGGCGTGCAGATTCTCGGAGTCCGGCGCATCGGTTACTTCCTGGTGGTTCTGGGGACCGTGGCTCTCTTCGGGGCGACCCTCCAGTACCGGCACGAAATCCGCGGGTTGCGAAGCATGGGCCTTAAGCGAAAGTTCAGCATCCCGCTGATCGTGGCGGCGGCCCTGATTCTGTTGGGCGCTTTCGCCTTCACCTCGCTGGTAGGGAATTTCTGACCATGAGCTGGCTGTGGCGCTTTCGATGCCGGATGTGGCTGCGGTCGTCGATGAGCGCTGCGCCGATTACGAGCATGGCGGCGGCGATGCTGTCCGGCCCCCTGGTCCGATGGTTGGACAAGCAGACGAAATGGACGCTGCTGGGGTATGGGGCGGACGGAGCGTCAGCCGTGGTCGGCGCACTCAGTGCGTCTATCCTGTCGTTGCTCGTTTTCTCGTTCAGCATCATGCTGCTCGCGGTCCAGGTGGCGGGCGGCCAGCTTTCCCCCAGAATCGTGGCCCGGATCTTCGAAGCTCGGATCATCAAAGTAGCGCTGAGCAGCTTCGTCTTTTCTTTCATTTATTCGCTGGCGGTGCTTGGCAGGATTGAAGGCCGCGTCCCACAACTGCCCATCCTGGTTGCGGTGATCTCATGCTGCTCCAGCATCGCACTGTTTTTGATCGTGATTCAGAGGGCTAGCAGGAGCTTCCGGCCGGTGGTCATGCTGACGGAGGTGGCCGGCGCCACGCGCGCGGTAATCGCTTCACTGTACCCGGATTCCTTCCAGGCCAGTGAACCGGCGCAACCGGCCGTTCTGAAACCAGTCGCAAGGAGTGTGCTCCACTCCGGCTCCCCGGGCGCGGTGCTGGCGATCGACACCGCCGGTCTAGTGGGAATCGCGGCCAAGGTGGGTTGCGTAATCGAATTCGTTCCGCAGGTGGGAGATTTTCTGGCCACCGGCGAGGAGATGTTTCTTATCCACGGCGGAAGCCCGGGCAGCATCGACGATTCCGCTTTGCGGAATTGCGTGGCACTTGGGCCGGAGCGCACGCTCGACCAGGATCCGGCCTTTGGATTCCGCATTATTGTGGACATTTCGATCAAGGCCCTCTCGCCGGCGATCAACGATCCCACCACGGGGGCGCTCGCCATCGATCAGCTCGATCACCTGCTCCATCTGCTCGGCGGGAGACGACTTGGCTCGGGCGTCGCCCGGGATTCCGCCGGAGAAACGCGGCTTATCTACCGGACGCCGGACTGGGAAGACTTCGTCACCCTCGCAGTGACGGAGATTCGGCTCTGCGGCGCCACCAGCCCACAGGTGACACGACGGCTGCAGATGATGTTCGAGCATCTCTTGAAGGTAGTTCCCGCCGAGCGTGCGGCGGCGCTGCGTACGCAGGAGAAGCTTTTGGCCCGCACCATCGAACGAAGTTACGCGGACGCCGAGGACCGCGCTCTGGCGCGGGTGTCCGATGAGCAAGGTTTCGGCAGCCGGCAGCCTTTGTACCACCCCGGCAGCAAACAGCCGGCTTCCGAAGGCCAGGGAAAAAACCGGTGAAACAGTAGCGTCAGGAATCCGGCGGGTCTATGGAGTGCCCGTCATCCTGCTCTTGAGCGTTGCCGAGGAGGATCGAATGGCGAACGGGAATGGGAAGCAATCGGAACAACAGCGCATGGAGGACGCCCGTCTGGGCATCGCCCCATGGAAAAAGTGGGGGCCCTACCTGAGCGAGCGCCAGTGGGGCACCGTTCGCGAGGACTACAGCGACAACGGAAATGCGTGGGACTACTTTTCTCACGACCACGCCCGATCGCGCGCCTATCATTGGGGCGAGGATGGCCTGGCCGGGATCTCGGACGACCACCAAGTTTTGTGTTTCGCCTTAGCCCTGTGGAACGGGAGAGATCCTATTCTCAAGGAACGCCTCTTCGGGCTGACCAACAGCGAAGGGAATCACGGCGAGGACGTCAAGGAGTATTATTTCTATCTCGACAGTACCCCAACCCATTCCTACATGAAGTACCTGTATAAGTACCCGCAAGGCGAGTACCCGTATCGGGACCTCATCGAAACCAACCGCCGGCGGGGCAAGCAGGAGTTGGAGTACGAGCTGCTCGACACCGGCATCTTCAACGACAACCGTTACTTCGACGTGTTCGTGGAGTACGCCAAGGACGGTCCGGAAGACTGTCTGATCAAGATCAGTGCCGCCAACCGCGGGCCGGAGCCTGCCGAACTTCACGTCCTCCCGACGCTCTGGTTCCGCAACACGTGGTCCTGGATGGGCGGCGGAAACAAGCCCGTCCTGAAGGGGATGACCCACGCTGGCGCGAGCGCGATCTCGACGCACCACACCGATCCCCTCTTTCAGAAGTCGCTGGCAGACTACCACCTGTTCTGCGACGGTCTGGTGCCGCTGCTGTTCACGGAGAACGAAACCAACAACGAGCGGTGCTTCGGCGGCGTCAATGCATCGCCATACGTGAAGGACGGCATCCACAATTGTGTCATACACGGACGCGCCGATACCGTGAATCCTGAAGGCATCGGGACCAAGGCGTCGGCTCACTATTTTCTGACCGTGGGCCCGGGAGAAACCAGGACCGTCCGGCTCCGGCTGAAGCGAGTGGAGGGCGAACTCCCACCTGAACCGTTCGAGGGTTTCGAGGAGGTTTTCAAGGCCCGGCTGGAAGAGGCGGACGTGTTCTACGCGGGCGTCATCCCGCCGTCCGTTTTGGCCAAGCCGGACCGTGCCCTGGTAATGCGTCAGGCACTGGCGGGCATGCTGTGGTCGAAGCAGTACTACTACTACGACGTGAGCCTGTGGCTGCGGGAACACCACATCGGGCCGGATGCAAAGGCATCGGCCCGCAACCGGATCCGCAACGGCGATTGGTTCCATATGTGCAACGACCACATCCTGTCCATGCCGGACAAATGGGAATACCCGTGGTATGCCGCCTGGGATCTCGCGTTCCATGTTCTGGCACTGGCAACAGTAGATCTGGACTTCGCGAAAGACCAGGTGGAGATTCTGCTGCGCAACGAATACCTTCACCCGAGCGGCCAGATACCCGCTTACGAATGGAACTTCGGCGATGTAAACCCGCCGGTTCTCGCCTACTCCGCCTTCGAGATCTATATGCGGGACAAAGAGCGAGATGGAAAGGGCGACATCGAATTCCTGAAATACGCGTTCGCCAAGCTGCTGGTCAATTTCACCTGGTGGATCAATCGCAAGGACCGCTGCGGCAACAACGTTTTTCAGGGAGGCTTCCTCGGGTTGGACAACATCGGCGTATTCGACCGGAGTTCGGCTCTGCCCACCGGCGGCAACCTGGAACAGGCCGACGGCAATGCCTGGATGGTCTTCTTCAGCCAGCAGATGCTACGCATCGCGGCGGAACTCGCTCTGCACGAGCCACTCTACGAAGAATTCGTGAGCAAGTTTTTCGAGCACACGTTGTGGATTGCCGGCGCCATGGACCGGGTGGGTGAACACCCCGGTGAGATGTGGGACAAGGAGGACGGCTTCTTCTACGATGTCCTGCGTTTTCCCGATGGCCACGGGATGCGGCTGAAGGTGCGCTCCATGGTCGGCCTGCTGCCGTTGGCCGCCGTTTCGATCTTCGAGCAAAACACCCTGGAAAAGCTGCCGGAGTTTCGTGCACAGGCCCAGCGATTCATGAGCCTGCGCCCAGAGCTCCTCGCCCATCTCCACATGCCGCCCGAACCCGGCGAGTGCGGCCGCCGGATGCTCTCCGTGGTCGACGAAGCAAAGCTGCGGCGTATCCTGGCAAAAATGCTCGACGAGAATGAGTTCTTTGGCCCTCATGGGATCCGCGCTCTGTCCCGTTACCACCACGATCACCCGTTCGTGCTCGACTGGGGCGGGCAGGAGCACCGGGTGGCCTATGTGCCGGGCGATTCGGACACCGGCATGTTCGGTGGGAATTCCAACTGGCGCGGGCCGGTCTGGATGCCAGTCAACTTCCTTCTTTATAACGCGCTGCTGCGCATGGGCGCCTACTACGGAGACTCATTCAAAGTGGAGTGCCCCACCGGTTCGGGCCGCATGATGAACCTGATCGAGGTCAGCCACGAATTGGCAACCCGTCTGATCGGCACTTTCGAGCTGGACTCCGCAGGGCGGCGTCCTGTCTTCGGTGGCGCGGAGAAGTTTCAGAACGATCCTCTGTGGCGGGACAACCTCCTGTTCTACGAGTACTTCCACGGCGATAACGGCGCCGGAGTGGGCGCCAGCCACCAAACCGGATGGACGGGGTGCATCGCCCGCATCATTCAGAAGGACGGGTTGCTGTCAGATGCGGCTCTGACCGGCGGGAAGAACCCTGACAGCATGATCCAGGGAATGTTCGACAGTCAGCGGGGCGTAACTGCCCGCGGTTAGAGGGGCTAAATCCAGGCCGCACCCAGCTCTTCCACCGAACGTTTTTCGCCAAACTTCTTCAGCACCAGAGTGAGCGGGATCGCCAGGATGCTTCCCCAGAAGCCGAGCAACGCTCCCCAAACGATGAGGGACAGTATGATTTCAAGGAAAGTGATGCTCGCACGATCCTTCAGGAGCATCGGATTGAGGACGTTCGCCGCCAGGAGGTTGGCCAGAATCATGCCGGCGGCGACGACGAGGGCACGCTGCCAACCCAACATCAGCAGCGCCACCAGCGCGGGGGGCACCACAGCGATGATGGCCCCGATGTTGGGAATGAATTGGAGGAGGAAGTAAAGGACACACCAGAGCAGCGCAAAGTCCACACCAACGACGACCAGCAGAACCAGGTTGACCAACGCCGTCAGCGCTCCCGACTTGGCTGATATGGCAACGTAGGTCTGCACTTCGTGGCCGTAGTAGATCAGGCCACGAACCAGGCGGCTCTGTCTGGACGGATCACCCGCCAGTTGGAGCACGAAGAGCAGGGACAGGAGCCAGATCAACGCGCCGTCGGTCAGAGATCCCAGCGCCATGGGGAGCAAAGCGCGGGCGTACTCGATGATTCGGTCGGGGCTGAAGAGCGCCGTCTTGGACAGGCTCGAGGCGCTGATGCCATGAGATATCAGAAAGGGAATGACCCCGTCGTAAACGCCGGTCAGGCGCTCCTGGTATACCGGCAATTTGGCCGTCAAGCGATAGCCGGCCTCCACGAGATAGGCGGCGAGGAGCACATAGCCCAGGGCGAGAATGGCCGCTGCCGACCAGATGGACGCACCCCTGCCGAGGTGGAACCGGTGCTGGAGCCAAAGGGGCAGCGGCAGGATGCAGAAAGCGAGTAACAGAGAAACCAGGAGAATCGAAATGAGGTGCGATGCCGCCGCGACTCCCCAAGCCAGGACCACGATGCTCGCGGCTGCTTGAAGGTAAGGAAGCGGTGTCGACGGCAAACGTTCGGACATGGTTGTTCACCTGCCATGTACCGCGAATCGTAAGTCCGCGGCTGCATATACCGCGCCGCCAGACGCTCGGCACAACTGCCCGGCAGGAATGCGCCCCACATCAGGCACGGCAGCGGATTCCATCAAACCAGTACACCTAGAGCACCTGGCCCTTGGACTCGATCGCCTTACGCTTCAGGTCTACATTCAATAGTCCGGCGACGGTTAACCAGCCGCCAACCAGCACCACGTTGAGCGCGGCAAAGCCTGGCACGGTAATTGCCAGCAGCTCACCCATAAACACAATACCCGCCTGCACCACGTCGCCGGCGCGCATGAAGAAGGAGTCCACCGCCACCTTGGCTTTGTACTTGGCCTCGCGGCTGGTCGGCAGCCACAAGGCCTGTTTCGTAGCGTTCCCCAGGGAGTAGTCCAGGCTATTGTCGGCAATCTTGAGCCAGCGCATGAAGTTAAACGAAGGCGCGCGAAGCAGGAACAGGTACCCGGCTCCAGCAACCACCGGGTGAATGAAAAGTGCCTTGGCCACCCCCATGTACTTGAACACGCGCGAGACCGCAAACATCTGTAGGAGGAATCCAACCAGATTGATGGCGCTGAAATAGTGGCTGTAAGTGGCGCCAATGAAGTTTTCGCGAAGGGCCGCCGCATCCGCGCCGGCGCCATACACTTGTTTGGCGGTCTCTACGACGTAGCGTCCGAACAGGTACTCGCCCGAGTTGTTGACAATGTTGAGCAGGACGGTAAGGAGCGCGATCAGCAGGAGGTAGCGGTCATGGAAAATCATGTGGAAACCACTCTCCTTGCCGAGCGGCTTGGCGGCCGCGGCGGCTTCGGCCTTCGTCTGGGTGCGATCCGCCCGGCGATTCAGCAGTTCCGCGATCAGGACGCAGAGCAGCAGAACCCCGGCGCCGCCGAGCAGGAGGTGCTGCGCTCCGAGTCTCACCATCTGCCCGGCTCTCACGGATCCGAGCCAGGCGCCGAGGCTGGCGCCCAGTCCAATGATCGGAAAGAGCCGCTTGCCTTGCTCCGGGGTGTAGAGATCGTTGGCGAACGCCCAGTACTGGCTGATGACCATCACGTTGAAGATGCCTATCCACAGGAAAAAAACGACGCCGATGTTCAGCTTCGCGCCGTTGGCAAGATAGAAGAAACCGATGTTCGAAACGAAGAACAGGGTAACCCAGCGAATCAGACGTTTGCGGTTGACGCGGGAAGCAAACTTGCCATACGCCGGCACGAGTCCGAGCAGGAGCAGCGCCTGGCCCCCGGCCGAGTAGGCCTTGATATCCGCGCCGCCCTGGCTGAGAATAAATTCCTCGCGGGCGACCTTCAGCAGGTAGTACGCACCCAGTGTCAGGAACATGAGAAGCGTCATGAGCAGCACGCTGCCCGTCTCACCACGATGCACGTCCGCGATTGGCGAGAGCAATCGCTCTACAAGGCCCTTTGAGTCTGCGGGCTCCTTCGGTTCCAAGGCAATACCGGTTGGCATCTGTCGATCTCCTGAACACAACTTCCCGGCGGGGATTCGGAATTGGTGGAAGCGCGTCTTACTCGCTCCAATGACGTTCGAGCACTACCACCTTCGCGACGCCTCCCTCGTGGCGCTTGGCGGGTAATTGTCTGGCCGCTTCAGCAAAGACACGATCGTCTCTTGATCCTTGGCGCCGCCCTCAGCTTCGGCGCTAGCGCCACGCCTCACGATGCGCTTTAGTCTCGCGAGTCTCATTTTTCTTTCGCAGCAAACCGCCTCGCACCCAGTCGCCCAGGCATTAGCCCCCCGATCACCCCGAGTGCGCGCCAAAGTTGCATCAGGCGAACCGCCCACCTGCCAAAGTAGTGCGCCTCAGGCGCCGCCGGCGCCTTTCCCATGCGTAGAAATGCGTCGGACCTAGGGGGCAGTTCCGCGGTCAAGCGGACCCCTGACTCCCGCATGCGGCACAGCAATTCGACTCCCGCCGCATCTGCATCCGTAACCCCTGAGAGATCCACGACAATCTCTTTTTGGGTCGCGATGGACGTCGCGGTGTTCCACGCCTGTTCGAATTCCCGGACGAACGTGCCGCTCAGGTCTCCCCGGAGCACGAACCGGAACATCGCGGCGCTATCGTGCTGGTACAGATCCATCGGCGTCTACCAGCTGTGGCGTTGTTGTGCCGGGCGAATTGGCAAGTATTTTCACGCTCTGTTGCCCGGACCCCCTGGACGTTGGGGCTTGGTGTTCGCGTTCGGCGATCTCCTGGCATCGGACACAATATGGGGCCCACGGGATGGAGTGCAGCCGCTCCACTGCGATTTCGCCGCTACAGCGAACACACAGACCGTACTCGTCATGGTCGATCCTTGTCAGCGCGTCGGCTATCTGCCGCATCAAAATGGACCGCTGCTGGCTACCGTCGATCTCGCCGGCGGCGCGGATTGCCGGTATGCAGCCGTTACTGACCAGTTCGGCATCGAGTTCGCGACGCTTCCTTTCCAGAATTCGCCTGGATCTCTTGTATGCGGGCAACATGTGTGTCTCGAAACCGGTCTCAAGGCTGCGGCTGCGTCGTGAGCAGCCCCCGGCACTGATGGGCTTTTGCCCGGCGAGTCGCAATTTCTTTTCACGGGAAGCCGCCTGCGCACGCGCCATGCACCCCTCCAATCATGCCGGCGGCGCCACCAATTCCGTTCCGTGAGGCAAAGGCTCTAGCAGGCCACGGCGCCCTGTACGTCGGTATGAACGTTACAGTAATCCACGCCGGCGGAGGTCTTGACTCGCATGACGACGGCGTCCGCAATCACCGCAGCATCTTCCACCAGCAAGCCGCGCCGCACTTCGATGTGCAGGTCCGCGTGAACGCTCTCGGGACCCACGTACTCGGCGCGCAGACCATGTACTCCCAGAACGCCGGGCGTTTCCAGGGCCACGGTCTTGATCCGCTGCATGGGTACGGGATCGGGGGAGCGTCCGATCAACAGCGAGAGATTCTGCCGGAACAGCCCCACCGCATTCGCCGCGATGATGGTCGCTACCGCGATCGAGGCCAGTGGATCCGCAATGGCATATCCCAGTGATACGCCCACCGTGCCCAACACAGCGGCCAACAGGCCCAATTCGTCGTTCAGCAATTCCATGAACTGCGCGTGGGCCGCCGCTCCACGTGTCTTCTTCCGGAAGAGGGTGATTAGAGGTGCGCCTGCAAGGATCATCGACAGCGCCAAGACTCCCAGGGCCAGCGGGATGTGTTGATACGTGGTGGCCGCCGGCGCCCAAAGATGGGGGATGGCCTCGCGGTACAGTTCGTAGCTGGTGAAGGAGATGAACAGCGTCGCGGCCACCAGGGCGGCCACGTTTTGCGCGCGTCCATAGCCGAACATGTGTACGTTGTCGGCCGATCGGCGGGAGTAATACAGCGCTATCAGCAGGAACGCCGCGACGAAGACGTCGCTCAATGTGTGCATGGCTTCGGCGAACAAGGCCAACACGCCCGACAGGATGTAGGCGGTGAGTTTGAGCGCGAAGATGCCGCAATACACGCCCAGCGTCATTTGCAAGCTGCGAATCTCTTCGGCCAGTTTCATCGGCGCCCACCCCCTGAACGAGCGGCGACCCCCTTTGCGGATTCGGACGCTCGATCCTCAGACAGGGACGCGATCTGCCAGTGCAGAACGTTCCCCATGATGGACCACCGCGGCTTGGGCGCTTTCGTGGATTGACCCAGGATCCAGTGGCGGTATAGCGCATCGTAGGATCCGTCCTTCTGCTTCAACTCGATCCAGGTGTTGACGACTCTCGCCCACTCGAGGTCGTGCTTGGCCAGCGGATAGGCCACCGGAAGTTTAACGGTCCCCGGCTCGGGGACGACAATCGTGAAGCCCGGATGAAGCATGGTATGAAGAGCGCCCGTTTCAGCGGGAACCACATACGCGTCAAAGTTGGCCCGGTCGTCGAAGTCCAGGTGATCCGGATCGACGGGAACGATGGTTGCCAATGGGAGGAGCCGGCGCACCAGGGACAGGTAGTACGGCATGTTCAGCGTTGCCAGCCGCAGACCTGGCCGGTAGCGCAGTTCGGACCAGTTATTGAATTCCTCGCGCCGGTGATCGCGCACCGCGAACGCCAGGGTTTCGTCCATGAACGTATTGGAATAGAGGGTCTCCATGGTCCGGAGCGGAGTCAATAGGACGCCGCTCATCACGATGTCGCAACGGCCGGAGGCCATGCCTGCGTCAATATCCTTTGTACTCAGTTCGATGAATTCTGCCCGCACCCCGAGTGTTTCAGCCAGTGAGTGAGCCCTTTCGACGGCGAATCCAACGAGCTTGCCCTCGGAGTTCCTGAAGGCATGCGGCATTCGATTGGGTAGAAATCCGGCCCGCAGAACACCGCGCGCGCGAATCGAGGCCATCACCCGGTCCGAGTCGCCGGCCGGCGGATTTGCCGCGGCATCCCCCGTCAGGACCACGGCGTCTTCATGCGGATAAAGGAACTGCATGCCGTACACGATTTCGGCGCC
>DATJYJ010000105.1:0-2509 GCA_035578025.1 Verrucomicrobiia bacterium
GCCGGGCCGCGAATTCGAGGAAGCTGAGGATGGTATCGCCATCATAGGCGCCGCAGTCGACGTAGACTTCATTCTGGAGAGGCGCCACCAGAGAGCGAGGCCAGTAGATCGGCTCCGGGATGGGAGCGGGCAAGCCGTCGAAATCGCAGTAGAGGCGCCAGCGGAGCTGAGCGATAAACTCCCGGCGCGAGCGCTCGTCTGCCAGCGCCTGGAATCCGGAGCGCACAGAACCGGCCTGTTGCAGAACCTTGTGGGGCAGGTCCATGGCCGGAATATGCGGCAGGAAGAGCGACGGGTATTTCCAGAAGAGAGGGCCAAAGGGCACCACCTTGCGGCAGCCGAGTTGGCGCAGTCGGGCGGCACGGGCCTCCATGGAGTCCGGCGCGCCGCGGCCCCAAATCGCGATGACGAACGCGGCGGAATCTCCGAAACGGCGGGCGGCATCCGCGGGCGAGAACACCGGGATGCCGGCCACGTCTTGGCCCCACAGGGCGGAATTATTGTCGGTAAACGCGAGCGGCTCACAGCCGGCACGCCGAAGACCGGCGAGAATCAGTTGCCCCAGACGCGCCGCGCCGAACAGCACGATGGAAGTGGAAAAGGGATGCGCCTGGCGGTCGAATTCCGACTGTTCGCGCTCCATCGCGTCTTCCGCGCTCTCTGCGAGCAACTCATCTAGCAAGCGGCTGACATCGGGCATAGGCGCGCAGGGTTATTCTTCCAGCGGCGGAATGATCATGTTGGCCAGAAATTCTTCCCGGGGGAGGAACGGCCACAGGTCTTCGAGCGGCTTGGAGACCAGCGACCCATCGGGACGCTGCATGGACGACAGGCGCGGCCCGCGAACTTCATCGGGAATCACCTGCACATCGCAGACGACCGGCCCGGGCATGGCGAGCACACGGCGGACATCGTCGCGGAGGTTAGACTGCGAAGCGATTCGGGCCGTTGAGAGACCATAGGCGGCCGCGACTTTGCAAAGGTCTGGAACGGTGAGGCCGGTGGGGCTGTCGCAGCCCACTTGCGGCGCGCCGAAGAAGTTGGCTTGGGAGGCGCGGATGGAAGCGTACCCGTCGTTGTTCAGCACGAAGAACTTGACAGGCAGATTGAGGCGCGCGATGGTTTCCAGCTCCTGAATGTTGAACTGGAATCCACCGTCGCCATCCACGCAGACCGTGCGGCGCCTGCCGCCGGCAAGACAGACGCCGATGCTTCCCGGCACGGCGTTGCCCATGGAACCAAGGCCGGCCGTGTGATAGATCCGCTGCCCGGTGCGGGTCGGACAGGCGAAGAGGAAGATTTCAATGCCGCTGCCGGAGCTGCCGGAGATCATGATGTCTTCGGGCGTGGTCTCCTGACCGATGATCTCCGCGAGATGGAAGATGCTGACGCGACCCTCGGGCTTGCGGTGTTCGGCGAGAATCACGGGGTAACGGGTCTTCCAATCGGCGCAGCGGTCCTTCCAGCACTTGCGATCCTTGGCCTGGATGGCATCGGCCTGGCGCAGCACTTCGCGCAGGAAGTCGCCGGCATCGGCACAGATCTCGGTGTGAATGTAGGGTGCCAGCTTGCGGATTTCGGCAGGGTCGATATCGACCATCACTCTGTGCGCGGCGCGGGCGAACTTACCGGGCGCATAGCCGGTGATGGCAAAATCCAGTCGCGCCCCGATGCTGAGCAGGAAATCGGAATTCTGCAGGGCGAAATTGGCACCTCGGGAGGCGAGCGAGCCCGGGCGGCCGACGAACAGAGGGTCTTCCGAGGATATGATGTCGGCGGCGCACCAGGTGGCTTCCACGGGGATCTGGAGGAGCGCGATCAGCTTGCGCAGCTCGTCTTCGGCACGCGCCAGGCGGACACCGTTGCCGATGAAGATCAGCGGCCGCTCGGCGCGGTTCAGGGCGCCGATGGTGTCGCGCACTTTCTCCGCCAGCCCGGCCGGAGCGCCCGCGGATGACTCCGGTTCGAAGCCGTCGAGAGCGGTCTCGTCGATGGGGCTGGCCTGCACGTCGAGCGGGATATCGATCCACACCGGCCCTGGCCGGCCGTGCAGCGCCAGGTAGACAGCTTTTTCCAGGTGGTACCGGATGCTGGCGGGTTCGAGGACCGTGACGGCGTACTTGGTGAGCGGCTTGACGATGGAAACGATGTCGATTTCCTGGACGCCGAGCTGGCGCATGCCGAGCGGGGTGCCATCCGGGGCGAACATGCGGTCGGGGCGCTTGACCTGGCCGGAGAGAAACAGGACGGGCGTGGAATCGAGCCAGGCGCCGGCGAGGCCGGTGATGGCGTTGGTGCCGCCGGGGCCGGTGGTGACCATGGCGACGCCGAGATGGTTGGTGGCCTTGGCGTAGTTTTCGGCGGCCATGGCGGCGGCCTGCTCGTGCGAGTTGCAGATTGGCTCGAGAGCCTTGCACTGCGCGAGCGAAGCGTTCAAGTGCATGGCGCCGCCGCCGGTGACCAGGAAGACATGCCTGACTCCCTGGGCCGCGACGAATCGCAGAACATA
>DATJYJ010000106.1:0-37508 GCA_035578025.1 Verrucomicrobiia bacterium
GGCTGCCTCGGGCTGCGTTGAGCTTGCCGGTATGCCCGCGGAGAATACCGTGACCCTCTGCGCGCCGGGGGGCAGAGGGCCCACGATATCGATGCCCTTGACAGGGCGCAATTCGCTGATCTGTTGGAAGCCGATCTCGACTTCGCCGTTCGCAACCAGTCCGCCTACGGGGTCGGCCCCGATCTTCCGGGTCTTACCCTTGATCTGGCCGGCAATTCCGAGCTTCGGAAACAGCTCAGTTGAGAGATAGACCCCGCTGACGCTATCGGAATATGCGATCGACTTTGCTGCCAGCAACGTGCGCTTCAGCGCATCGACCGAGCTGATGTCGGGCTTGGGCGATCCTGCCTTTACGGCCATGCCGATGAGGGATTGGACGAGGTCGACGCGGCTGTCCGCGCGGACCTTGCCCTGCCTGATCAGCTCGACGAGCGCGGGCGCTGCCAGAATCACGACATCGAACGCCTCACCACGTTCGAGGCGCAGGGGAATGGCGTTATGAGTCGTTCCCATGGAAGGCCCGAATTCCATCACAAGTTTGTGATGCGTAGCGCGTTCATATTCGGGGGCCAGTTCCAGCCAGGCGGCCGTGAACCCCCCGGAAGACACCACCTTGATCTCCGCGGTATGCGCGCTGCCGGCGGCTAACAGCGCACAGGTGAGAGCCAGAGCCGCGGTCTTGGCGGAGCTCCGACGCAAGATGATGGTCACGGGAGCAGGATATCAAAGGAGGGCATTGTCCGCCTGACGATCAGGAGCTCGCGAAGGGTCCAGCCGCTACGGCAGGGTGCATGCGAAGTTGGCCGCGTCGTCGATGCTTCCGGTTCCCCTGTATTGCGCCACCTGGGGATATGGACACAATGGGCGCGTGCGGTCCACCTTGCCGCCGGTGCTGTGGGAGGCGATCGTGCTTTGGGGCGCCTCGCCTTTCTCGACCCACCGGTCCAACGCGCCCACTTTGTCGAACGCGTTCGGGCCGTCGCCTCCGCCGCAGTGGCCCATGCCCTGCGCCATGAACAGGCGGACGTTGCCGGCCGTCTGGAACGGGCCGCCCTGCGTTTCCACTACGGTCTGGTAGTACTTGACGGTGGCGAACGGGGAAACCTGCGAATCGCTCCAGCCGTGATACAGGAGCAGCTTTCCGTTGTGCGCGAAGAACGGCTTCAGATTCGGATCGGTCGCGTTCATCGGCAGGTTCTCGGGCAGGTCGAAGCGCGCGGCATCGCGAGTGAAGTCGAACGTGCGCCAGTCCCAGTTGGGGTCCTTGAAGACCACGTACTTCAATTGATCGAGCGCGAGGGATGCGGGTTCGGGGCCGCTGCCCATGGCGGTCCAACCCAACTCGCTGCCTCGCGGCAGGGGCGAGAACATCTCTTTTCCCGTTCGTGGATCGGTTGGCGGAGCGTAGATCTTGCGGACCGCTTCCACCTGAGGCGCGGTAAGGCAAGAGGGGCTGTCGGGGCCTTTGCACGACAACGTGCCGGGATCGAATTTGCAGCGGGCGGGATCGGCGATGAGACCGTCCTTCAGGCCGTCCAGTGCATCGCACGCCTCCAGCACTGCCTGGTGGATTGCGGGATATTTGGCTGGCGGCACGAAGCTGCCGGCTTCCTTAAACATGGCCACGCCATTCCACAATCCGATCAGCGTGCGATTGGCCGGAGCGCCGGCGATGATGCCGTCAAAATCGTCGGGGAATTTCTGCGCCTCCTTGAGGCCCTGACGTCCGCCGGTGGAACAGCCGTTCCAATACGACCGCCGCGCGGGGCTGCCGTAGAAGGCGCGGACGATTGCTTTGCCTTTGACCGCCAGCTCATGTTCCGAGCGCCAGGAGAAATCGGCCAGTTTTTCGGGATGCCCCAGGACGAAACTGCCGCTGCCTCCCACGTGTCCGGTGTCGGTGGATGCGCCCGCGTAGCCTTCGCGGACGGCCTCGGCCAGGGCCGAGTAGCTGATTACTCCCGCCCAGCCGCCATTGCCGACGGCCTGGAACTTTCCGTTCCAGCCTTGGGCCGGCAGCCACACTTCGATCCTGATGTCGGAGTCACTGGTAGGCGTCAGGGTTGCCGCGACCCGGCAGAATTCCGGCAGCGTCCTGTAGTGCGCGGCCGCGGTTCCCTTGGCGGCCCCTCCCGCGGCGCCAGGAGGAGAGAATTCTCCTGCGGCCACAGTCTGCGCCAGGGTGATTTTAGCGTCAGGAAATGCCAGCGATGCCAGGCTTTCGCAGGATGCGGCCAACGCCGGCGCGATAGCCGCACTCGAAACCGCCAGCCACGGAAGAACACGTAGTCTCATCGCGTACTCCTTTGTGATTCGGCAATTACCAGCAACCCTCTCAATACTCTCTCAAGCCTTCGGGCAACAAACGATCCAGGCGGGTGGCGGCAGTGCGCCATCAAATGATGCGGCGCTCACATGATAGACGATGCAGGCTATAGGGAGTACCTTTGGGGTCAGCTCCGATCTAAAAAGGCAGATTCTCGGTGAGAAACAGTTCGCTGGTGGATGAGTCGATCTGGCTGTAGTAAAGCCATTTCCGGTCGGGCGAGATGTCGATGCCGAGGAAGGTGGCGGCTTTGGGGGTGCGAAATCCCAGGTCCTGGATGCGGCGCGTGGCGAAGCGGTAGAAGCGGGCATCGGCAACCCGGGAGGCGGTTCCGAGCTGCGAGTTGTTCTGCGAATCGAGAAGGTAGATACCGTCCGACAGGACTTTCCAGTTTCGGGACTTCATTTCGGAGACGACGGGCTCTTCGCGGTGCTGCGCCAGATCGATGCGCCAGATCTCGCCGCCGTTGCGCGTCCTCAGGTAGTAGATGTAGCGGCCATCTTCGGAGAACTGGCAGGTGAAAGCGCCGCTCTGGGTGACCTGGACTGCCGGTTCGCCGCTCACGGGGACGCGGAAGAGTTGAAACGAGCCGGTGCGGTTGGAGGTGAAAGCGATCGACCGGCCGGAGGGATCGAAGCAGGGGGTGACATCGTCGTCGGGTGGTCGACCAGGATCTTGGGCTCGCCGCCGACCGGCATCAGCCAGATGTCGCCGGCCGCGTTCCTGGTTCGGGCGTCGAATGCGATCCACTTGCCGTCGGGCGACCAGGCAGGCGAGCCGGCGGTTCCGCCCTCGCGGCTGAACAGCGGGCGGCCGTCGGTGAATTCGATGTTCCAGAGCCAGATCTCCCACCGGCCAGGGCGATAGGAACTGAGGAGGACGCGGCTGCGGTCGGGCGAAATTCGGGGCGAGTATTCCTCGTTGGGCGTGTCCAGCACCTTTTCCGGGACCGGTTTTTCGCCGGGACGCGGGAAGGCCTCGACGCGATAGAGTTTCACGCCGAAGGAGCTGCGGACGCTCACCATTTGCCTGCCATCGGGCGAGAGGGCGCCCGGGGGTACGCTGGAGGGCAGTCTTCTCAGCTCCGAGCCATCCGAATTGGCGATGAAGGAAACCAGAGCATTGCTGCTGCGGGTCCTTGCCGAAATCAGCATGCGCGAACGGCGGAGGGGCATTTCGACGGTTTCGACGCGATCCACGTCAGCGGGCAGACCGGCGAACGTAACGGGTTCCAGCTTGCCCCCTTGAACCGGAACGCGGTGGAGGCTCAGGTGGTCGCGGTCGGGTCCGTCCTGAACGTAGAGCCACTGTCCGTCAGGACCGAACTTGGGATTCATGGCGCCGAAGTCGGTGGCCAGTCTTCGGCCGGCGCCGGTGTTGAGGTCGAGGACGAACACTCCGGACCCGGTTGGAGAAGGGCCTGGGCGAACTACGGCAGCGAGGCGGCCATCGGGGGAGATGTCGGTCACGATGCCATCGGTGACGCGGGTTTCGTCGCCGCCCAGGGTGGGTATCCAGAACGATGCGAAGTCGCTTTCGGATTGGCGCGTGAAGTAGAGGCGGCGGCCGTCGGGGCTGAAGGTTTGGGGCCACTCGCTGGCCGGGTGGCTGGTGAGCCGCAGAGGGCGGCCGGCATCCACCTGCATGAGATAGACGTCGGAGTTGCGGTCGGCTTCGCCGCCGTCCCAGGCAAAGGCGATCGCGTTGCCATCGGCAGAGAAGATGGGGCGTTGTTTGCGGCCGGGCAAAGTGGCGAGGGGGCGAACGGTGAGCGGCGCTTCGACGGATGCTCCGGGAGTTGGGGCGGAGAGAGGATGTCCGGTCCGGTAGAAGATACCGATGGCGAGGGCGGCCAGGACCAGCGCGCCCGCGCCGGCCCACACCGCCAGGCGACGGCGGGCCGCGGGAGGGGGAGCGGCGGGCGGCGCAAGGCGGGCGCCGGTCAGTGTTTCACGGGCGAGCTTCTGCGAACCCGAATCACGCTTGAAGCGCTTGAGATCGGCGACGATGTCGGCGGCGTGCTGGTAGCGAAGGTCGGGGGACTTTTCGAGGCACTTGGCGATGATGCGCGAGAGGTCGTCGGGAAGATCCGGCCTGACGCGGAGAGGCGGGACCGGCGGGTCGTGGACGATGGACACGATCAAGGCCGGGGTGGAGTCGCCGCGAAACGGGAAGGCCCCGGTGGCCATTCGCGATGGAAGCGGGCGCGGGTTTGCGGGTCGCGGGCGAACTCGTCGGGCAGGAGCTTGAGGGCGACAAATCGGCCGAGTTGCGTGTCTTCGGCCTTATACACCACACCCATACCGCCGCGGCCGGAGGCACCGAGCAGACGGTAGTGGGAGATGGAGCTTCCTTCCATGCCAGAACATCCCTGAATACTGCGCAATGGACGCGCGAGCTGCCAGCGGGATTTTATCGAGATGCCGTGGCGGCGCGTGCGGATGTTTTTTTGATGGAGGAGGTCGGGATGTTAGGGTAGTCGAGGAGGCGTCATGCTGGCTCTGGAGGGAGGGAGAGTCTACGTCAGCCCCACGGACCCGCCCATCGAGGATGGGGTGGTACTCGTGGACGGAGACAAAATCGCCGCCGCGGGCGAACGGGGTGCCGTGAGGCGACCGGAGGGGGCGCGGACGCTGGATTGCCGCGGGCTGAGGGTCACGGCGGGGTTCTGGAACAGCCACGTGCATTTCTTCGAACGCAAGTGGGCGGCCGCGGGGGAGATTCCGGCGGAGGAGCTGGGGCGGCAGCTTCAGGAGATGTCGACGCGGTACGGGTTCACGAACGTGTTCGACACGGGGTCCGGGTGGGAGAATACGCGATGCATTCGCGACCGTATCGAATCCGGGGAGGTGGACGGGCCGCGGATTCGCTCGACGGGTCCGGGGCTGATCCCGCCGGGCGCGCTGCCTTCGGACCAGGTGCTGGGGATGATGGGCGTGATGAAGTTCGCGGCGCCGGAAGTGGCGGACGCGGAGCAGGCTGCGGCGGCGGCGCGGGGGTTGCTTGATCAGGGGGTGGATGGGATCAAGCTGTTCGCTTCGTCGCCGCGCAGTACGCCGATGGCGGAGGAGACGATACGTGCAGCCGTGGAGGTGGCGCGGCGGGCAGGCAGGCCGGTTTTCGTCCACCCGAACACCGGGGCGGATGTACTGACGGCGGTGCGCGGAGGTGTGGATATCGTGGCGCACACCACGCCGCACTCGGGGCCGTGGGATGAGACGATCCTGGCGGCCATGCAGGAGCGGCAGGTGGCGTTGACGCCGACCCTGACGCTATGGAGGTATTACGCGCGGCACGACCGCGCCTCGACGCAGGACCGGGTGACGGAGACGGCGTGCGGGCAATTACGGGCGTGGACTGCGGGGGGAGGGACGGTACTGTTCGGGACAGACCTGGGCGCGGTGGATTACGATCCGCGTGAGGAGTACCGGTTGATGGGCGAGGCAGGAATGGGACTCGGCGAGATTCTGGCTTCGCTGACGACGGCGCCGGCGGAGCGGTTCGGCGAGGAGGAGCGGCTGGGGCGGGTGGCCGCAGGGTGTCAGGCCGATCTGGCGGTGTGGGGGAGCGGGCTGGGCGATGTTCATTACACACTTCGGGCGGGGAGGATCGTCTATGCCATGCCGCCAGGGACAGGCTGAAGCCTGTCCTACAAGGTGCCGGCGAACATCAGGTAGGGGTAGGTATAGCCGAAGCCGTAGCTGGATTGCTTGAGGTACTCGCCGGCGAAGAGGTGGCCGAGGCCGGCGCCGAATTTCCAGTACTTGTTGAACTGGTAGAGCGCAACGGTGTTGAGCTCCCATCCGATGTGCGGACTGGTGGCCTTGCGGTTGAGCACGGCCGCGCTTCCGGCGGAGTTGTAGAGCGAATCCTGGATTGTGGCGAGGTTGAAGTCGTTGTAGTCAGTGCGGATCTTGAGCTTCTTCAGCGCCATGAAATCGAAACCGGCGCGGAAGTTTTTCAGGTTTTTCCAGCCGAACTGATCGATCATGCCGTAGTAGACGTGGTTGCTGGGATAGAACTGATCGAAGGTGTTGCGGCTGCCGTCTTTCTGGGTGGGGTCGCCGGAGGCGTAGTTGTACTCGACGCTGAAGCGCGGCTTCCACGCGGATTTGGACATGGTCCAGCCGAGGCATGCGGTGTAGGCGTGTGCGGTGACGTTGTCGGAGGAGTATGTGCCGTGCTGGACAATCCCTTCGATGGTGTAGTCGAAACGGCCGCGAAGCTTGCCGGTGACGCGCATGCCGGGACTGGCGACGAGGGCGTCGCCGAGGACGGCGGTTTCGCTCTTGATCAACAGGTTCTGCTTGAAGAGCACGTAAGGCTCGACGGTCATGCCGGGGATCACGTTCTTGATGCTGCCGTAGGCTCCATAGAAGTGCTCGCCGGGCTTGTGGCGATCGAAGCGGGTGTTGTCGATCGCGACCGCGGAGCCGGCGAACAGGTCGACCTTGAAGCGGCCGCGCGAGATAGCGAGATCGAGCGCGTCGAAAGTGCGCGACACACCCCAATCGGCGGGACCGATGAGACGCTCGCCGCCGAAGAGCATTTCCTGGCGGCCGGCGCGCATCTTGAGACTGACCGGGCCTTCGTAGGTGAGCTCCACGTAGCCCTGGCGCAGATCCATCGGGTTGTAGAGGGTAGTGGGCGCGGGCGCGGTGTTGTACGCGCCGACGCGGGCATCCTGGGCTTCGGCGAAGAAGCGGAGCCAGGAGGTAGGCTTGATACCGAGATCCAGGCGGATGCGGCTGGCGTAGTAGGTATCGGGGTTGTTGCTGGTGAACGAGGTGCCCGAGGGGTTTTCAAAACGTCCGCGAACCTGGCCGCCGACCTGCAGCCATGAGGGAAGGGGAAGATCGGCCGCGTATAGCGGGTAACTGAGCGCGAAGGCGAGAGTGAGACGAGCAACCCGAGTCATGAAGAGCTTATCGGCCTGTGCAGAGGCCTTTTGAAGCGCCGCCGGGTTGTTCCAGGGCGGACGCGCCGACGACCGAAACCGATCGTCCGCGCCACCAGTAGCGATGATAACTCCATGCGGTGTATGATGGCGGGCGATGCGGGGGGTGGTGCTGAGCCTGGTTTTGGCGGCAGCGGCCGCGGGTCAGACGCCGGTCTGGAAGGAGTTCTTGCTGGCGCCGGCGGGCAAGCTGGACAAGCCACTCGAGAGGACCTCGGAGTGGATGTTCGAGCCTGCCGGAGCGAGAGTGGTGTATCCGGTGTGCTGCCCGTGGCTGGACGTGGAGGGCCGATTCGGACGGATAGCAAACGACCCGTGGTCGCTGCAGGCCAGCGGGGTCTCGCTCAAGAGCCTGCTGGCGCGGATGGAAGGTGTTCCGCAAGTGCGGATTGTGGCGCCGGAGTGGATGACGCGCCAGCGGTTCGACCTGATTGCGGTGGTGTGCGACGAATACCGGCTGCAACTCCGGCGGCGCGAGGAAGCGGCGGCGAATACGCGCGAGGAACTGCGCGGGCTGATCGGGCGGGAGTTGGAGGAGCGGCTGCAAATCCGGATGCACCGCGAGAAACGCGAAGTGCCGGTTTACATCCTGAAGACCAGCAACGGGCGGCCGCCGACGCTGGGACAGGCCGACGATGCGACAACCGGATTGCGCGTTTGGGCGCGCGAAGGAGCGTTCGATTCGACGAACGCCAACGATTTCATCCTGCTCACCTGGCTGCAGAACGTGGTGAAGCGGCCGGTGTTCGGCGAAGGATTGCCGCAGGGTCCGTACCGCTGTGCGTTGAAGTGGAGACCGGGAGACGTGCGCGCGCTGGCGACCGCGCTCTGGGAGGAACTCGGGCTGGTTTTGATCGAGGGGCGGCGGGAGGTGGAACTGCTGGTGGTGGACGCGGCGCTCAAGCCGGAATGGCTTTGAACGGGCTCAGTTTTTGCCGTGGTGCTGCAGCTCGTGTTCGGCGATGAGCATGCGGATCTGATTCTCGAGGTCGGCGACACGGCGGGCGAGGTCGTCGATGGCCTGGCCTTCGGGGTCGGGGAGGCGGCCATGCTCGAGCGGTCCGCCTTCGGGGCGCACGCGCACGACGCGGCCGGGGATGCCGACCACGGTGGAGTTGTCGGGCACCGGGTGAACCACGACGCTGCCCGCGCCGACCTTGACGTTGTCGCCGATGCGGATATTGCCGAGGATGCGCGCGCCCGCGCCGACGACCACCTTGTTGCCGAGGGTGGGGTGGCGCTTGCCCCGCTCGTTGCCGGTACCGCCGAGGGTCACGCCCTGGTAGAGGAGCACGTCGTCGCCGATCTCGGTGGTCTCACCGATGACCACGCCGGTGCCGTGGTCGATGAAGAAGCGGCGGCCGATGGTGGCGCCGGGGTGGATTTCGATGCCGGTGAAGAAACGGCTGATCTGGGAGATCAGTCGCGGGAACAGCGGCGTGCGCCAGAGATACAGCTTGTGGGCGACGCGATGGGCGAGGATGGCGTGAAAACCGGGATAGCAGAGGAAGATTTCGAGCACGCTTTTGGCGGCAGGGTCTTCCCGGAAAATGGTATCGATCTGCTCGCGGATGGCGCGAAACACGGGATGCTCTTAATGTGCGCCGGAAGGCGCGGCGGGCGCTTCAGCCCCGAGGGCCGGGGGCTGGTATCCGGGAGGGAGCGGCGCCAGCATGTCTTCCTTGCGCATGACGAGCGCGGAAGTGTTGTAGTTGGCGATTTCGAAGCCGTGCCCGTGAGTGATGGCGTCGGTGGGGCAGGCTTCGACGCAGTAGCCGCAGAAGATGCAGCGGTTGTAATCGATGTTGTAGACCTTGGCGTAGCGCTCGCCGCCGGAGATGCGAACCTTGTCGGTATTTTCCGCGGCTTCGATGTAGATGCAATTCGAGGGGCAGGCGGCGGCACAGAGGAAGCAGGCCACGCATTTTTCCATGCCGTTGACGTCGCGCTGGAGCACGTGGACTCCGCGGAATCGCTGTTCGAATTTGGGCGGCTCGTCAGGATAGTAGTCGGTGACGGTGGGGCCGAGCATCTCCTTGAAGGTGATGCCCATGCCCTTGGCGATGGATGCCGCGGTGCCGAAAATGTCCTGAATGGGGTTGGCCATTGCTTTACTTAGTTTAGCAGGCACAAATTCACCGCAGAGGCGCAGAGACTCGGAGAAAAGAACTCAGAGGTAAAATCCCCGACCGGGGAATCTAGTTGCGGGAGCTTCAGCCGGACTTCCAGGCGGGGACGTCATCGGTGGGGCGGATGACTCCGACGCCTGCCAAGGCGCCGAGTGATTCGATCTCCTGCTTGCTCCAGCCCTCGATGACGCGGGAGATTTTGCCGTCCGTGCCGATCAGGTACAGGGTGGGCACGTGCGAGATGCCGTATTCGTTGCTCGCCGGGAAGCCGCTTTCCTCGCTATCGAGGAGGGTGGGGAGGGTGATGCCGAATTCGGCGTTGAATTCGCGCGTGTCGGCGGCGTCGTTCTGCGAAATGGCATAGATCGGCAGGGCGCGCGCCGCGTGGATTCGCTCGAGGAAGGGAAGTGTGAGCTGGCATACGGGGCAGGTGACTTTGTAGAAGGCGAGCAGGACGGGTCCGCCGGCGATCAGATCGGCCAGACCGACCTCGCCGCCCTCAAGACGCGCCAGGCGAAAGCCGGGGGCACGATCGCCGGGGTTGAGAAGCTGGTATTGATTGCGGGCGGCCACACCTTTATTGTAGCCGGACGGGTCAGATGGTCATGGCGAGGAAGCCGCCGTCAACTCGCAGAATGGAGCCAGTGACGAAGCTTGCGGCGCGGGGAGACGCCAGGTAGACGGCCGCGCCGACCAGCTCACAGCTTTCGCCGAAACGTTGCATGGGGGTGTGGTTCATGATGCTGGCGACGCGCTCGTCGGTGAGGAGCTTGCGGTTCTGCTCGGCGGGGAAGAAGCCGGGGAGAATGGCGTTCACGCGGATGTTGTGCGGGGCCAACTCCCGCGCCAGGAACTGGGTGATCTGGTTGACGCCGCCCTTGGCGACACCGTAAGTGAAGACCTTGGAGAGGGGCGGGCCGGACGAGGCGGACGAGATATTAATGATGGAGCCGCCGCGGCCGGCATCCACCATCTGCCGGCCGAAGACCTGGCAGGCGAAAAAGACGCTCTTGAGGTCGATGGCCATGATGCGGTCGTACTCTTCTTCGGTGATCTCGAAGAACGGAGTGCCGGAATTTACACCAGCGGCATTGATGAGGATATCGACATGGCCGAGCGATTCGAGAATGCTTTCCAGGGCGTGCTGGAGGGCCACTTTGCTGGTAGCGTCGCATGGAATGCCGACGGCCTGGCGGCCGAGGGTGAGGATGGATTTGGCCTGCTTCTGGGCGGCTTCCCCGCTGACGTCGAGGATGGCGATATCGGCGCCCGCCTTGGCCAAACCGACTGCCATGGCACCGGCCAAAACGCCGCCTCCGCCGATGACGACCGCCACCTGGCCGGTCAGAGAGAAGAGTCCATTATCCGACATGATTTCATAGTATCAGGTGTTGAAATCTTAAGCAGGTCGAGTTATTTTCGGACCACTGCCATGTCGGCCAGGCGATTCATCCCGGTTGCCGGCTCCCAGACGTCGGGGTTGGCGAAACGCACGGCGAAGTCGGGGCGGTCGCGGAGCGAGGGCGCGGCGTCGGGCAGGTGGAGCAGCAGGTCGTACTCGCCCGGCGGGAGCTTCACGCTGATGCGGAAGCCGGAGTCCTCGCCGGGTACCCAGTAGCGGGGGTCGTCGCCGATGGGGAAGCGCTCGGTCTTTCCCGTGGCGCGATTGCGGCAAACGAGGAAGAGGGGGCGGGGGTTGTAGAGGTTGGCGAAACCGTCGTTGTGGACCGAGACTTCGACGTGGAGCTGTGTGCCTTGCGTGTGCGCGGAAGACTGCACCAGACGGAAGCGGTAGCCGAGGCGCCGCCGGATTTCGGGCATGCAGCCGCCGGAGATCCAGCCGTCGAGGACATCTTTCAGATAGCCGCTGTTGAGCGTGTTGAAGTGCTGGTAGGCCAGCTCGCGCAGGGCATTTTTGCAGCCCACGAAGGGCCGGGCATCTTCCTGGATGTTGCAGGTCTCGCCGCCCTGGGGGACGAAGAGATTGTCCTGGTGGTAGAAGGCCTTTTCGGCGGCCACGTTTTTCGACCACGTGCCCCAATCAGTGTCCGACGCCAGGAAGCAATCGTTGTGGGCGCCGATGCGGGCTTTGGGAATGGCGCTAAACGCTTCGGCGGCGTTGAGGGGCTCGGGACCGTAAAGATCGGTCTTCAGGCGGGGATAGCGGAGAGCGAGCATGCGGTCGGGCGGCAGCGTTTCGAGGATTTTGGCGACGATCTCGCGTTTGTGGTCGAGCAGGCCGTTGGTGGAATGGTGCCACTCGCCCCAGGTGCCGATGAAGCCGGCTTCGAGGAACGCGAGAACGTCCGAGTTTTCGCGCAGCACCGGGCGGAGCTGATCGAGGTGGGCGAGGACGCGATCGAGCGGCGCATCGGGGGCTCCGATGGGACCGAAGTTGTAGGCAAAGCGGCCGATGATCTTGACGCCGGCGGCACGGGCGGCGGCGAAATCGGCGCGGACGCGGTCGAGCATGGCGGGCGAGAGCGGCTGGTCGCGGAATTCGGAGAGCACCCAATACATGCGCAGCAGGCTCATGCCGTTTTCGCGGGCGCGGCGAAGGAAGGCGGGGTCGAGCGGGCGAGTCTGGCCGCGCTCCGGATTGTACGAGGTCTGGACGTAGAAGCCGCGCTCGGGGTTGGCGAAGTCCTCTTCGGTCGACGGGTAGGTGGCGGCGGTGGCTGAGATGGCCGCGAGGAAGATCAGCAACGCGCGCATGGGTGCCGGCCAATTTTTCAGGCGATAGCAGCCGCGTAGCCGGCGTGTTTGAGCGCGGCGGCCAGGGATTCCAGGATGAGGTGGACGTTCTCCGGCGTGGAGCCGTAGCCCATGGTGCCGATGCGGAATACCTTGCCCGCCAGCGGACCGAAGCCTCCGGCGATCTCCATGTTGCGGTGCTCGAGCAGCCAGGAGCGGACCTTGGCATCGTCGACGCCATCGGGGACACGCGGGGTATTGAGGGTCCACAGACGATGGCCCTCGGGGACGTGCATGCTCAAACCCATGGCCTTGATGCCGGCGACGAAGGCCTCGTGATTGAGGCGATGGCGCTCCCAGCGCGCTTCCAGCGTCTCTTCGGCGACCATGGCGAGGCCTTCGCGGAGCGCGTAGAAGGCCGTGGCGGAGGCGGTGTGATGATATTTATGGCCTGCGTAGAAGCTGTCGAGAAGCTGGAAATCGAGGTAGAAGGAGTGCACCGGCGTCTTGCGGGCCTTGACCCGCTCCAGCGCGCGCGGCGATACCGTGATGGGCGCGAGTCCCGGCGGGCAGCCGAGTCCCTTCTGCGAACAACTGTAGGCGATGTCGATGCCGTTGTCGTCCACCAGGACCGGCATGCCGCCAAGCGAGGTGACGCAATCGGCGATCACGAGGGCATCGACCTCATGGGCGGCCTCGGAGATGGGCTTGGCCCGGTTGAACATGCCGGTGGAGGTTTCGGCTTGCACGAACGCCACCACGCGCGGGCGCTCCCGGCGGATGAACTCGCGGGCCTCCTGGGGGTCGAAGGGCTCGCCCCAAGGCTTGGCCAGTTTGACTACCTGGCCGCCGTGGCGCGCGGCCATCTCGCCGATGCGGTCGCCGAAGAAGCCGTTGGTGAGGAGCGCGAACTTGTCGCCGGGCTCGGTGAGATTGGCAACGGCGGCCTCCATGCCGGAGCTGCCCGTGCCGGAGATGGCGATGTTGTACTGGTTGGCGGTCGAGAAGACGTATCCGAGGAGCATGCGGATCTCGTCGGCGACCTGGAAAAAGAACGGGTCGAGGTGGCCGACGACGGGCTGGCGCATGGCCTCGTAGACGCGAGGGGCGACCATGCTGGGGCCGGGTCCGAAGAGCAGGCGCGGAGGGGCGGCGAGGGGGGGATAGAAGGATTGGGACATAAAGGAATAGTGTAGCGGGTTGAACCGCAAGAAGCGGCTGTGGGGCAGGCCGGGAACGAAGGGACGCTCCAGTTACTTTTTGCGGGACTTGTATTGCTCGCGCATTTGCTGGAGCTGGCGGGCGTGCGATTCGGCATGCTCGGCCATGCCTTCGAGGAGATTGAGTACCGAGATCACACCGCGCTCGCTGTGATTGCCGGTTCGTTCGAAGGCGGCGGGCGAGAGATCCTTGAGCAGCTCGTAGTTTTCGGCACGGATGCGGCGGAAGGTCTCCAGCGACTGCTTGGGCTTGCGTTTCGCGTAGTCGAGGTTCTGAGTCCACTTGTCCTGGTCGAAGGCGATGAGAGGGGGGTTGTCTTCGGCGAGCATCTGGCGGAAGCGGTGGGCGGCCACCAATTCGGCGTCGGCCACGTGGGCGACGATCTGGCGCGGGGTCCATTTGCCGGGCTCGGGGGCGAAATCTTCTTCTTCGCCGAAGACACCGGTCAGGACTACGGCCAGCAGCTCGGGGCCGCGGCGGAAACGTTCCAGCAGGGCAGGGATGTCGGACATGCTCTTCTAATAATAATCGGCGCAGCTCATGTAGTAACCGCACTGCGGACAGACCAGCTTGCATTTGTGCTGCGAGAGACGCGCCGAGCAGCGCGGGCAGTACAGCATCGGCTCGTCCTCGCCTTTTCGTGCGGGGTCGGATTGGGGCTCTGGCTCGGCCACGAGTGAAGTGATTATACAATGCAAGCATGAAACCTAGATCGGCGATGCTGCTGGCCTGCTGCTGCATGGCGGTGGCTTGGGGACAGGCGCCGCGGCGGCAGGAGCCGGCGATGCGTCTGCCGGCGCGAGGCACGCGCGGCGCGGTGGGAGGCGGTACGGAGTACGCCACCGAGGCTGGGATGCGCCTCTATTTCCAGGGCGGCAACGCCGTGGACGCGGGCGTGGCCACGATGCTGGCCGCCAGCGTGGTGGAGTTCTCGCACTTTGGAATGGGCGGCGAGGCGCCGATCCTGGTGCGCACCAGGGATGGCAAGGTCCACGCGATTGCGGGCGTGGGCACCATGCCGAAGCTGGCCAGCGCGCAGTTCTTCCGCGACCACAAGGTGACCGACGACGAGATTGTCACGCCGCCCGAAACCAGCGGGATGAAGAACTGGGTGCCGGTCTGCGGCATCCTGCCGGCGCTGGTGCCGAGCATGGTGGAAGCGGGGCTGGTGACGCTGCGCGAGTACGGCACCAAATCGTTCAGCGAAGTGATCCAGCCGGCGATCGACCTGGCGGACGGCTTCCCGGTCGACGAGTTCCGCGTGCAGTCGATCCGGGCCAGCATGAAGTACCTGGAGAAGTGGCCGGATTCGCGGCGCATCTTCCTGCCCAACGGGCGGGTGCCGATTGTGGGGGAGATTTTCCACCAGCCGGACCTTGCGCGCACGCTGCGGTCGATGGCGGAGGCGGAGCGAAAGGCGATTGCGGGCGGAGCCGACCGGGCGAAGGCGATCGACGCGGTCCGCGACTTCTTCTATCGCGGCGAGATCGCGCACCGCATCGACGCGTTCTCGAAGGCCCACGGCGGATTCCTGCGGTATGAAGATCTGGCGGCGTTCCGCCTGGAGCCCGAAGAGCCGGTCTCGACTACTTTCAAGGGGTACACGTTCTACAAGCCCGGCTTCTACACACAGGGGCCGGCCATGATCGAAGCGCTGAATATTCTGGATGGCTTCGACCTGGTGGGGATGAAGATGAACAGCGCGGAGTACATCCACACCATGGTGGAAGCGCTGAAGCTGGCGTACGCGGACCGCGACACCTATTACGGCGATCCCAAGTTCAACAAGATTCCCGCTGAGACGCTGCTGAGCAAGGCGTACGGCGACGAGCGGCGCAAGCTGATCACGCAGGAGGCATCGCTCGAGTTCCGGCCGGGAAAGATCGGCGAGCAGGCGGGGAAGCATCCTTACTATAGCGACATCCCACGGTATAAGATTCCGGACGCGCTGATGAACAAGGACACTACGTGCGTGAACGCGATCGACAAAGACGGCATCGTGTTCTCGGCGACCCCAAGCGGCGCCTGGATGCCGAGCTACATTGCCGGGGACACGGGCATTCCGTTGACGCAGCGCGCGGAGAGCTTTCTGCTGGTGCCCGGGCATCCGAACGAGCTGGCGGGCGGCAAGCGTCCACGGGTGACGCTGAGCCCGACCATCGTGGTGAATCCGGATCGTACGCTGTTCGCGCTTTCGACGCCGGGCGGAGACAACCAGGATCAATCCCTGCTGCAGGTCTTCATGTACGCGGCGTTTTTCGGAATGAACGCGGAGCGCTCGGTGGAAGCGCCGCGATTCCAGACGGAGCACCTGGTTTCCAGCTTCGACAATCACGCCATGAGCCCGGGCAAGCTGCTGCTGGACGAGCGGCTGGACCCGGCGGTGATCGCGGAGCTGCAGAAGCGCAAGCACGATATCGAACTGCGGACGCGGTACGGCAGCGGCGCGGCGCCGGTGATCATCCGCCTGTGGCCGGCGGGCCTGATCGAGGCAGGCGCCGACCCGTTCTATTTCCGCGCGGCGCAGGCATGGTAGGACCCGGTCCGCTCTTCGACGAACCTGGCGATTTCGATCGGGAGGGGCTGGCCGGGAAGCTGCGCGCGCTGGCGCGGGAGAACATTTTCATTGGCGGCAGCTCCTGGAAGTACGAAGGCTGGCTCGGGCAGATTTACTCGCGCGAGCGGTACCTTGCACGGGGCAAGTTCTCGAAGAAGGTATTCGAGCAGGAGTGCCTGGCGGAATACGCGCAGACATTCCCCACGGTCTGCGGCGATTTCGCGTTCTACCAGTTTCCGACCGCGGAGTTCTGGGCGCGGATGTTCGCGCAGGTGCCGGAGGGGTTCCGGTTCGCTTTCAAGGTGCCGGAACAGATCACCTGCAAGGTGTTTCCGGTACACGCACGGTATGGCGCGACGGCAGGCAGGGAAAACGAGACGTTTCTGGATGCGCACGTGTTTCGGGAGATGTTCGTGCGACCTTTGCTGCCGCATCAGGGGAAGACCGCGCTGTTGATCTTCGAGTTCGGCAATTTTTCGCGGAGGAGCTTTGCGGACGTGGGGGAATTCGCGGCGCGGCTCGATCCGTTCCTGGCGACGCTGGGTCCCGAGTTCCGCTACGCGGTCGAGGTGCGCAATCCCGAGTTTCTGGACAGGGAGTACTTTGCGTGCCTGCGCGCGCACAATGTGGCGCACGTGTTCAACGCCTGGGCGAAGATGCCGGAGCTGAAACAACAGATCGCGATTCCGGATTCGGCGACCGCGGACTTTCAGGTGTGCCGTGCGCTGCTGCGGCGGGGCAGGGTATACGAAGAGGCGGTGGACGCTTTTGCGCCTTACACGCACGTGCAGGATCCGAATCCGGAAGCGCGGGAATCGATGAAGGTGCTGATCGGGCGGGCGCGGGAGAACAAGGAGTTTCTGTTTCTCTTCGTCAATAACCGGCTGGAGGGGAATGCACCGGCGACTATCCTGTCGCTGGTGGAGTGAGTGCATCATCCGCCCCACGCGGGTTCCGTCGTAGACTATTAGGGACCTATGCTGCTGAATATCGTGGAGCGGAAGGTGGAACCGGACCTCACCGTGGTGGAGGTGTCCGGGAGATTAGCGTTGGGACGCGAGAGCCAGCGCATCGAGACTCTGGCCGAGGAGATGGGACAGAAAGGCGTGCGGCGGCTGGTGCTCGACCTGACCGGCGTGGATTACATCGATTCAGCCGGCATCGGCGTGCTGGCGCTGGCCGCCGGGAAGTTCAAAGAGGCGGGCGGCACGCTGGCCATCGTGGCCCCCGAGGGGCGCGTGCTGCAACTGCTGAACCTGACGCAGATCAGCGCGGTCGTGAAGGTCTGCCCGACGGTGGAAGCAGCGGCCAAGGCGGTATCGTAGGCGCTGAAGAAGGACGGCCGCAGATGAACGCAGATGAACGCAGATCGAAAGACAATGGGTCATCGGCGTGCGTCGGCGTTGATCCGTGGCTAATGCTGCCGTCCCGCCGCGGATTTCTCGGCCTCCTGGGCGCGGTGGGGCTGCGCGCCGCGGTCACACGTCCCGAACTGGTCCTGACCAACGGGAGCATCTACACCATGGACCCGGCAAGCCCGCGCGCCGAGGCGGTGGCAATCGCGGGCGGACGTTTCCTGGCGGTGGGCACGAACCAGGAGATCCTGGGCCTGCCGCTGGCGGGCGTGCCGCGCGTGGACCTGGGCGGGCACACGGTGGTGCCGGGCTTCATCGACGCGCACCTGCATACGGCCTCGTCGGGGCTGTTGCATTTGAAAGAGGTGAACTGCGATCTGCGGTCGATCGCGGCCATCCAGGCGGCCATCCGGGAGCGCGCCGCGAAGACGCCGCCGGGGCAGTGGGTGCTGGGCTTCATGTACGACGACACCAAGACCGCGGAGGGACGCCCGCTGAACAAGGCCGACCTGGACGCGGCGGCGCCCAACCATCCGGTGATGATCACGCACCGCGGCGGACACACGTCCTACGTGAACTCGCGCGCGTACGCGATGGCGGACGTGAACGAGGCCACGCAGGATCCGGAGGGGGGCAAGTTCGAACGCGACGGAGGCAAGCTGACCGGGCGCATCGAGGAGAATGCGCGCGCTCCGTTCTCGCGGAGGATTCCGAACACCGCGACGCCGGCCGAGCGGCGCGAAGGCGTCAAGCTGATCACGAAGCTGATCGCCAGGAGCGGCATCACGAGCGTGAACGACCCAGGCGGCTCGCCCGAGGACCTGGCCGCCTACCAGGACGCGCATGCCGCGGGCGAGTTGAGCGTGCGGGTCTATTGCTTCATCCGCCAACCGGGAGTGGCGCGGATGCTGAGCGCGGGCGTGCGCAGCGGGTTGGGCAACGAGTGGGTGCGGGTGGGCGCGGTGAAGATGGTGGCGGACGGGTCGATTTCGGAACGCACCGCGTGGATGTCACAACCTTATGTCGGGCGGCCGGACGACTATGGGATTCAGGTGCGGACCGAAGACCAGCTCTTCGAAGACGCGCGCCCGGCGTTCGCCGCGGGATGGCAGATCGGCACGCACGCCAACGGCGACCGGGCGATCGACACGATTCTGCGCGTATATGAACGATTGCAGCGCGAGACACCGCGGCGCGATGCGCGCTTCCGCATCGAGCACTGCACGCTGATCAACGACGGCCTGGTGCGGCGGATCAAGGAGCAGGGCGTGATTCCGACGCCGTTTTCGAGCTACGTGTATTACCACGGCGAGAAGATGAAGGAATACGGCGCCGAGCGGCTGAACTGGATGTTCGCCCTGCGCAGTTTCCTGGACGCCGGCATTCCGGCGACGATGTCGAGCGATTATCCGCCGGGGCCGTTCGAGCCGATGATGTTTCTGCAATCGGCGGTGACGCGCACGGACACGAAAGGCAACGCGTGGGGGCCGAAGCAGCGCATCACGGTGGCGGAAGCGCTGAAGGTGGCGACGGTCCACGGGGCATACGCGAGCTTCGAGGAGAAATTGAAAGGCTCGATCGAGCCGGGCAAGCTGGCGGACCTGACGGTGCTGGGGCGGGACCCGCTGAAAGAGCCGCCGGAGTCGCTGATCACGATCGCGGTGGAGCGGACGATGGTCGGCGGCAAGTGGATGTGGGAAGGATAGCGCATGGTATACTTAGGGTTCCCGCATCGCAAGGGCCCGTAGCTCAGTTGGTTAGAGCGCTACCTTGACACGGTAGAGGTCTGGCGTTCGAGTCGCCACGGGCCCACCATTCATCAATTGAAAACAAAGCCAGTTGCGAATTTCATCGTCCGCGTTCGCATGAATCGTGTTGGCCTTTTCTGGCCCATGCTCACTGGCTTGCTGTAGCAGAAGCGCTGCGACCACTGGTGTGGGTTGATGCTTCTGGGAGCCATTCAATAATCCAGCCGGACGAAGATAACGCTCTTGAATTCGATCGCTTCTTCCTGGCGTTTCTCATCGGTGAGACCGAAAAGCAGATTCGTGTCGAACTTGGAGTGCCCCGCAGCCCGCATCGCTTGGTACGGATCGCTTTCGTTGGCTTCCGTGATGGCTTCACGTCGGAAACGGTGGAAGCTGGAGCCCTCGCTATACAGGCCCAACGCTCAGGCTGGCCGAGGGACAGGTGGTGCGTGCCCGGCACGACCCCGAGAGCTTCTTTTACATGGCCGCCACGTGGCACGTGCCGGCGACACCAGCCGGGCGCTGAGCATGTTGGCGGAAGCGATCGAGGCTGGATTTCTGTGCGAGGCGCCACTCGAACGCGATCCGTGGCTGGCTGCGGTCCGCGATGCGGAGGGATTCACCGAGGTCCGCGACCGCCGCGCCGAGGTTCATCGCAGGTTCCTGAACGCAGGGGGATTGGATCTGCGGTAGTCCGGCCTCGACGGGTAGGGTCACTTCTTCTTCAGTTTCGGAATGCCAAAGTGGCCGCCCAGCTCGGACAGATCGCTGAGCTCGATCGAGCCCACGATGTTGGCCACCGTGAGGCTCGTGGCCTCCGAGGCCAGAATCGCCAGGCCGGTCATCTTGTTGTTCTCGTTGCGCACCCAGATCTCGACGCTCTCCCGGTCCTCCGAACTCTCGAAGCCCATCATGCGCTGCCATTCCGGCGCCTTCAACTGATTCCGGATCTGGTCGAGGTCGCCCTTGCTGTACTGGCCTTCCTTCTTGAATTCGAAACTCTTGATGTAGATGCCCTGGAGCCCGGCGACCAGTTTCTTCACTTTGGCCTCATCGGGGTCGTTGGTGTCGAGGAAATTCGCCGCAAGCTGGAGCAGGTTGGCGGTCAACGAAAGATCCACCTTCTCGCTCGCCTTCGGGGCGAGGTGATCCAGGTTGAACTTGAACTGCTGCGCGAAGAGCACGCCGGCCAGCGCGTAGGCCAGGAACACAGGCTTCATTGGCGTTCTCCCATGGCCTGCACGTGCGCCTGCACGCGATTCAGTTTGGATCCCGCCAGCCGCATGGCCAGCATCACCTGTTCCTTCGCCTGCTCGCCCTGGTGCCGCCGATAGAGCGCGCCTCCGCCGGCGATGACGACCAGCGCGGCGGCAGCGGCGAGCCATCGCGGCGTGGTCCGCAGCAGCCTGCGGCGCACGCGCGCGTCGAAATCCGCAGCGGGTTCCTTGCGCGCCAGCGCCTGTTTCAGTTCCTGTTCCAACCAGTCCATTTTCAGCGTTCTCCCACGCCGCGGCGCTCCAGCTTCTCGCGAAGCAGCGCCAGCGAGCGTTGCAAATGACTCTTCACGGTTCCAACCGGGATGCCCATGATTCCGGCGATCTCCGACGGGTCCAGGTCTTCCTGGTACCTCAAAATCACGACCATGCGCTGCGTCTCCGGCAGCGACGCGATCAGCTTGCGCAGCATCTCGCCCAACAGCGGATCGCCCGGCGACGGGCGCACAGACGGCTCGGGCAGCGATTCCAGCGCCACCATCGGCCGGCGCTGGCGGCGGCGGGCCGCGTCGATCGAGCGCTGAACCGCCACGCGGCGCAGCCAGTGCGCCGCGTGCGCCGGCGATTCCAACTCGCCCAGGTTGCGGTGCAAGCTCAGGAAAACGTCCTGCGCAATTTCTTCCGCCAGGTCGCGGTCGTGCAGGAAGTGGTAGACGACACTGAACACCATCGAGCGGTGCTCGCGCATCAGCTCGCCGAAGTCACACGCCTGCCGGGCCGCGCTCTGGATTTCGATCACCGATCCTGGCTCACGTACGTCACGCTGCTCTCTACGTGCGTGCGGCGGAAATTCTGGTTGGTCATCGCCACGGAAATCTTCCGCTTGTAAAAGAATACCGCCCGCACCTCGAACTCGCCGCCGTAACTCACCGGAAACCATATCCCGTCCTCGAATCTCTGGTAGCTCACCGCAAAGCCCAGTCCCGTGATATTGGTGCCGAGCAGGACCTTCACCGCCATGGGGATTCTGAAGGCCAGGCGGGTCTGCACGAAAACCGGCTGGAACTCGGCGGCGTCGATCAGGGCTTCTCCCTTCCAGGCCGCATCGTCGAAGTCCTGGTGGGGCTTCGGCTCGAAACTCACCCGATACACTTCGCGGCCGCGGTATTGTTCGGCGCCCTTGAGCAGAAAGGTGTACCGGTGCTGCTGCTCAGCCGTGAGGGGGAACAGGTCGCAGGCCAGGCCGTCGCGAGAGTGCTTGTCGTTGGTCATGTCCTCGGAAAGGTCGTTGATCAGCTCGCCGTCGATATCCATTTCCTTGTATTCGTAGCCGGGCCGATAGTAGGGAACAAGTTTGCCCTTGTACTCGTACGTCCCTTCAAAATGCGCCAGATCCTTGTGTGTGCCGCCAGGGGTGGGCCCCACGTCGTATTCGCGGCGCTCTTCACGAGCCAGTTTGCCGCTGCCGCGGAGCATGCGTAGGAGCTGTTTCTGGTGATAGTCGAACTCCTTGCGGGCTTCCTGGGAACGGGCCTGGTTTTCCGCGACCTTGGCCATGATGGCGGCCACGTCAGGCGTCTGGGAAGCGGCGGCGCCGGCCAGCACGAGGATCAGGGCGAATGCTTTCATCAACTTGCTCCATTTGTGAATACGCCGGGAAGTGCTGGCGGGAGGCAGTTTTTCGCTAGAATTTGAATCTGGTGCCGGACCGGCTTCCGCCGGACCGCTCAGGTAACGAATGATCGGTATCGGGGACAACCTATCGCTGGCGCTGGACTCCATCCGCGCCCACAAGCTGCGGGCGTCGCTCACGGTCCTCGGAATCACCATGGGCGTGGCCACGCTGATCACCGTGATGACTCTCGTCCAGGGCGCCAACCTCTACGTAGAGCAGAAGATTGCCAACCTCGGCACCAACGTATTCCGGATTGGACGCCTGCCCTTCGCGGTCGCGGATTTCACCATAATCAACCGGGCGATGCGCAACCGGTTCTTCTACCCCGCGGACATGGAGGCGCTGGAGGCCAACTGCGGGCATTGCGAATACGTGGGCGCGGCGCTCAACACCAGCGTCATTCTGCGGTATCAGAATCACGAACTTGACGATGCCACCATGTATGGGCATACGCCCACCATGGCGGAGATCGATACTCGCACCGTGGAAACCGGGCGCTACTTCACGGAGATGGAGGACCGGCACGTCAGCGACGTCTGCCTGATCGGTGACCGCGTGGCGCGCGAGTTCTTCCCCGACACCAGCCCGCTGGGCCATGTGATCAGGGCCGGCCAGGCGGAATTCATCGTGGTCGGTACCTTCGAGAAGATCGGCAGCGTGCTGGGACAGGACCAGGACAACTTCATCGTCATCCCGCTGCGAACGTTTCTCAAGGTCCGGGGGCAGTACAACAGCCTGGTGATTCAGGTGAAGGCCGAAGGCCCGGACGACGCCTTCACGCGCGCCCAGGACGATGCGCGGCGAATCATGCGCGCCCGCCGGCACGTGGCGCCGGGCAAGGACGACGATTTCTATATCGGCACCTCGGAGAGCTACATCTCGCTGTGGCAGAGCATCAGCTCCGCATTTTTTGCTGTCTTCATGATGGTCAGCTCGATTTCGGCCGTGGTAGGCGGCATCGTGATCATGAATGTGATGCTGGTGAGCGTCACCGAGCGGACCAAGGAGATCGGAGTACGGCGGGCAGTAGGCGCCACCCGCGGCGACATCATGGGGCAGTTCGTGGTGGAAAGCATCGTGCAGTGCATTATCGGCGGCGGCATCGGCGTCATGGGTGGATTCGGCTGCGCACTGGCCTTGCGGCAGCTTACCGACTTCCCGGCCTCGGTGCAGGCCTGGGTGGCCACGCTAGGTGTGGTGCTGAGCTCCATCATCGGACTCTTCTTCGGACTGTATCCCGCGGTGAAAGCCGCGAAGCTCGACCCGGTGGTGGCGCTGCGCACGGAGTAACTCATGACCCTGACCGAGATCAAGGAGAACCTGTACGTCGCCGTGGACACACTGCGCTCGCGCAAGGTACGGTCCGCGCTCACGATTCTGGGGATAGTGATCGGGGTGACCAGCGTGATCAGCGTGGCGGCGATCATCGACGGGTTGAACGGGTACATGCAGAATCGCATCCAGTCGTTCGGGTCGCGGAGTTTCTTCATCATGCGCATTCCGCCCGGCTACACCGGTTTTGCGCCCCTCCCGCAGAAGATCCGGCTGCGCAAGTACCTCGAAATCGGCGATGCCCAATACCTGAAGGAGACGGTTTCCGGCGTGGATATCGCGGTAGCCTTCACGCAGCGCATCACGCCTCCCTCCGGCCAGCCGGATTCGATTTCCTATGAGGGCGAGCGCGTCGAGCGCATGTTCATCCGCGGCACACCGCCGGATTACGCTGCCGCGATCCCGCTGTTTACGGTGGCCACCGGCCGGTTCATCTCTGAGTACGACGAATCGCACGCACGCGCCGTGGTGGTGATCGGCAACGCCATCGCGGAGTCCCTGTTTCCGCACTCCGATCCCGTCGGCAAGCAGGTCCGGCTGAACGGCAAGCTCTACGAAGTGATCGGGGTGTTCGAAAAGGACACCGGGATCTTCGGCTTCGGCGTGGATCAGTTCACCTGCATCCCGCTATCGAACTTCCACAAAAACTTCCCCGAGGTCCGCGAGGTCTTCCTCATCTTCACCGTGCGGCAGGATGCAGAACTTGCCTCGACGCAGAACCAGGTGGTGGACGCCATGCGCCGCCGCCGCCACGTGCCCCACAACGCCGACAACGATTTCGAAGTGGCCGATCAGAGCCTGTTCCTGGACCTCTGGAACCGGCTCACCGGCGCCATGGCGCTGTTGACCGGCGTCATCAGCTCGATCGGCCTGCTGGTCGGCGGGATCGGCGTGATGAACATCATGCTGATCTCCGTGACCGAGCGCACCAGCGAGATCGGGGTCCGCAAGGCGATCGGCGCGCGCAAGAGCGACATCCGCGCGCAGTTCCTGTTGGAGGCGATCACGCTGTCGGGCATCGGTGGAGTGCTGGGCATACTGATCGGCGGCGCGATTTCGACCGTGGCACGCACGCTCGCATCGATTCCGGCTACTGTCTCACCGTTCTGGGTGGTGGCCGGCGTGGGGATGTCGGTTGGTGTGGGCCTTTTCTTCGGGTACTACCCGGCAAACCGGGCTGCGAACCTCGATCCGATCGTCTGCCTGCGTTACGAATAGGTGAAATCCTCTCAGGGCTCAGGTCATTACCGGTCCAAATTTTGGGGAACAGTTCCCACCCTATAGGGGATGCGGTCTATACCCGATTCGAGTACTACTAACTAAAGCGCCTGTTGTCAGCGGGATCCGCGTTTGGGCCTAGCTTTGCTCCTGCGTCGGCAATCTCAACAGGACTAAGGTTCCGACGGTCGCTGTCATGTATAACGAGCTGTATGGCTTACGCAAAGATCCGTTTCGGGTGTCGCCCGATCCGTCGTTCCTGTTTCTGACCGACCAACACCGGGAGGCCCTCAGCGGACTGACTTACGCCATCCTGCAGCGCAGCGGTTTCGTGGTACTCACGGGAGAAATCGGCACCGGGAAGACCACCCTCCTTGCCCGCATCCTTCGATTTCTGCCCGCCAACCGGCTCCAGTTCAGCAAGATCGTCAATCCCATCCTCACTCCGGCAGAGTTTTTCGAGCTGGTACTGCTCGAGTTCGGCCTGCGGGACATTCCCACCAACAAGGCACAGCGGCTATGGATGCTCCAAAACCTGGTAGCCGAGGGCCGGCGCGAAGGCAAAGTCTCTGTGCTCATCGTGGATGAGGCGCAGAACCTCACCCCCGAGGTTCTGGAAGAGATCCGCATGCTCGGCAACTACGAAGAGGCGGAACTCCCGTGTCTCCAGGTGCTGCTGGTTGGACAGACCGAGTTGGACGACACCCTCAATCGCGACGATCTGCGGCAGTTGAAGCAGCGCATCAGCGCGCGATTCACGCTCGGACCGCTTGCGCCGACGGAGGTGGGCGACTACATGCGGCATCGCTGGATGAGCGCCGGCGGCAAAGAGATGCCCTTCACTCCGGAGGCGATCGCCGACGTCGCCTACATCTCGCGGCGAATCCCCCGCGTGATTAACGCGCTCTGCGACAACGCCCTGCTGGTGGCTTTTGCCGGCCGGTCGACAACCGTGCTGCACACACACGTGCGCGAGGCGGCGGAGAAGCTGGACCTCGGAGAAGCGCCGGGCGCGACGGAACCTGACGAGTCCGAGACGGCAAGCGAGCTGAAACCGGAGTTGCAGCCGCCACTCCAGGTCCTGACCCACAAACCGTCGCTGTGGAACCGCTGGGTCAGCCGGCACGAAAGCGCGTGATCTATGACGGAACCTGCGGCCAGCGGGGAAGTAGCGGCAAATTCCCAGCTCGATAATTACTATCGCTGGGACGAGCTGGATATCGGCGTCACCGTGCTCCTGAAGCCGGAAATGCTGGACCGCCTCCAGATGGAAGTACTGCGCGGCATCGAGAACGCGCGCGTTGCCAAGGAAGTCGGCGGAATCCTGCTGGGACAGGTCGAGTTCGTCAAGGGCCGGATCCGAATTGTGGTCGACCAATTCGAGGCCGTCTCGTGCGAGCATCGGACCGGACCGCGGTATTCGCTTTCCGCGGAAGACGAACGTCGGTTCGAGGCAACGCTGGCGCGCGCCCGCGAGTGCCCGGAGCGCGGCCCTGTGGGCTACTATCGGAGCCACAACCGCGACGGATTGTGTCTCTCCGCCGAAGACCTGCGGGTGATCAGCCACTACTTCGCGGAACCCGAGAGCGTGTTTCTGCTGGTGAAGACGCTGCCGAATCGGGCCTGCACGGCCGGCTTCTTTTTCTGGAAAGACGGCCGGATTCAAGCGGAGTTTACCGACAGCGAGGTGCCGCTGATTCCGGTCGCCGGTTCGGCGGCGGAGCCGGAGCCCGAAGTAGCATTTCCGCCTGTGCAGCCTGAGCCGGCCGTGCCCGTGGAAGAGCCTGCTCCTGAGGCCGCGGGACGCGAGCGGCGCCGGCAACTTATCGCCGCGTTGGCGGTGGCGGGCGTTCTGTTGACGTTTGTGGCTGCCGTGGCGCGCTACCGGTATGCATCCGCCGGGTCGCAGCGACGTGAGATTCCGGCTGCGGTTGCGCCTGCTTCCTCCTCCGCTCCGAGATCTGCCGCCGCGCCCATACCCACGGCCTCGAAGCCGGTCCCCGACACCCCCGCCCGGCCCGAGGCCAGACCCGGCCCGGCAATCGCGGCGGCACCCGCGCCTCAGCCCGTTGCAAAGGAGCCTACGGCTCCCGCAGTCCGTGAATCGACGATCGCGGCATCTGCATCTGCCGCCCGGCCCTACCAGCCGCCGGTAATCAAGGCTCCGGCCGTGGCTATTGACCTGCCCGTTGCTCCCGCGGCGGCCAACCCGGGAGAAACGATGCCTCTGCCCGCGGTTTCCGCCGCGCAGCTTCCCGCCCCCTCCAGGCCGGTCAGTCTGCCGCCCCCGCCTCCAGCCAAGCCGGTTGATGCGGCTCCGGCGACTCCTCAGGCTGCGGCTGAAGCGCACACCTTTGTCGGTCCCAGGGTGATCCACGAGGTTGCTCCGTCGGTGCCGCGCGGGGTCGGGCCGAGGATGACCGGCGACGTCCAGGTGGACGTCGAAGTGATCGTGGACGCCACGGGTCGCGTGACCGGCGCGCGAGTGGTTTCCCAGAAAGGCGCCGCGGCCAGCCTGCTTACCATCGAGGCTCTGAAGGCGGCCCAGGCATTTCGGTTCCGTCCCGCGCAGGAAAACGGCCGGGACGTTTCCAGCGTTACGGTACTTACGTTCCATTTCGAACGATCGGGCAAATAGCACAAGGAGAAAGTCATGCAACTAAACGTGAAGAAGATTGAATCGCGAATTCAAAAGCTGCAGGAGATCAAACGCATCGCGGCCGATCCCGAGCTGGTGAGCATGCTGCTGGAGTTCATTGTCCCCGACGGCGACCATGCCGAAGATGTGCCGGCACCCAAGCCGCACGCCGTCTCCGGCCCCACGCCGGATGACATCGATATCGTCGAGCGCGTCCTGAGCGGGAAGGACTCCGCGGGAAACGGCTCGTGGATGAATAAGAGGGCATAACCGGTTCTGTCCGGTGGAATGGAGGCCTATGCGTTCCAGATTGATCCTGCTACTCGCGGCCGTCCCGGCCTTTGCACAAACAACCGCCGGGCTGGCGGCAATCTCCGGAGTCGTCCGCGACCCGTCGGGCACGGCCGTGCCCGAGGCCAACGTAGTGATCGCGAATAACCTGCAAGGTACGATTCGCAACCTCACCACGAATCGGGGAGGCACGTTCAGCGCGCCCGCGCTGGTTCCCGGAACCGGTTACAAGGTCGTGGTTACGGCACAGGGTTTTGCCACCTACGAAGCCTTCGATCTGGATCTGCAGGTGGGCCAGAATCTCAACCTGAATGTGAGCCTCACGGTCAACCGCAGCGTCACGGTGGTAGACGTCACATCCGCCGGCGTGGCGGTCCAGGATACCAAGAGCGACGTCTCCCAGGTGGTCGACACGAAGTCGATTCAGGACCTGCCCATCAACGGGCGCCGCGTCGACTCGTTCGTTCTGCTCACACCCGGCGTCACCAACGACGGAACCTTCGGCCTGCTCACGTTCCGCGGGGTGGCGGGCGGCAATGCGTTCCTCATCGACGGCAACGACACTACCGAGCAGTTCTACAACGAGAACGCCGGCCGCACGCGCATCGCGTCGCAGATCTCGCAGGACGCGGTGCAGGAATTCCAGGTGGTCTCGGCGAATCCGTCGGCGGAGTTCGGACGCGCCATCGGCGGCGTGGTCAATACCGTAACTCGAAGCGGAAGCAACGGGCTGCACGGAACCGCCTACTGGTTTTTCCGCAACCGCACGCTCAACGCGCGCGACCGCTACGCCAGCATCAATCCCGACGAAGTGCGGCACCAAGCGGGTTTCAGCCTGGGCGGCGCCATCGTCAAAGACAAGCTCTTCTATTTCGTCAACGGCGACTTCACCCGGCGGGATTTCCCCATCGTCTCGAGCATCAGCCGGGCCGGGGTGATCGATCCGTCGACGCAGAGCTTCATCGGATGCGGCGCGCCGGCCACGCCGGCGCAGTGTGCCGCGATCAACACGCTCCTGCCGCGATACTACGGACTGATTCCGCGCGAGGCCAACCAGGACCTCGGCTTCGGCCGCCTCGACTGGCGGCCGTCGGAGCGGAACAGCTTCAGCGCCAGCTTCAACTATCTGCACTTCCTGTCGCCGAACGGGATTCAGACCAACATCTCGTCTACGACCGGCGCTGCCATTGGCAGCAATGGCGACGATTCGGTTCGCGTTCGCAACGGCCGCTTGTCCTGGACCGCGTCGCCGAGGCCGAGCCTGGTAAACGAGCTCCGCTTCGGCTGGGCCACCGATCGCCAGGCCGACACCTTCAATCAGCAGTTGTACAATCCGTCGCTCGGCTTCATCGGGCTGACTGTTGCCGGACAGACCGGATTGGGCAACGGCGTCAACTATCTGCCGCGAGTGGAACCCAACGAGCAGCGCTTCCAGATCGCGGACAACGCTTCCTGGACCCGGGGAAAGCACATCGTCAAATTCGGGGCGGACATCGCCAGCACGGCCGATTACACTTACTACCTCAGTCCGGCCTACGGCGCATACACTTACCAGACGGTCACCCAGTTTGCCCTGGATTTTTCAGGGAATACCGCGGGAGCCAAGAACTGGCAGAGCTTCTCCCAGGCATTCGGGAATCCCGTGGTGGATGCCACCATTCGCGACTACGGTTTCTATGCCGAAGACCAGTACCTGGTCACGCCGAAGATCACGCTGAACTATGGCGTTCGCTACGAGTATGCCCAGCTTCCTCAGCCTAAGATCGTGAATCCGGACTATCCGCAGACCGGACACATTCCGACCGGCACTCGCAACTTCGCGCCGCGGCTGGGTGTAACTTACAGCGTGAACGAGAAGACGGTGGTGCGCGCCGGCTTCGGCGTATTTTATGCGCGCTTTCCCGCTTCGCTGATCGACAATCTCTTCGCCAGCAACGGAGTGTACCAGACGTCGGTCGCCCTGCAAAGCACCAACGCCGCGCAGTTCGCGGCCGGACCCGTGTTTTGGAATGCGCTGCCGGGCATCCCACCCGGGATGGCCGCCGGAGGCGCCAACATTCAGTTTGCCGCGCCCAATCTTCGCACCCCGTATTCGGAGCAGGGCACGGTTGCCGTGGAGCGCCAGCTTTCGCGGGACATGTCCCTGGCGGTGTCCTATATCTGGAGCCGGGGTGTGCAGTTACTCGCGGCGCGCGACCTGAACATGGGCGCACCCGGCCCCGACGTGACCTATACCATCAACAACGCCGACGGCACCACAGTCGGAAGCTTCACCACTCCGGTCTATCTGTTGGCCAATCGGGTTGACCCACGCTACGGCCGCGTCATCCAGGACGAGAACGGCATCAAGAGTTACTACAACGCACTTGCGGTTCAGCTCAACAAGCGCTTCTCGCACGGCTTGCAGGCGCTGGTTTCGTACACCTGGGCGCATTCGATCGACGACGGCCAGGGCGCCGCCGGCGACGCGCTCTACTTCTCGAGCCCCACTCTCACGACATACAACGGGAACTACGCGTTCGACAAAGGGAGCTCCGCGCTCGATCAGCGCCACCGGGCAGTAATTTCGTTTGTCGAGGAGCCGGTCTTCACCCGCCGTGACGGCGCCTTCTACAAATATGTAGTCAACAACTGGCAGCTCGGCGCCATCACGACCCTGGCCGCCGGCCGTCCCACCACGGCCCAGATCCGCACCACGGACACGGCCGTGCCGGGAATGGCATATACCAACAGCATCAACGGCTTCGGCGGCAACTTCCGGGTGCCGTTCTGGCCCGTCAACAGCCTGTACACGCCGCCGGTTTACCGTGCCGACGCCCGCATCAGCAAGATTATCCCGATCAACGAGCACGCGCGCCTGATGCTGATGTTCGAGGTCTTCAACATCAGCAACACCACGGTGAACACCAGCATTAACAATCAGGCATACACCGAGGCGAAGCGCGTTCTCACGCTGACGCCGGGCGCTTTTGGCGTGGGCACGGCTTCCGCCGGATTTCCGGACGGCACCAACGCCCGCCGGGCGCAACTGGGTTTGCGCTGCATTTTTTGACGGCCGGCAGAAAATGGGACCAAGCGGCAACGGTCTCCAACGCCAGTCTTGTATCCTGAGCGATGGAGGAATTGATGAAAGTTGCCTATTTGTTTGTGACCTCAGGACACACCGCGGACTATAAGCTGGGCAAGATGATCCTGCCGCAGCTCGAACAGGGTACGCACGGCGTGGAGGTGGTCGGGATGTTCTTTTTCGACGACAATGCGTACATCCTTCGAAAAGGGGATCCTGTCGGAGAGCGTCTGGCCAGGGTCGCAAAGGAAAAGAATATTTGGCTCGGCGTGTGCGACATGTGCGCGCTCGATCGCAATCTCGCCGAAGGTGAACCGGTGTGGTGCTACGCGGATCGCGGCAGCGGCCGGCCCGGCGGAGCACCCGAGAAAATCAGGCTCAGGGACGCCATCGACGGATTACACGTGGGCTGCTTCCCGGATGTCTACGCGGCACTCAGCGGCAATCCCCCCGACCTGGTGATCAGCCTCTGATCACAAACCGATCGTGAAGACGAGCACGGTGGTCGCAGTCTGCGGCGGAGAGCTTGAATCCGTCACCTGGATCGTCACAATCGCCGTCTGTTCTTCTATCGGTGTGCCGGCAATCTGCCCGGTATTCCGGTTGAGGGTCAATCCGGCGGGCAACCGGCCGGCGATGATGGACCAGAGATACGGAGGGCTGCCGCCCGTTGCCGTCAACGTTTGGGAGTAGGCCTTTCCCACCGTGCCACCGGCAACCGATGTTGTCGTGATCGTGAGAGGCCCGGGAGGGCCAGCAGAGCTGGGTTCCAAGGCTGCCACTGTTACGGCGCCGCCATCAATCACGGATGTGTTGCCGGCCGTGAACGCTGTTGCGTTGGTACTGATCACCATGATGCCGGAGGTGAGGCCGGGAAGGATCTTGGCCGTGTTCGGCGGATTGAAGCTGAACCCCAGCACGTTGCCTAAAGCGTCGCTGTCCGCCGTAATGTAAACCACCGAACCTGCCGCAAACGGGCCGACGGCGTCCGTGCGAAAGCCCGTCCACGTCGTGAATCCGGCAAAGGACGTGTCCGTGACCCGGGCAATGGCGGTGGCCGAGGTCGCACTGTTCATCACCTGGTAGTAGAAGTCGAGTGTGCCACTGGAGTTCTTGTAGACGGCGGATATGATGGTCCCGCTTGTGGTTCCTCCGGTTGTGGCGAACGAGTACGGAGACACCAGTGAAGCCAGCAGAGTGCCGGCAGGCGTCCCCGGAGGGATTAGCCCTGGAGTGACGGTGAAGCCGGGTGCTGTCAAAACCGTGCCTGTAAGCGGCGTCGCTTGCGCGCAAGTCGCGATCGCGATCAGTCCCAGTATCACCGCGGTTGAAAAGATGCCGCTGCGTTTGGCGTCGATGCGCAGCGGTGAGGAACTCGATGACATAGATCATTCTCCTGGAGTCGTTGCAAAGAGACTAGCTGTCACATTTGGCTCGAATGCAGGATTTTTCCGTCCTGGATCTTTGCGAGCAACAACAACGCCGAAGGCGGCTGAGTTGTCGACGTCGATACACGAATCCCCGAGCGGAGGCCGGCTGCACGCCTTGGCCGAAAGAGCGCTTCGCAGATACCGGCAATTCTCCACCGTGGACCATATCACCGGATCTTGTGCGCGGCAATTCTCCAAAAGAAATAGCCAAAAGTACTAAGGCCGTCAGCGCGACATTCCCGTCAATGGGGCGGTCAGCGCGGGTAACTCCGTCGGCGCGATGAGCGGGATGCAAAGCCTGCCTGCGAGTCCCTAAAATGAGCTTCATGGCGAAGCTCCTTCTGGTGGCGGCCGCCGTCCCCATCCTCTTCGCCGTCGAGATCCCGCGCAGCGATCTCGAGGCCGAAGCCAATCTCCGGCGCGAGATGATCGCCCATGACAGGAACTACCTCAAACTCAGCCGGGAACGAGAGGTGCGACTGGGCACGCTCGATCGCGAGGTGCTGGCCCGGGAAGCCCGGGGACAGAAAACCACGTGCTCGCGGCAGATCGTCACCGAGACCGGCTGGCTGATCGACAGCACCGCCGATTTTGCCCGCATCGACCGGCGGCTGGGCGATCTCAAGGCGACGCTCGCCGATCCCACGCGTGAGGCGATCGCCGAAGAGCAGGACACCGACGGCAGTTGGGGACGGTGCTCCACCGAATGGTTTTTCAAGCTGGATAGTTCTTTCGATCACTTGAGCAGCTCAACCGATCGGGCTGCGAAGTATTCCTATGCCTTCCTCGATCGAGTCAATTCGCCGGAGAATCTAAAGCGATACTTCAACTCCGTGTTCGTTTCAGATATAGTCCGTACCGGTATCGACCACCGGCGGGAATTCAACGAATCGCTCTCGGACCTGATCCGCCTGATCCTGCACGATCTTCCCGCAGGATATCGATGGCACCCAGGGCTCAAGGCAGCTTTTCGAGACCTGATCCTGAACCGGCTCCGCAACCCGGCTACCGGCTTCTGGGGCGCGACCTTTGTCCGCAATGGGACGACTGCGTTCGTCGACGACTTGAGCATGACCTACCACGTGGTGGCATACCTGAAGGGCGACGTTCCCGACTTGGCGCGACTTGTGAACACGTTGCTGGCGTTCAAGAACCTGGATTATCCCGTCGGTTGGCTGCGACGCGGGCGTTATTCGAACCACCACAATATGGATGTCGTGGTTCTGCTGCGCTATGGTTGGCCGTCTCTTACCGACACGCAGAAGCAGGAGGCCGCGGGCGAAATCCGCAAGATGCTGCGATGGTGTCTGAGCGAGTCTCTGCAATCCGACGGTTCGTTCCGCATCGAGCCCGGCCAGGATTCGGTGGAAGAGCAGATCTATTTTCCGGTGGCCTTCCTGGCACGCGTCGGGTACTTCGACAAATCACGGCGGTTTTGGACGGATGAGGATTTTCCCGAGGCCGAGGGGATCCGGCAGAGGATCCTGGCGTACATCGAACGGCACCGCGCGAGCGGCGGCGCGGGCGGCGGCTATTACCAGAGCGCGATGGATGAACTTCGATCGCGGGGGACAGGCTGAAGCCTGTCCTACAGTTTCGTGACGATGGCTTCGACGTCGAACTTCCGCGAGGTCACCGGATCGTCGAAGGAGGCTACCACGGATGGCTTGCCCGGTGTGAGCGTCGTCTCGATCGCCAGTTTGATCTGGGAGATCGTGGGGTTCGGAGTCGGATTCTTGTCCGGCATCACCGCCGTGCTCAAATCCATATCGGTGCGCAGATTGATCTTGCCTTCGACCTCAGCCGCGAAGCAGTCGATATTGACGCCGACATCCACGTAGGTGAACTGCATGTTGCCGGGGCTGCCGCCGGTGGCCATGGGAACCCGGTTGCCGACTTTGAAGGTGCCCTTTTGCCGCTCATTGACGAGGAGCGAGTACTTGCGCCCGGCTTTCGCGCCGGCATCGCCGCTGTCGCGGATGGTGAAGTCCACCTTGTAGACGTTGCCGGTGCGGCCGGCCTGGGCCGCTGCCAGGGGCGCCAGCAACGCGGCCAGCAAGATCGCCTTCGTGCGAGTGGTCATCGAGATCCTCCAACAGAATGACGTGTTTCCATATGCGGCCGTGGAGGGTTATCTTAATCTAAGTGCCCGGATGCGCCGGGCACGGAGGCAACCCATGAGACTTTCCCGGATTCTCGCGCTGGCGGCCTGTGCCGCCGGGCTGGTCCTGACCCAAACGAAGCAGCCCCAGGACGAGGAGTACGCCCGCCTGGTGAAGGAGTGGACCACGCGGCCGGAGTTCATGAGCCCTCTGGTAGATCATCTGCCGAAGGTGAGCGGCATTCCCACCACCAAAGACGTGCTCGGCTACTACGTGGGCGCGCCCAAGAAACTCACTCACACGGCTGATCTGGCGAAGTACTACCGCGCACTGGCCGCCGCTTCCAAGCGCGTGAAGATTTTCCCGGCGGGCGCCACCGACGAAGGCCGCGAGTGCCTGGTGATCGCAGTTGCCGACGAGGAGACGATCCGCGATCTCGACCGCTACAAGGGCTATCTCGCTCGCCTGGCCGACCCTCGCGGACTCAGCCCGGAACAGGCGAAAGAAGTGATCGCCCAGGCCAAGCCGATCTACATGTTCACCGGGGGCCTGCACAGCGCGGAAACCGGACCGCCGGAGATGCTGATGGAGCTGGCCTATCGGCTGGCGGTGGAAGATTCGCCGCTCTACGACTCGATTCGCAAGAACGCGATCGTGATGATGACCGCCGCCGCGGAGCCGGACGGCCGTGACCGCTACGTCGATTGGTATTACAAGTACAAGCTCACCGAGGAGAGCGAGCAGGAGCGCACGCCGCAGCCTCCGTACTGGGGCAAGTACATCTACCACGACAACAATCGCGATATCAATTACTCGCAGGTCACGATGTCGAACTGGCTGAAGTTCTACCTCGAGTGGCACCCGCCGATCATGCATGACCTGCACGAATCCCAGCCGTTGCTCTACACCTTCAGCGGGCAGTCTCCGCAGAACCCCACGCTGGACCCGATTCTTTACGCCGAGATGCCCTGGTTCAGCGAATTCGAGATGACCAGGATGATCGGCTACGGAATGCCGGGTGTGTGGACACACGCATTCGTGGATATGTGGTCGCCGGGCTATCTGGATTTCATGAGCTCGAATCACAACGGCATGATCCGCATGTACGAGATCATGGGCAACGGCGGCGCCAACACGATGCGGCGCAACATCGGCGCCGGGGGACGGGGCGGTCCCGGCGGCGGTCCGGACGCGGAGCCGGCAGCGGCGGCCCCGGATGCTGCGGGTGGAAGGGGCGGACGCGGCGGCGGCATGGCTGCGCGCGAGTGGTATCGTCCGCTTCCGCCTCCGAGAGACCTGGTGTGGAGCATGCGCAACAACACCAACTACTCGGAGACCGGCGTGCTCAGCGCGCTGGAACTCACCGCCGCGTTTCCGAAGACCATCCTGGAGAATTTCTACCTGAAGAGCCGGCACTCCGTCGAGGCAGGCTCGAAGGAGGCACCCTACGCCTACATTCTGCCGTCCAGCCAGAAGGACCTGACCCGCGTGGCGTTCATCGTGAATGTTCTTCGCAAGCAGGGCATCGAAGTGGGCCGTGCCACGGCCGAGGTAAAAATCGGCGGCACGACTTATCCTGCGGGCTCGATGATCGTCAAGCTCAACCAGCCCTACGGCCGCCTGGCGAAGATCCTGTTCGAGAAACAGAACTTCCCGACCGATGCCCAGACCACGTACGACGACACCGGTTGGACGATGGGGCTGATGAGCCAGGCGCAGGTGGATGAGATTGCCGACAAATCCATTCTCAGTGCGCCCGTGCAGCCGGTGGACAGCTATGCTCCGCAGGGCGCGGTGAAGGGCTCGGGACCGGTGATCGCCATCCTGCACAACGGGTCGAACAACCTGGTCACGCTGCGCTACCGCCTGAAGGACCTGAAATTCGAGGCCATCGAGCAGGCCACGAAAGACCTGCCGGCGGGGACGCTGCTGGTGGCGAGCAGTCCGCGCGTGAAAGAGGAAGTCGAAAAGCTGGGCTTACAGGCTGTCGCACTGGCGGCCGCGCCGGACGTGAAGAAGCACGAGGTCGACCTGCCGCGCATCGCCATGTTCTCCACCTGGAGCTCCACGCAGGATGTGGGCTGGGTGCGGTACGCATTCGACCATTTCGAAATCAACTACGATCTGATCTACAAGGAGCGCGTCCGGCAAGGAGGGCTCAAGGGGGCTTACGACGTGATCGTGATTCCGCACCAGGGCGGCCGCGGCGGCGCCAAGAGCCTGATCTTCGATGTGGAGCCGAAGCCCGGAAAGAAGTTCGCCTATACCAAGGACCCGGCTTTCCCCAGCCTCGGCATGTACGGCGAGAGCGAGGATATCTCGGGCGGCATGGGGCTGGAGGGCGTGGCGGAGCTCGATAAGTTCGTCAACCAGGGAGGTGTGCTGATCACGCTCGGCGCCGCCAGCTACCTGCCGGCGGAGACGTTCATCACCCGAACGGTGGATGCGGCGCGCCCGACGGCCGCGTTCTACGCACCGGGGCCGATTGTCGAGGCGGAGATTTTGAATCCGAACCACCCGATTTTCTACGGCTACACCGACCGCGTGATTCCGGTGCGATGGGCGGGAGGTCCACTGCTACGCGTGCCCAACGATGAAGCACGACGAACGGTGCTCATGCGGTTCCCGGGATCGGACAAGAGCGTGCTGAGCGGCCTGATGCGCGGGGTAGCGGAGACGCGCATGCGGCCGGCGATCATCGACGAGACGGTGGGGCAGGGAAGAGTACTGCTCTTCTCGACCAACCCGGCGTATCGCTGGCAGAACCTGGGCGAATTCAACATGCTGGCCAACGCGATAATGAATTTTAACGATTTGCCGAAGGGGCAGGCGGCATCGCCGGCAACGACTACCGCGGCGCAGCAGTAGGACCGGCTGAAGCCGGTCCCACAAGGCCCAGCGCGCGGGCCGGATTGGTGCGCGACATCAGCTCGATCTGTGGGCGCGCTACGCCCGCCCTCTCCAGCCCCGCGAAGAATGCCAACAGGCCTTCCGTGTGAACCGGGTTTGCCGCTTGCCCAAGATCGCTCGACAGGATGCAGTGGTCGGCGCCGACCTCGCGGATGGCCTTCGCGTAATCCGCGAATGTGAACTCCTTGTTCGGCCCGATGAGCGCGTTGTATACGAACTCGATCCACGCACCCATGCCCGCCGCCTCTTTCATCTGCGCCACGGTCATGTGGATGGGCGCCAGCATGGCGTGCGTGACCACCACGTTCTTCACGCCCGCGCGGCGCGCTTCACGGACAATCAGCAGGCACTCCGCCGCAGACGAGTGACCGGTCTCGAGCATCAAACCGTGCTTCGCCGCCAGCGCGATGACCTCGCGCACCTCCGGCAGCAGCGCTCCGTCCTTCGAGACCGGAACAAAGGGCCGCTGCTCCTTGGAATAGCGCACCTGGTTTTCGGCGTCGAAGGTCGGCAGCCATACCACGCGGCCGTAGCCGCCTTTCACCAGCACCATGCGCTCGATGGCCGCCGGATTCACTCCACCCACCGAGCGGTTGAGGTCGATGCCGCCAAAGACCTCCAGCCCCGGCACGAACTTCCGCGCC
>DATJYJ010000107.1:0-6882 GCA_035578025.1 Verrucomicrobiia bacterium
GCCCCGATACCCAGCGACAACGTCAGCACCGCCACGGCGAAAAAGCCCGGGGATTTGGCCAAGGTGCGTAGCGCGAAACGGAGATCTTTGGCGAAGTCTTCCAGGAAGCGCCCCATCCGAACGGTGCGGACCTCCTCCTTCACTTGCTCCACTCCGCCGAGCTCCATGAGCGCTTGTCGGCGGGCTGCCGAGTGCGAATACCCCTCTTGCATTTTCTCCTCCGTCAGGATGTCCACGGAAGAGCGGAGTTCGTGGTCCAAAGCTTGCTCGACTGTGCGCTTGTGCCCGAGGTTCCGAAACAAACTCACGATTCTCGCTGGCATATTGCCTCCAACTGGCTCAGGCGGACTCCACCGCCGCCGTCATGATCTTCACCAACTGGTTCCAGTCCCGTTCTTCGACCTTGAGCTGCGCCCGTCCGGGAGGAGTCAAGCGGTAGTACTTGGCCTGGCGGTTATTCTCCGAGGTTCGCCACTCGGCTTCCACCCATCCCCTTTCCTCCATGCGGTGCAGAGAGGGGAACAGTGAACCGAAACTGACCTGAAAGGCCCCGCGCGTGATTTGGGTGATGCGCCGGGAGACGCCGACCCCATGCAACGGTTCCAGAGACAGGGCTTTCAGAATCAGCAGGTCGAGTGTGCCGCGGAGCAGATCGGTTTTATTTTTGCCCATTAGGGTTCTCTTATCGGAAGACGATAGCAGCCGTGAAAAGTTAGCAGAAATTGCACCTTCGGTGGATCCTCGTTGATTGGTCGAGCAAATCCAGAGCCCAGCCAAGATTCCAGAGCCGATTGTCGACAATTCCCACAGTTGCCAGGAGCGCCCCGGGACGTCATTGGGAATGAGAAATTGGCAAGGCTCGTGCCAGCGTCTCTCGGAGGGGCCGATCCGGTTCGCTCCACTAACTGTCGGCGACTACGTCGGATTGATAGCCGAACTGGCGGATGTCGAGGTCATCCGTGTGATCCGCAGAGAACGAGTGGGCAGTCTGCAGAACCCGCCCGATCACCCAACCAAGCGAACGAGCTCCCGTGCTAGACGGTGCCCACTGTGGACCAGCGCCCTTTCACTTCTCACTGGGGAGGCTGGTGGCCTGCGGTCTGTGCATGGGGCAGACCCATTCGGGTCAACAGGGCCCTGAATCGTGTGTCGCCCCACAACGGCTCCAGATCGATATCATTCCCGCTCATGAGAACGACTCCGTCCCTTCGCTCGACGGCCGATTCGAGAATCCGTAGCGCCTCCTCCTTATTGCCCAGTGCTAATTCCGCGACCGCGAGAGGGTTTGCCTGCCCACGGGCTTTCAACTTGCTCCGTTCAATCATGGCGAGTGCCTGCTGCCGGCGGCCTGTCAACGCGTAGAGTTCGGCCAGGATCGAGCGTGGCGCTTCGGAAAGCTGTGCGAGGCGATCTGTTTCGCGCGCCGCTTCCTCACTGCGGCCGAGGTGCACCAGAGAGAGGGCAACAAGCTGCCCGATCGCACTCGAGTAGAGTTGCGACGCATTCTCCGCGCGGACCGACTGCGCCAGGTTCAACGCATCGCGAAAACGGCGCTGCTCATAAATGACCCATGCCAACTTCAGGCCGGCAAGATCTCCCACCGGGTTCAGCTCGAACGCTCGCCGAAGTTCCCACTCCGATTCCGTGAGCCGTCCGAGGGTGTTGAGCATCCATCCATATGATGCGTGCGCCGCCGCAAGATTGGGGTTGATCGCCAGCGCCTGTTTGAACTCGGCCTCGGCGCGGGGCCAGTCTCGTTCCAGGATCTCGGCGACCCAACCTGAGGCCATATACAACTCCGGCCACTCCGGATCCAGCTTAGGCACGGTCGCAACACATTCCCGTATTCTGGTCTCGTATTGCGCCTGGTGTTCCGGTTCCTGGTACCAGTTCTCCATCAGAACGTCGACCAGACCGATGTACGGCTGCGGATAGGTGGGGTCCAATTGGATGGCGCGCTCGAACAAGTCACGGGCTCGCGCGTCGCTGCCGGACACCAAACGCTCCGTCTCCACGCGGCCCTCGGCATAGAGGCGAAATGCTTCGGGATTTGCGGTCGATCGGCGCATCAGAATCTGCTGAGCGCCGCCCGAGAGCCGGGGCGCCAACGTCCGCGCCAGCTTTTCCGAGATCTCATCTTCTACCGAAAAGATGTTCGTGAAGGGCTCGTCATACTTTTCGGCCCAGATCGTTTTGCCGGTCCCGCCCCGGATCAATTGCACGGTTACCCGCAAGCTCCTGTCCAGATGCTGCAGGCTGCCGGTGAGCACCCATTCCGCCTTCAGTTCTCTCGCGGCCGCCATGGCGTCCACGCCTGACTTGTCGAACTCGCGGACCTGTCCGGTTGTCCGGACGTTGAACTCGCGCCGCGTGGCGAGCCGATTGATCAGTGCGTCGGCCATCCCGATGCCGAGGCAGTGATCCTGGTCGGTGGAGGGGGACAGGGCCTGGAAAGGCAGCACCGCAATGGCCGGCGGCGTTTTGCTCTCCACCGTTTTCATTCCCCACCACCCAACCACGGCCGCGAAGACCAGCACGCCGGCAACAGCGAACCACGGGTGTCGCCGCCGACGACGATGCGGCTGTTCTGCACTGGCAGGGGAATCCGGGGGAGTTTCCAGGGCGGAGACCGGCTCAATGATCGAGACCGGCGCCGAGAAGCGATAGCCGCGTTTCGGGACGGTCTCGATGAACTGCGCGTTGTCCTCCGTAGCCAGTGCCTTGCGAAGAGCCGATACGTGAACCGTCAGGTTGGCTTCTTCGACGAAACTGTCTGGCCAGAGGACGCGCAGGATGTCCTCCTTCTCTATCAGTTCTCCAGCGTGCTCGACCAGCAGAACCAGCATCGAAAAGGCCTTCGGCGCGAGTGGGATGACCCTGCCGCGATATGTCAGGCGCGCTTCCCCGACGTCCAGACGAAAGTCGCCGAACGTAAAGATCGCTTTGTTTTTGTTCAACATAGCGTCTTTGGAAAAACTTTGGAGAAGCTCAAGGGAACATTTGATCCCTTTGGCCGGCCGGCAGGCAAAATCGGAGCATGAAACAGAGAGCTGCTGCCGCAGCTTCGGCGGAAGGTCAAGTCGCGGATCGATCTGAAGAGATCACACCTGTCCATTTCGATCGCCTGCAGGTGTTTATCATACCGCCGATAGGGGCCCCAGGAAGACGCATGCCGGGTGCCCCGGGACCTCGCGGTAATTACCCGATTCGACAACATAAGGAGACTTTCAACCATGAGATGGCAACCGGACCCCACGTTTTATCCTTCGCCCAGGATGGCGATGGAAGCGCCAGCCGAGAAGCTGGCATACGTTGCAATGCTGAACCCCACGCGGAAAGGTCCCGATGCGATGGCCGTCGTCGACGTCGATGAAGAATCGAAATCGTACGGCCGGATGGTGGGGCGCGTGGATATGCCGAACGCCGGCGACGAACTGCACCACTTCGGGTGGAACGCGTGCAGTTCCTGCCTGTGCCCTTACTCGCCGCATCCTCACATGGAGCGGCGCTATCTGATCGTGCCGGGGCTGCGGTCGTCGCGGATTCACATCCTGGACACCAAGGAGGACCCGAGGAATCCGAAGCTGGTGAAAGTGATCGATCCGGAGACGGTCACCAGCCGGACCGGGTACAGCCGTCCTCACACGGTCCACTGCGGTCCCGAGGGGATCTACATGAATGGCCTGGGTTCACCGAGCGGGGACGGACCGGGCGGAGTTTTCGTCCTCGACGGCGAGAGCTTCGACGTGCGCGGATCCTGGGAGATGGACCGGGGCCCTCAGTACCTGGCCTACGATTTCGCCTGGCACCTGGGCCACGATTCGATGGTCACCAGCGAATGGGGCACGCCCAACATGTTCGAGGACGGGCTGAATCCCGAGCTGCTGCTGGGCGGCAAGTACGGACACCAGATTCACGTCTGGGACCTGCACAAGCGCAGGCACAAGCAAGTCCTGAACCTGGGGCCCGAACAGCAACTGGTTTTCGAGCTTCGCCCGGCGCGAAATCCGACCAAGGCCTACGGCTTCGCGGGCGTGGTGGTCTCGCTGAAGGACCTGTCTTCCTCGATCTGGCTCTGGCACAAGAACGGCGGCGGAGACAACGGCGAATGGCAGATCCGGAAGGTGATTGAGATTCCCGCCGAGCCGGCCGACCCGGAACAGTTGCCTCCCATGCTGAAAGGTTTTGGCGTCGTGCCTCCGTTCATCACCGACATCAACCTTTCGCTCGACGACCGGTATCTCTACGTGTCCTGCTGGGGCTCCGGCGAATTCCGCCAATACGACGTAAGCGATCCGTTCCAGCCGAAGCTGAACAGCAAGGTCGCGATCGGAGGCATGGCGCGGCGCGCGGCCCATCCTTCGAAACCGGGAGCGCCCCTGAACGGCGGTCCGCAAATGGTGGAGCTGAGCCGCGACGGACGGCGCGCGTACGTGACCAATTCCCTGTACGCCGCGGTGGACGAGCAGTTCTACCCGGATGGCATCCAGGGCTGGATGATGAAGGTCGACATGGATGCGAAGACCGGCGCCATGCGGGTGGATCCGAAATTCTTCCCGCACTTCGACGGCATGCGGCCGCACCAGACCAGGCTGGAGGGCGGCGACGCCTCCTCCGATTCTTACTGCTACGCATAAGGAGCGCTCAGTCATGGAAACTACAGTTACCCACTTACTGACACTTGCGGGATTGGGGGCCTTCCACGGCCTCAATCCCGGGATGGGTTGGCTCTTTGCGGTGGCGCTCGGGATGCAGGAAGGCAAACGGAGCGCCGTGTGGCGGGCCATGATCCCGCTGACCCTGGGACACGTCCTGGCGATCGCGGTGGCCATCGGATTGGCGATGCTGGCGGGCATCGCCCTCTCGCCCCCGATGCTGCGCTGGCCTGTCGCGGCGCTGCTCGCCTTGCTCGGCGTCCGGCAGTTGTTCCGCCACCTGCATCCGCGTTGGGCGGCCATGCGAGTGGGGACCAGAGGCCTCACTCTGTGGTCCTTCCTGATGGCGTCGGCCCACGGGGCCGGGCTGATGGTGTTACCGGTGTTTCTGTCGATGACCGCAGTCGCCCAGGGTCCTGCCTGCCACGCGCGGGGAGCGTCTACGCAGGCCCTGGCGGCCGGCACCGCAACGCTCGTTCACGGTGTGGGATACCTGGCCGTGACGGCCTTCGCGGCGTGGCTGGTGATGGACCGCCTCGGTCTGGGCCTCCTTCGCAAGGCCTGGATCAACCTCGATGTGGTCTGGGCGGCGGCATTGATCCTAACCGGGTGCCTGACAGCGTGGGTGTGACTCCCATGCCTCAACCGAAGCAATCAGAACAAGGAGCACTCATGAGAACCATCGCATTTCCACGTCATACCCCGCGGCGGCTGCTGTTGGCCGTTGTCTTAGGGCTGTATCTGATGCAGGGGGCTTCCGGCGCCGTCGACGACTGGACGCGGACCGCGTCGATCGCTCCCGGCTCGCTTGTCGTCGTAGACACCCTCACCGGCGGAGAGAGTCGGGGCACGCTCCGCTCCGCCGGCGTCGGCAGTCTGCGGCTCGTCGCAAACGGCCGTGAACTCGAGATCCAGAGGGCCGAGGTGGTTCGCACCCGTGTGTACATGCCTTCCCGATGCTTAATTAAGCCACTGTACTGATCGGGGCGGGGCTCGGCGCGGCGGCCGGCATTCTCGCCGGGTTTGCAACTTGCCCTTCCTGCGCCGGGGATCCGACTTCCGAGGAGGCCCATCAACGCCTGGGCCTCGGTGGGCTGATCGGGGCGGGCATCGGCGCTGGAGTAGGGCTGTTGAGTTCGCCTTATAAGACCGTTTATGAGCGAACGAAATAGCCGAAATAGAAGCCGATCCAGTATCGGCAGCGCGCAACACACGTTGCTACCGGCCGCAGCAGCGGCCAAACCGTAAGTCAAAAGTTCCAGTCTCAGGAGACGATGTATGAAAACTACGACGCTGGTTGTGTCTCTACTGATCGCGTCGATGAACGGCAACGCCGTTCTCGCGCAGTCATTCGACGGTGAACCGGCCTTCCGCGGACCGGCGCCGCGCCGCGCCATCTCTCGGTGGCCAACGGACTGCTATACGTAACCACCACCTCCGGCGAGCTGTTTCTCCTCGACACGCTGACGGGCCGGCGGCCTTTCCACGACCAGACCCGCGACCTGAATCAGGAGTTCGGGCTCGGCCTCACCAGCCCGCATCACGCGGGCATGAACGCAGGCGCCGTGCTTGCCGATGGGATGGTATTCGTGCCCTACGGCGGTCAGAACGAGCCGTCAGGCGGAATGATCGCGTACCGGGTAGGCCGGTGATGGAGGTTGCGGCGCAGCCAGCCTGCGCCGAGCGCAGGTCGTGGCGGACGACACGGCAGGAGCGGCCGCGCTCGGCCGTTTCCTCCGTGGTTGGATGCTGCTCCGGTATCACAAAACGTTAATAGACGCGGGAAATCGACCCCCGCCTAAACCGGATGAAAAGGGCACTGATTGGAGCTGCTATCGGAGCGGTGGCGGGCGCACTGCTGGGGAACGCGTTCATGAGCCTGATTCACACGTGCCCGTTGTGTGACGCCAACTCAGTCGACTATCTGGTGGAGTTGCAGCGGCATGCCCGGGAACCGGCGGCCCGTCCCATAGAGTGGATGCCCTGGAGCTTGTCGCGAGACGCTGGCGCGGCTTGCAGTATGATGAATCCTCCCGGCCGAAAAGGATCCTTGGCAGCTATGCTGGCGCCTTCTTTACGCAAACCCACCGATTGACCGGCCAATCTTTCTTCACTTTTCCGGGGCTACGACCTTTTGAAGTTGTTGAGTGATGGCGAGAAGCCGGTGATCGAGCCGCTGTAGACGGCGGCGGGTCTTGTCATCGGAGAATTGTCGTCGATACATCTC
>DATJYJ010000108.1:0-3112 GCA_035578025.1 Verrucomicrobiia bacterium
GCCGAGCCTGAGATCAGTCCCGGCTCGGTGGTGACAGCGGTGCGGAAACCTGCGTGCCGCGCAACCTGCACCGCCGCGGAGCTGATATCGCTGAGCGACCCGTTGGGATAGCAGAAATGATCCACTGGACGCCCGAGCGCCTCCTCGATACGCCGTTTCGATCCCGCGATTTCGTCGGTGAGTTCCCGCTCTCCCGCCAGCATGGCGAGGATCGGGTGGGATCGCGTATGCGCGCCGAATTCGATGCCGGCTTCCGCCGCTTCGCGAACCTCTTCCCAGCGCATCGGTTCGTACTCCGCGGGGACATCGTCCGGTGGTCGAACGCCAAGTTCCCCCGGTAGCCGCTCGATCCACGCGAGGCGCTCGTGGTTGGACATACGCTTGGCGGCTTCGATGGCTGGGAAGGCATTTTTCAGCCGCTCCTCGCGCGGTCCTTTCTGCCGCGGCGAATGCAGGTACGTCCAGCGCACGCGGTCTACCCACAACCATTCGCGTCCGTCGAGGAAATCGGTGACCAGGTAGACCGTTGCCGGAATCCCGAATTCCCGGAACACCGGCCACGCCACCTGGTAGAAATCGCGATAGCCGTCGTCGACGGTCACGGCAAGTGCGTTATCCGGCCATCCACCGCCGCCGAGCAGCCAGTCGGCGGTCTGCATGAGAGAAACCGGCGTGTAGTTTTCGCGAATATGCGCGCACTGGCGCGCAAGGGCCTCGCGGTCGTGGAAACGATGGTACATCAGGATGCGCAGCCGCTTGCGTTTGATCCAGCGGGCGGCTTTCAGGCCGCCGGATGCATGAAACGCCGTGCGCAGGATGTGCTTCATGGACGCGCCCCGTCCGCCTGATAGGGCGGAATCAGGTAGTCGTAATAGCGGCGCGGATCGCCCGTCCTGCCGTCGGCTGCGGCCCGCGCGAGGTTGTAAGCTTCACGCGCCGTCACGTAGTGTAGCGCGTAATGATTTCCGTCATTGTAGGTTGTCTCGAAACGCGCAAGGGCGGCTTCGAAGTTCGGTCCCAGCACTTCCGCCGTGTTGGCGGCGTCCTGGGCGCTATGGCAGTGCACTTTGATGAACTGCCAGTCCGGGCGGCCCTTCACGTGAATCCGTGAACGCACCCAGTAATCCGCACGCCGGGCGCCGGAAGGCACCGCTGGGTGAACGTCGCCGTCATCGACCTCCGCGAACAGGCGCTTCGGATCGAAAGCCGGCGCGATCACCAGCGGGCCTTCGAAGATCATCAGATCTCCTGCAGGCTTGACGCCAAGCTGTAAGGGCGCACCGTAGTTATAGGACTTGGGACGATCATCATCGGTGGCCATGTAGATGCTGTTGACCATCGCCGGCTGCGATTCCTGCCCGAGACTGGGAAACGTGAAGTCGGCGAAGCAGCCCAGCTCGCGCAGAAGCTGCAGCTCGCGGTTGACTCCGCAGTATCCCCGGTTATCCCGGCTGTTATCGAGCGCCCAGACGCCGTGGATGAACCCGAAGTGCGTGGCTCCGTCGGTGCCCTTGAGAAAGCCGAAGCGCTGGAACCAGGCGATTCCCTCCTGGTATCGGCGGCGTGCGGATTCCAGCGTGTCCGGACCGTGGTGCAGGTGGAGTTCGACTTCGCCCAAGCCGGCCGCGACCAGCGTCTTCAGGGCCTCCAGGTTGCGGTCGACGGGCTGCTCGGCGGGATAGAACCAGGTGTGTTGTACCGGCCGTCCGCTGGAATCGCGGTGACGCCGGGCCAGGTTCGGATACTCGCTGAGCCAGCGCTGCACCAATGAGTCCTTCTGCTCGCCAGGCTCGAAATGATCGGCGACAACGAAAAAAACATGAACCGGTCCTTGAGGCTTCTCGGCCGGGGTCAATGCCCAGCTCAGGTACCCGGGTAGCCAATAGTAATATTTCTTTATGTAAATCCGGTAACCCCACGCACCTAGATATAAGAGCAGGCCCAGCAGGATCCACCGAATTAGCCGCACATCGTCATTTCAGCACAAAGCGCGCGCGGTCCCGCATGCTAAAGTGAGAAACAGGCTCCTCGCCCCGGCTTCATTTACCATGTGCGGAATCGCGGGTTACGTCACAGTTGAACCGTCTTCCGGGCCCGCGTCCACTATCGAGCGCATGGCGGATTCGATCCGCCATCGCGGTCCCGACGATTTCGGCTATTATCGCGACCCCTGGGCGAGCCTGGGCTTCCGCCGGCTGGCGATTATCGACGTCGCCGGCGGGCATCAGCCCATGACCAACGAGGACGGCAATCTCTGGCTGGTATTCAACGGTGAGATCTTCAATCACGCATCGCTGCGGCCCGGGCTGGAAGCTTTCGGGCATCGTTACACCAATCGCTCCGATAGCGAGACGATCCTGCATTCCTACGAGCAGTACGGCCCGGATTGCGTCTCGCGGTTCCGCGGCATGTTTGCCTTCGCCATCTGGGACAAGACCGCGCGGCGCCTCTTCCTTGCCCGCGACCGCCTGGGCAAGAAGCCGCTTTACTACTACTGGAACGGCCGGCTCTTTGCGTTCGCCAGTGAAATCAAAGCGCTGCTGGAGCATTCCGAAATCTCGCCGCGGCTCGAGGAGTCGCTGCTTCCCGAGTATCTCGCGTTCGGATACGTGAGCGAAGAGCGCACTCTGTTTGCCGGGATTAGCAAGCTCATGCCCGGTCACCACCTCACGCTGGACTTGACCGGTTCTGTGCCGGCGCCCGAGATTCGCCAGTACTGGGAAATCCCGCCCGCCGCACCCGAGGAACACGGCGATGCGGAATGGATTGCCGAGTGCCGCCGCCGGCTGGAAGAGACGGTATGCATGCGCCTGATGAGCGACGTGCCGCTCGGCATGTTTCTTTCGGGCGGCGTCGATTCCAGCGCCATCGCAGCCATCATGAAGCGGCAGTTCGATGGACCGGTGAAAACCTTCGCGGTGGGATATCGGGAGGCCGAATTCAGCGAGCTGTCGTACGCACGGCAGGTGGCGGAAAGCATCGGCACCGATCACCACGAAGTCGTGGTCTCGATGGACGATTTCTTCAATGCGCTGCCGCGGCTGATCTGGCACGAAGACGAGCCGATCGTGTGGCCCTCGAGCGTGAGCCTCTATTTCGTCTCCCGGCTGGC
>DATJYJ010000109.1:0-9563 GCA_035578025.1 Verrucomicrobiia bacterium
GCCCGGCAAGCGGCTGGTCGGCCGCGCCTTCACCGTCCAGTTCATGCCCCTGCGCCCCGACGTCGCCAAGGGCATGCAGGCCGAAGCCGACAAGCGCGGCATCGGACGCCTCCGCAATCAAACCGTAATCGATATGCTGGGTCCCAACGACGTGATCGTTGTCGACCTGTTCGGCAAGACCGACGGCGGCACGTTCGTCGGCGATAAGCTCGCATATTACATCTGGAAGACTACCGGCACGGGGATGGTGGTCGATGGCGGCATGTTCTGGCTCGGCAAAGTGATTCCCACCGGCATGCCCGCTTACTTCCGCGGCACCGGCCCGGACTCCCTGAACAACGTCATGCTCACCGGCATCAACATTCCCGTCCGTATCGGCAATGCCACCGTGATGCCGGGAGACGTCGTCCTCGGCGATGAGGAAGGCCTGTTCTTTATTCCGCCGCACCTCGTCAAGGATGCGATCGACGCCGCACAGAGCACCGTGGCGCGCGACGAGTGGATCAAATCGAAAATGGATCTGCGCCAGTACAAATCCAGCGACCTCTACGGGCGCCCGCGCGATCCCGCTTTGCTCAAGGAAATGGAAGACTACATCAAGGCGCATCAGCCGCCGAAGCAGCAGTAGCTTAGTGGGGCAGGCTTCCGTCCTGCCCGTCCCGGGGATTTTAAGACTTACTGGGGGGTGGTCATGCTCGTACAACGTGCCGCACTCGCGCTCGCCGCGCTTGCGCTAGCCGGCAGCTATGCCTTCGCTCAAACCACAACCGGGACCCTGCTCGGCACAGTGGTGGACCCCGGCGACGCCGCCGTGCCTGCCGCGCGCGTCGAGTTGATCAATGTCGCCACCGGCGCCGTCGTCGCGACGACCACCGGCGCTGAAGGCCTCTTCCGCTTCAACAGCCTCGTGCCCGCGACTTATAACCTCACCATCACGCCAGCCTCCGGTTTCAAGACTTACACCCAGGCCAACATCGAGGTCACCGCCAACGAGATCCGCGACCTGGGCAAGATTACCCTCGCGCTCGGCGCCATCACAGAGAAGGTCACGGTTTCCGCCATCGCCACACCTGTCCAGACCGGCTCCTCCGAGAACTCCAAACTGATCGACCCGAACCAGCTCGCCAACATTACCCTGAAGGGCCGTGACCTGTTCGGCATGCTGGTCACCATTCCCGGGGTGGGCTTCACCTCCACCGGACCTGGAGACACAACCAACGAAAACACCGTGGGCCGGGTCCGCATCAATGGCGCCCCTTATGCCAGCGCGAACTTCACCGTCGATGGCATCACCGACCTCGACACCGGCTCCAACGGCACCTCCCACTACGCGCCCAACATGGATTCCATCGCCGAGATGCGCGTGCTCACCAGCAACTACCAGGCCGAGTACGGCCGCAACATGAGCGGCACCATCAGCGTCGTGACCAAGGGGGGGAGCCAGGAATTCCACGGGAGCGCGTGGGCCAACAAGCGCCACGAAATGTTCAACGCCAAGAACTTTTTCAATAATTACAACGGCCAGCAGAAGAGCGTGTACCGGTTCTTCGTCTGGGGCTACTCCATCGGCGGACCGGTGTACATTCCCAAGCTCTTCAACACCCAGAAGCGCAAGCTGTTCTTCTTCTGGTCCCAGGAGTACACCAAGCAGAAGCCCGCCACCCTCAGCGGTTACGCCAACATGCCGACGGCAGCGCAGCGCGCCGGCGACTTCTCCGGCTATACCGACGGCAACGGCGTCCCGGTCGCCCTGACCGACCCCACCACCGGCAATCCGGTCCCCAATAACAACATCGCGGGCCTGGCGGCGCTCAACCCGGCGGCGGCCAAAGCCGGCCAGGCCATCCTGAATTTTCTGCCTCTGCCCAACATCTGCGGGCAGCCGGGAGTTGATCCCAGTCACTGCGTGCAGGATGCCCAGTTCGCCAGCCAGCGCTATCAGCGCAATTACTACTGGAGTTACAACGAGACTCATCCGCGCCGCAATGACACGGTCCGCGTCGATTACAACGTGACCTCGAAGTTGACAAGCTGGTTCCGCTACATCAACGATTTCGACCGCGACACCACCGCCACTTTCGGCGAGGTGAAAAACGCGCAGGGACAACTCGCGCCGCTGGCCATCGATCATCCCAACCCCGGGCACGGATACGGCGTCGGAATCACTTATACCATCAGCCCCACGCTGGTCAACGAGTTCACTTTCGGCAAGAGCTACAACACCTGGGATTACTACGCCCACGACCAGTCGCAAATCGACCGGTCGCAGATGGGCAATCCGCCCTCGTTCATCAACTTCGCCACCGATCCGAATTTCCAGGCCGACCAGAACAAATCGCGACCCACGCTATCGCCCGGCAGCCAGAACTTCCAGATCGGCATCCCCGATATCAGCTTTGGCGGCGGCCAGGAGCCCAATGAAGCCAGCTACAGCAGTCCGTGCAGTGCCCAGTGCCCCTACACCAACTGGAACGACATTTACAGCTTCAACGACACCATCAGCAAAGTCTGGGGCAAACACAACGTGAAGGCCGGCCTCTACTACGAACGCACGGGAAAGGTCGAGCAGAACCAATTCGCCAGTGCCTACCTGGGCTCCTATAACTTCGCCAGCTCCTCGGCAATGCCCAACAATACCCAGGACGGCTACGCCAACGCCTTCCTCGGCCAATTCAATAGTTACAACGAGGGCGGCCGCGTCGTCGGAAATTACTGGTTTACAGACGTCGAAGCGTTCATTCAGGACAACTGGCGGGTCAGCCGCCGCGTGACCATCGACGTCGGCGTGCGGTTCTACCACCAGTTGCCCACCGAGAACCTCGACTACAACACGACCGAATGGGTCCGCACGTCCTACAATCCCGCCCAGGCCATGCGCCTCTATTACCCCGGCTGCACGGTCTCCACAGCGACCAGGGCCTGCCCCACCGCCAATCAGATCGCCATCGACCCCGTCACCGGCTACACGACCTACTTCGCTCTCGCCGGCACCTTCGTGCCCGCGTCGGCCGGTGGCTATGGCGCGAATCCAACCCCCGCACCCGGCATGGAGCGCGCCACCAACAACAACCCCAACCTCCCGCTGTCCCTGTGGAACGTTCGCTCCGTGATCCCCGCCTTCCGCTTCGGCATCGCCTGGGACGTCTTCGGCAACGGCAAAACCGCCATCCGCACGGGTTTCGGCCAGTTCTACAACCTCAGCTCCACGCAGAATTCCCAGAACTTCTCCGGCAACCCGCCGGATATCTACAACCGCGCAGTCTACTACTCCAGCGTCGACAAGATCCCGAGCCTGGCTTCCAGCGCCGGCATCACCCCCATCACTCCCGGCGGCACGGTCGGCGACCAGAAGGTCCCCGGCACCATCAACGGCAGCTTCATGATCCAGCAGAAAATCGGCTTCGGCACGGTCCTTGAAACGGCGTACGTCTTCAACCTGAGCCGCCACCGCAGCATCACCCGCCAGCTCAATGCCGTCCCGATGTACGCCGAGTACAATCCCGCCAACTACAATCCCAACGTGGCCTACCTGCCGCCCAACACCAACGGTAAGAACCTCAACGATAATTACTTCCGGCCTCTGCCGGGCCTCGGTGCCCTGACTTACATCGACTACGCGGGCTCCAGCAGTTACAATTCGCTGCAAGTCACCGTCCGACGCAACTTTACACAGCACCTCTCCTATGGGCTCGCTTACACCTGGTCCAAAACCATGACGGCTTACGGCGCTTCCGAGTTTCCGACGCAAAGCCCCTACTTCCCGGATAAGTTTCGTAATTACGGACCCCTCTATCAACCCACGCCGCACGTTCTATCGTTCAACTATGTCTACGAGGTCCCGAATCTCGGGCAGAGGATGAACATGAGACCTCTCGGCTGGGTCACTGACCACTGGACCATCTCTGGAATCACGCAGTGGCACAGCAATCTCCGCATTGCGGCGCCCGGTATCTCCTTCAGCGGAACCACATCCACCAACCCCCAGATGAACTGGACCGGTGGCTACGAAGGCGCGCGCATGTTCATCGTGGGAAACCCGCAGCTTTCCTCAGGCCAGGTGTCCTTCGCCGGTAACACACCTCTGGTGCCCGCCCCGGGCGCCAACGCGAATGGCACGCCCGGCAACCAGATCCTCAACATGAGCGCCTTCGTGATTCCCTTCCCCTGCAGTTGGACTCCGGGGGCTACGCCCCAGCAGGGCGTAGGTCAGTCCATGGAGTGCTTCGGAAATGCCGGCGCCGGAAGCATCATCCCGCTCCCCGGCACGCAGGTCTTCAACTGGGATGTGACCTTCGGCAAGGCCTTTCCGCTCAAGAGCGAAAAGCGCCAGATTATCTTTCGCGCCGAAATGTACAACATTTTCAACCACACGCAATTCACCGCGGCCAACACCAGCCCGCAGTACAACTGGCCCCTCTGGCAGACCGGCGTCCTTCAGCAGACCAACGCCAACCTCGGCCGCTACACCGCCGCCGCCAACCCGCGCCAGATGTCCATGTCGCTACGCCTGCAGTTTTGACCGTGGGGCAGGTTCCCGACCTGCCCTGTTCTCTGCCGTCTGTTACCCTGATCGCAGAGTGTTTCGAGTCTTGCTGTGTGCGATCCTGGCGTCGGCCGGATTCGCGCAGCGCCGGCAGGAGCCGCGTCCGCCTTACCCTTACTCATCCGAAGATGTCGTCTTCGAAAATCGAGCGGCAACCATTCACCTGGCCGCTACCCTGACCCTGCCGCCCGGCAAGGGTCCCTTCCCCGCCGCCGTGCTCCTCAATGGCAGCGGCCGCCAGGACCGCGATGACACCATCTTCGGCCACAAGCTGTTCCTGGTCATCGCCGACTACCTGACCCGCAACGGCATCGCCGTCCTGCGCTACGACGACCGGGGCGAAGGCGGTTCCAGCGGCGACTACGATGCCGCCACCACCGCCGACCTCTCCACCGACGCCGAGGCCGCGCTCGCCTATCTCCAGACGCGCGCGGCCGTCGATCCCAAGCGCATCGGCTTCATCGGCCACAGCGAAGGCGGCGTGATCGGCCCCATGGTGGCGGCACGAAATTCGAGTGTGGCATTCGTCGTCTCGCTGGCCGGAAACGGTGTCAAGGGCGGAGAAGTCCTGTACGCGCAAGGAAGGGCGATCCGGCGCGCCGCCGGCGCCTCCGAAGCGGAGTTGGATGGTGACCGGGCCATGCACAATCGCATCATGGCCGCCATGGACCTCAGCGACCGCGCCCAGGCCGCCAAAGCCTTGGGCGGCATCTTCGGCGACTCCCCGGCCGCCCAGGCACAGATCAAGGCCATGCTCGGCCCGTGGATGCGCTTCTTCATCACCTACGATCCGGCGGTCGCGCTCGAGAAGGTAAAGTGCCCGGTGCTGGCCCTGAATGGAGATCGCGACATGCAGGTGATTGCGGATCAGAACCTCCCCGCCTGGGAGGCGGCGCTCAAGAAAGCCGGCAACCGCGATGTCACCGTTCGCAAGCTGCCCGGACTGAATCATCTCTTCCAGACCTGCGTGAAATGCGCCCCCGACGAATACAGCGAGATCGAGGAGACCATCTCCCCCAAGGCTCTGGAAATCGTCGCCGATTGGCTGCAGCAGCGCTTCGGACCGGCCCGGTAGCCCGGGAGTCACTCCGTCGTCGTCACCTTCGTCGCCCGCACGAACCGCCCCGCCTCGCGCCCGTCGAGCGACGCCAGCGCCAGCGTCAGCATCTCCACCGGCAGAATTTCGAGGATCGGCCTGACCGAAGCCGCCACGCGCGGACCGAGAAACAGCGCAGCCCGGCCGCCCGCGTCGATGATGTCGCGCACCAGCCGCTGCGCGAGCCCGCCCGGATCGTCTCCGGCCAGCACCAGCGCGTACAGGCCCTGATGCATCATCTCCCAGGGTCCGTGCCGGAAGGCGGCTGCGCTCATGCCTTCCCCGTGCCGGTGGGTCGATTCCTTGATGATCAACCCCGCCGTGCCGGCTGCCGCCAGCGACGCCCCGCGACCCAGCACGAACACGTCCCGCACCCCGGTCAACTCGGCCTCAGCCCGCGCCACGTGACTCCGCCACTCCCGCAGATACTCCGCCACCGCCGGCGCCGCCGGCGCCAACTCATCGCGCGACTGAGCTGCGCCGATACCCTCCAGCGCGTCCCCCACCCACTTTAACGCCATCAGTGCCGTGACATACGTCTTCGAAGAAACCGTGAACTCTTCGCCGGCGCGCGTCAGAACCACGCAATGGGCGCGCGCCGCCAGCGGCGAATCCGGCGTGTTGGTGACGGCCAGCGTGTAGCAATCCGCCGGCTTGCCTTCCAGCAGCCGCACGGTCTCCGCGCTCCGTCCCGATTGCGAACACACGATGAGCAACGTGCGCGAATTCAGCAGTCCCGTCAGCGAATAGATCAGCTCCGAGGTCTCGGCCAGCACCGCGTTCCGGCCCTCCTTCAGCAGCGCGAGATGCAGCGGATACAGCGCCCAATACGAACCGCCCATCCCCGTGAGCACCGCGCGATCGAAGCGGCCTTCGCTCCAGCGTTTCGCCACGTCGTGCAGCACTGCCCGGTCCAGCCCTGCAAGCGTGTCATCCAGGGCCGGGGGCTGTGCCAGAATGTCGCGAAAATAGCCGCCTTCGATCACCATGGCATTCGCCTCATCTCCGGTACCGGTGCATCCATGCGCGCGCCGCTCCGGCCAGCCCGGTGTCCGGTCCCAGCGAGGCCAGCCGGATCGCAGTCTTTTCCGCCGGCACCTGCGTGCACACCTCGCGGATCACTTCCTGGATGCGATCCATGAACAGGTCCGCACTCTTCATCACGCCTCCGCCGAGCACGATCGTATCCGGCGTAAACATGGTGATCAGGTTGGCCAGCCCGAGCCCCAGATACATGCCCTCGCGCTCCACCGCGCGCCGCGCCAGTTCGTGGCCCGCCCGCGCCCGTTCGCAGATCTCCGCAGCGCTCCATTCCCCGGCCTCCGGATTCTGCTCCCGAACCCACGCCGTCATCGCCGGCCCGCTCGCCAGGCCCTCCCAACACCCGCGCGCCCGGCAGTAACACCGCGGCCCCGACCAGTCCAGCACATGATGACCGATCTCCGGATGCGCGCCGTCCACTCCGCGATACAGCTCGCCTGAGAGGATGATTCCCGCTCCGATCCCCGTGCTCACGGTCACATAAATGAAGCGGCTGCTGCCCTTCCCCGCTCCCGAGTCTGCCTCCGCCAGCGCCGCCGAGTCGGCGTCGTTCTCAGCCGCGACCGGCACGCCGAACTCCGCCGACAGCGCGGCGATGATATTCCCGCCCCGCCACCCCGGCAGGGTGCCGACATCGCCCACGACGCCCGCCAGCGGATCCAGCGGGCCCGGACACGCCACGCCGATGCCGCAAAAAGCCGCGCCCGCCTGCCGGCTCGCCTGCCGCAGCATCTCGGCCGTACGCTGCATGGCCGCTGTAAACCCGGCCGCCGGCGTCGTCGGGCACTCCGACCGGCCCACCACGGCGCCGTCTTCGGATACCGCTCCCACCGCGATCTTCGTGCCGCCGATGTCCACCGCCCCGATCAGCGCGCTACTGGACATTCCACCCGTCCACTTTGACCTGCGGCTTCGCGCCGCTCAACAGTTTGCGCTGGTAAGTCGCGGTAACTTCGCGTTTCTCGCCAGGCATCAGCTCGAAGTAATTGTCCTCCCAGTACACGGGATTGATATCCGCGCCGTCCGGCCCCTTGCGGACGGTCAGGTGTACCATGAACGCCAGCGCCGAGCCCGTGTTCTGCACCGTCACCTGCTGCACCTCTTCTCCGCCCTTCTGTTCGGCCCGGGACGTGGCTTTCACCTTCACCGGAGCCAGTTTCTCCAGGCCCGTAAGATCGGCGTACGTCTTAATCGGCGTGTAGCGCCCGTTGCCGGCGGCCCAATCGGAAACGTCCGGTTGGGTCGAAAGCCAGTAGAAATTCGAGGTGACCGGCTTACCCGCGGAATCCTGCAGTGTGAGCCGGACAAAGTAAGTGGTACTAAGTCCCTCCATCTCCGGAATCTCGAACACCCGAACGACGCTGTCCTCGCCGATATCCACTGTCGCCGTCTTCGAGAACTTCTCCGTAAGGTCGAGATTGTAAACCTTCGCCGCTACCTTGTAACCCGTAAACCCCCGGTAATACGAGTTCACCACCGCAACCGACCGGTCGTCGTACGAATACTGCACGTGCACCGGCTCGTTTGCCTTCTTGGTGCCGAAGTACCCTCCGCCAGGCCGCAGATACCAGTCGTAGAGGTGCCAGATAATCGACGGCCATGCGTTGTTCAACATCCACTGCACGACCCCCGTCGCCGCGTACTTGTTCCGGCCGAATGCCTCGAACATCGCGCGCTCCCCTTCATAAGTCATCGCCTGGCTCTTGCGCAGATAGTCGTTCAGATCGGCTGCCTTGCCGTAGCGCCCTTCCAGCGCCGCCGTGAACACATTCACGTTGCGGTAGCCGCCCCCGCCCGCATGAAAATTCCAGAACTCGTCGATCGGCCACAGGTGCTCCTTGGGCAGCATCTCCTCCAGGCTTTGCAGCACCGGGATCGCCGGGCCCGGGCTGGTCTCGGTATTGAATCCGAACGCCCCACCCCGCGTGCGGTCCAGCAGCCAGTAATTCGGCGCCACGTACTCGTAAGGCCCGGTCATCTTCACGCCGGTCGGCCCTGCGCCGGGCGTGGTCGCCTTCGCCGCCGAGGAGACATAAGGATTCGGCCAATGCTCCTCCTCCAGTACCTTCAAATAAACCTTCTCGGCCTCGGCATTGGGCGAATTATCGCTGCCGTAGAGGAACACGAACACGCTCGCATGGTTCCGCAGCCGCCGGATCTGGTCCCGAAGCGACTCCCCCGCGATCCGGTAATCGTCCGGCTTCCAATTCCGCCACCGCTCCCAGTACGAGCAGCAGCACCACCCCGGCATCACCAGCATCCCGTAGCGGTCCGTGGTGTCGAAAAAATGCTGGTTCATCATCTTGCCTTCCAGCCGGATAGTGTTCAAGTGCATGTCGCGCGCGTAGCGGATTTCGTTCTCCTCGCGCTCGTCGTCGTAACGCAGCATCATGTCCGACGACCACCCGCCCCCGCGGATCAGAATCTTCTTCCCGTTCAAAGTGAATAACCGGTGTCCCTCCGCGTCCACCTCTGATGCAAACTCGCGCATCCCGAAGTCCAGTTCCTCGCGGTCCGAGACCGCCCCGCCCGTCTCGAACTCCATCCGCAGGTGATGCAGGTCCTGCGCCCCCAAGCCGTACGGCCACCACAGCTTGGGATAAGCGACATCTTGCGCCGGCATCGCGATGCGCGTGCTCTGGTTCGCCTCCAGCCGTACCTTCTTCGAGACCGCCACGTTGTCGAACGCGGCTTTGAGCGTGCCTTCGACCGCGCTCGCAGCAGTATTCTTCAGATCGGCACATAGCGTCACGTGGGCCAGCTCGCCATGATTCTCCAGTCGCGTCACCGCCTGTGTATTCCGCAACGACACCGGCCCGCTCACCCGGATGTACACATCCCGCACAAGCCCCATGTCTTTATCCGGCGGCATCGGATTCCAGT
>DATJYJ010000110.1:0-16669 GCA_035578025.1 Verrucomicrobiia bacterium
TTCGGGCAGATCGACCATCAACGGCCACATGTCCACCAGTCCTTTACGAAAGGCTTCTTCGGAGCTGGTTCCCGTTTCTACCCATTGGAGCTGGATGCCGGCGCGTTTGGCGGCCTCGTTCACGGTATCCACGCCCAGGCCGGTAAACCCACCGGCGCCGCGCATTTGGATGGGAGGGTTATCCTCATATCCGATGCGAAGCGGACGGTTCGGAACAGGGGGGACCCGAGACGAGAGGTACCAGAGCCCGAGAAGCGCCGGGATCGCAGCCGCCGCGACGATCGCGCCTGCCCACCTCCACCGTCCTGAGAGCCACACAAAACGCATCCGAAAATACCTTGCTATGAGAGTAACCGGAACACTATATCGTATTCCCTCGCAGCAAACACCACACGGTTCAGTTCTTCGTCCCGACACTTTCCGTGCGGCCTGCCAGCGGCTGCACGGCACCGCCGCCGCAGACAGCTACGCCGGTCTCGACCAGAGCGCGCAGGAAGTTCAGGAACAGGTGGTAGAAGACCTGCTCATTCAGAGGTTGCTTGCCCGGGAGGCGGAAACTGGCGGGGAGTTCCTTGGCGATCGAGAGACGTACCGAATTCGACGATGCGCGGCCGCCGCGGTCGCGCCGGTTCGCCAGCGTCATCGGGGTCTGCATCACGGTGCCGTTGGTGCCATCCACATAGAACTGGCACCGTGAGAACCAGCCGAGATTCGCGGGATCGGCGGCGTCGAACAGCAGGAGCGGGCCCTGGCGCGAGGGCGTGCTCAGATCGAGCTGGATCGACCGCGCCGTGTCTTTGGCCTTGGTCTCGAATCCGGCCTGGCGCGCAATGCTGGCGACCATCTCCGTCTGGAGTTCGAGGTAGATCAACTTGTGCGCGCCCGCCTGAAGCACCTGCATAGCGAACCGTCATTGTAGCGCAGGCGAGCGAGGCGGTTACGGGGCGTTCCGGCTGCCCCTCGCGGTGCGTTAAACTGGAGTGGCTGATGCTAAAGCGTTTCATCCTTTGGGATTTTCCCCGCGCGAGCTGGCAATACGACGTGATGGTTGGCCTGATTCTGGCATTCATTTTCCTGACCCCGCGCGAATGGTTCCGGGATCAACCGCGGATCCCTCACGCGAGCAGTATCGCGATGCTCCCCCCGGGGAGCTACTTCGTCGATTCCCAACTGCTGGACGGCATCCCGGAAAGCCAGCGTATCCCACGGCTGACCGAAATCCTTCAGACGCGCATGAGCAACCGGAAGCTGCATGTGACGCGGATCGAACCGATCGTCAACTCGGAGGGGGAGTTGCAAGGTTACATCGCGTCCGCGGGTCAGTGATCGTAGTTGCGGATGTGCCTGTTTCGCGAATGTCACCACAGGAGCGTTTGAAATGACCCGCTTTGTCGCCGCCAGCGTAGCGGTTTGCGCGCTAGCGGTTATCACGATCCCCGGGTTTGGCGCACCGCAGGCCGGAGATCCCCTGGAGGCTGCCTTCGCCCGTATGGACAAGGCGGCTGCTACCTTCAAGGGCTTGACGGCCGGCATCCGGCAGCTATCGCACACCGAAGTAGTCGATACCAACGACGTCGAAGAAGGCACCATCGCGGTAAAAAGAATCAAGGCGAAGGATACCCGCATCCTCATTAAGTTCACCAAACCCGACCAGAAGTTTTATTACATCGGCGAAGGAAAGGCGTGGTCGTATAACCCGAAGACTCAGGAGGCGCAGGAAGCCGACCTCGGGAAAAGTAAAGATCTCGTAAATCAGTTCATGCTGTTGGCCTTCGGAAGTAACTCCACCGAGCTCAAGTCCGCCTATTCGGTTAAGCTGGGCGGACCGGATTCCGTGAACGGCGAAAAGACCACCAGGTTGGAAATGATCCCGAAATCGGAGGAAATCCTCAAACACGTGAAACGTTGCGACATGTGGATCTCGGATAAGGGTATGACTTTGCAGCAGAAATTCTTCGAGACCGGTGGGGACTACGTGCTGGCGACCTATTCGGAGGTCACGCTGGCGCCGAATCTGCCCGATTCCGCCGTAAAGCTGGAAATTCCCAAGGGGATCAAACCCACCAAGATCAAGTGAAGGAATGAGCCACGTAAAGGCCAGTTCGTACCGTTTGCAGTACCTCGACTGGGTGCGAGGCCTCGGAGCCATCATCATGCTCCACGGCCACGTGTGGCATTCGTTCCTGAAGCCGGAGCTCAAGACGTCTGGAGTCTACACGTTTTCGCAGTTCATCGGCGGAATGCCGCCGGCGCTGTTTCTGTTTCTGACCGGCGTGACCCTGGCGTTTCTCATGGACAGCACGGAACGCAAGGGGATGAAGCCCTGGCAGCGCGTCTCCGAGTCGCTGCGGCGATCCGGCTACCTGTTCTTCCTGGCGTTTGCGTTCCGGTTGCAGGCCTGGGTTTTCGCCGGTATGCCATCGCCGTGGCAGGCGATACTCAAAGTGGACGTTCTGAACTGCATGGGTTTCTCGATCGCGGTGATCTCGATCATGGCCCTCTTCAGGACCACGGAAAGGATCCGGCTATGCGCCGCGTTGGGGCTGGCGATCGCGTTTCTTTCGCCGGTGGTCTCGACGATGAACTGGTCGCATGTGCCCTGGCTGATCCGCGACTACATTGTTCCGGATCTGAACCTGTTCGGAATCTTTCCGTGGGGCGCCTACCTGGCGTTCGGGGTGAGCGCCGGCAGCATCATCCGAACGGTCCCGAATGAAGCCGTGGAGCGGACCATGCAATGGGCGGCGGTAGCCGGAGGCGTGCTGATCCTGGCATGCCAGTATTTTGCCAGCGCGCCGTTCACGATCTATGAGAAGTCCGATTTCTGGCTGAACAGCCCGGCGCAGGTGCTGACCAAGGTCGGCGTGCTGCTGGTGATGGTGGCGTTCGCATTTCTCTGGACGCGCTATGGCGCGAAGGACGGATGGAGCTGGGTGCGGCAATTCGGAACAACCTCGTTGCTGGTCTACTGGGTGCATATCGAGCTGGTTTACGGGCACGCTTCGTGGTTCTTCCGGGATAACCTGAACATCGCACAGACGATGACGGCGGCCGTCTTCGTGATTCTGCTGATGCTGGCGATCTCGACCATGAAAACCCACCGGGACAAGTGGAAGGAGATGTTGGCGGAGATCGGGTGGAGCTTCAACCCGGCGCCGGACAGCGCGGCGGGGGATTGAGAAAACAAGCATCCGGAAGTCAGAATGCAGGGTGTGTGCGTCCATTCTCACTGACCCCGACCTTCGCCCCCCATTGACCTCAGTTGCAACAAATAATAAGATAAAAGGTTCTTATGATTCTTTTATTGTTTGGGCCTCCTGGTTGTGGAAAGGGTACGCAGGCTGCTTTGCTGGCGGACCGATTTCATATTCCTGCTATCTCTACCGGAGAGATGTTCCGTGCCGAGTGCAAAGCGGGGACCGAATTAGGGAAAGCCGCGTGCAGTATTCTGTCCCAAGGCAAGCTGGTCGGCGATGAGATTGTGAATGCCATTGTCGCCTCGCGGATCTCACGCCCGGACTGCATCGACGGATTCTTACTCGACGGCTATCCGCGAACGGTGCCGCAGGCCATCTATTTCTCGTCGCTGCTGCGCGAACGCGGATTGCCGGAGGCCACGGTCATTCATCTCGACGTGCCGGATGAAGCGCTGGTGGCGCGGCTCACGGCGCGCCGGCAATGTCCCAAATGCCTGCGGATTTACAATTTGATTTCCCAAGCGCCCCGGGTTGAGGGGCGCTGTGACGATGACAGCAGCGAACTGATCACGCGCGAGGACGACCAGGAATCGGTCATCCGCCAGCGCCTTAGGGCGTATGACGAGTTGACCGGTCCGATTCTCAAGTGGTATGGCCCGTCAGTTGTGCGGACGGTGGACGGCTCCCGTCCGCAAGCCGAAGTAGCGCATGCCCTCGAAGAACTGGTTATGGAACTAATGGCGGTTCCGGTTCACTGAGCCCGATGCGGGCTAAACCTTTTGAGCCGGATTGCCGATTAAAGGTGTGTGACGGCTGCTGAAGAGTTGGTCGAGCGCGAGTTGGTGCTGAATCGGTTTAAGCGCCTTCTGGCCGAAATCATGCGCGGCGGCGCAGCTCGGAATTGCTTCCATCCCTGGGAGATCGAGATTCTGCTGGATCTCGAAGCCTGCCAGTTGGAGCCGCGGAGGCGAACCGAGATCCTGCGCCAGTACGAGCGCGCCGTGGAGCGCCAGATGGAGAACGGCGCAGGTCCGCCGATGAAGCTTTCGGATTTTCTGGTGCGGCGCGCGCAGAGACGCAACGGCGCTAGCTGAAAATCACGCGGCGTCCTTCGATGCGATAGGCTCCGGCGACAACGATCCGGATGGCCTCGGAATAGATCCGGTGCTCCTCGGCGAGTATGCGGGCGGAGAGTGTGTCGACCGTATCGGTGTCGAGCACAGGGACCGCTGCCTGAATCACGATCGGGCCGGCATCCAGTTCTTCGTCCACGAAATGCACGGTGCATCCGGAGATGCGCACGCCATGCTCCAGGGCCTGGCGCTGGGCGTCGAGGCCGGGAAACGCCGGCAACAGCGAGGGGTGGATGTTCAAAATGCGATTGGGGAATTCGCGGATGAACCCTGCGCTGAGCAGGCGCATGAAGCCCGCGAGGCAAACCAGGTCCACCTGATTGCGGTGGAGTTCCCCGATCACGGACCGGTCGTAAACCTCCCGGTCGAGGCCTTTGGAAGGCAGGCAGACGGCATTCAGGCCGCGCTGGCGGGCGATCTCCAGGCCGCGTGCTTCCGGTCGGTTGGAGATGACCACGGCGATGGCGGCATCGATCGAACCGGACGCCACGTTGTCCGCAATGGCCACGAAGTTCGAGCCGCGGCCAGAAAGGAGGATGCCGAGGCGTTTCATCGGTACTCTACTCTCGGGCGGCCCCGCCTCGCGTTGACCACTGCGCCGATGCGGAACGGCGATTCGCCCAGTTTGGCGAGGATGGCTTCCGCCCGCGCGGCGCCGCGTTGGGGAACAGCGAGGATCATGCCCACGCCGAGATTGAACGTGCGGCGGTAATCGTCCAGGGGGAGATTGCCGATCCGGCGCAAGTGCTCGAACAACGGCGGGATGTGCCAGGATTGCGTGTCGATGACCACGCCGAACGCCTTGGGCATCATGCGGGGTGTGTTATCGGTGATGCCGCCTCCGGTGATGTGCGCCGCTCCGTGGAGTAATCCGGCGGCGATCAACGCGCGGATCGGCTTGAGATAGCTGCGGTGCACGGCAAGCAGGGCATCGGCGACGGTCGCACCGACTTCGGGCAGCAGCGTCTCGGGCCGATAGCCGGACGTTTCGAACAACAGCTTGCGGGCGAGGGAATAACCGTTAGTGTGCAAGCCGGTGGAGGGCAGCGCGAGCAGGACGTCGCCGGCGCGGATGGTTTTCCCGGTGAGGAGGCCGGTGCGCTCCGCGGCTCCAACGATAAAACCCGCCAGGTCGTATTCGGACTCGGCGTACATGCCGGGCATTTCGGCGGTCTCACCGCCGATCAGTGCGCAGCCGTTATTACGGCAGCCGCGCGCGATTCCGCTGACTACTGACTCGGCTACGCCGGCGTCCAGTTTGCCAACGGCGAAATAATCGAGAAAGAAGAGGGGCAGAGCGCCCTGGACGGCGATGTCGTTGACGCAGTGGTTCACCAGATCTTCGCCCACGGTGCCGTGGCGGCCGGTGAGGAAGGCGACTTTCAGCTTGGTGCCGACGCCATCGGCGGAGCTGACCAGCACGGGACGGCGAAAGCCGGCGAGCTGAAAGCAGGCGCCGAAACTGCCGATGTCGGTAACGACACCGCGAGTGAAGGTGGGCCTGGCGAGCCTTTTGATGGCATCGACGGCGCGGCCGGCCTCGTCGATATCGACACCGGCGTCGCGGTAACGGACGGGTTGGCGGGTAGACAAATCCCAGTATACGGCGTAAAATTCACGCATTACGCCGCGCAGGCCGGAAACCTGCGCCACGGTAACCAAGCGAGCGGCCCCGACGCCGTCATAAACTAATTTGCCATTATGAAGAAACTCATCACAGCGCTCTTTCTGTGTTGCGTGTGTGCTCCAGCCCAGCAATTCCCGGCAGTGGCCGTCCGCAACGCCAGGATCGTTACCGTCAGCGGCCCGGTGATCGCCAAAGGCACCGTGGTGGTACGCAGCGGACTGATCGAAGCGGTAGGAGACAACGTGCAGGCGCCTGCCGACGCCCTGGTCATCGACGGCGAGGGGCTCACGGTCTATCCGGGCCTGATCGATGCCCTGAGCACGTGGGGACAGCCCGGCGCGGCACCAGCGACGACCACTACCGCAGCCGGCCGGGGCGGGCGCGGCACGGTTTCGACGACGCCCACAACTTCGGTGATAACGGCCGCGCCGGCGATTGCCGCGGCGCCGGCACGCGGTCCCGAGGACCGGCCGCAAACCACGAGCTGGGTCAAGATCGCGGACGAGATCAGCGGCACCGACCGCCGCATCGAAACAGCGAGAAGCGCAGGTTTCACGACCGCGGTGACCTTCCCGACGCGTGGCATTTTCGCGGGGCAGGGCGCAGTGATCGACCTGTTGAGCGGCGAGAAGCCCGGCGAGATGGTGGTGGCGTCGCCGGTGGGGCAGTACATCTCGATCGGCCGTGGCGGGTTCGGCGGCGGCATGGGCGGAGGCTTCCCGAGCGCCCTGATGGGATACATCGCCTACGTGCGCCAGATCTATCTCGACCTGGGCCACTACAAACTGGTGAAGGAGGCCTACGCCAAGGATCCGCGCGGCATGCAGCGGCCTGACTATGATCGCGCGCTGGAGGGCCTGATGGACTCGCCCCGCATTCTGCTGCCGGCCAACCGGATGGTCGAGATGGACCGCATGCTGCGCCTGGCCGCGGATTTGAAACAGCCGACGATTCTGTATGGCGGTCGCGAAGCTTACCGGCCGGAGGCGGCGGAGCTGCTCAAGAAATCGAACACTCCCCTGCTGCTCAGCATGCGCTGGCCGGAAAAATCGCGCGATGCCGACCCGGACGAGGTCGATAACATGCGTACCCTGGAGACGCGCGACAAGGCGGCGCAGGCGCCCGCCGTCCTGGCCAAGGCAGGCGTGCGATGGGCGTTTTACTCCGACGGGCTCGATCAGCCTCGCGAGCTGCAGCGGGCGATCAAGAAGGCGCTCGACGCGGGGCTCTCGCGCGAGGATGCGCTGCGCGCCCTGACCATGTCGCCCGCCGAAATCTTCGGCGTGCAGGACCGGGTGGGCAGCATCGAGAAGGGCAAGATCGCAAATCTGGTGGTGACGCGGGGCGAGATCTTCGACGATCGCACCAAGGTGGAAGCCATCATCGTGGATGGCCGGAAATATACGCCAGCGCCGGAGACCCCGCCGTTTGGCGGGCGCGGCGCCGCAACCGAAGAGCCGGGGAATCCGGGAGGAGCCCGATGAAGAAGATTCTGTTAGTGGTTTCAGTCGCATTCCTGCCGGCGGCCTTCGCCGAGACCTATGTGCTTCAGAATGCGACGATCATGACGGTCGCCAAGGGGACCTTAAAGGGATCGATCGTGGTGCGCGACGGGAAAATCGCCGAGGTCGGGGAGAAGGTCATGGTGCCGGCGGACGCCAAGATTATCGATGCGTCGAATCAGTACATCATTCCCGGAATCATCGACTGCCACTCGCATATCGCGGCCGACGGGGGCATCAACGAAGGCAGCGTGAGCGTGTCGTCGATGGTGGATATCAAGGACGTAATCAACCCGGAGGACATCGCGATCTACCGCGCGTTGGCGGGCGGGGTGACCACGGCCAACATTCTGCACGGGTCGGCCAATTCGATCGGCGGCAAGACGCTGCCGCTGAAGATGCGCTGGGGCAAGGACGCGCAGGGCATGATTTTCGAGGGCGCGACGCCGGGCATCAAGTTTGCACTCGGGGAGAATCCCAAGCGCGCGGGCAATCCGACGGGCCGCGCGATCAATGCGGGCGCCCAGCCGGCGCGGTATCCGGCGACGCGCATGGGCGTGGAGGACGTGATCCGGGAAGCGTTCGTCGAAGCCAAGGCGTACAAGGCGGAGTGGGACGCCTGGGAGGCCAACAAAACAGGCATTCCGCCGCGCAAGGACCTGAAACTGGAGGCGCTGAAGGAAGTGCTCGAAGGCAGGCGCTACGTGCACGCGCACTGCTACCGCGCCGACGAGATCCTCATGCTGCTGCGGGTGGCCGATGAGTTCGGGTTCAAGATTCGCACGCTACAGCACGTACTCGAAGGGTACAAGGTGGCGAAGGAGATCGCGGCGCACGGCGCGGGTGCGTCGACCTTCAGCGACTGGTGGTCCTACAAGATGGAGGCGTTCGACGCGATTCCGTACAATGCGACCATCATGATGCGGAAGGGCGTGGTGGTCAGCATCAACAGCGACGACGCGGAGCAGATGCGCCATCTGAACATCGAGGCCGGCAAGGCGATGAAGTACGGCGGCGCGACCGAGACGGAGGCGCTGGCCATGGTGACGCTGAATCCGGCGAAGCAACTCGGGATCGATAACCGCGTGGGCTCGATCGAAGTGGGCAAGGACGCGGACCTGGTGATTTACGATAAGTTCCCCTTGTCCGACTATGCCAAGGTGCAGAAAGTTCTGATTGACGGGACAATTTACTTCGATCGGGACAACGAAGTCAGCGGCCGCCCGCTCAAGCAGGCGGAGAAACAGAAGCTGATCGACAAAGAGAAGCAGAACCAGCAGCGCGGCCCGCAGACGCCGCCGACCAGGAGGCAGGGCCAGTGAGACCGATACCAATGCTGATTGCGGGAGTGGTGGCGTGCGCCGCGGCGTTGGCCGGGGAGACGATCGTGATCCGCAATGCCGATGTCTACCCGGTGACGGCGCCGGTGATGAAGGGCGTTGCGGTGGTCATCCAGGACGGCAAGATCGCGGAGATCGGCGCCAAAGTGGTGCCGCCTAAGGGAGCCCGGATTGTCGAGGCCAAGGGACTGCGGGTCTATCCGGGCCTGATCGATTCCGGCACGGAGTTGGGGCTTTCGGAAGTTTCTTCCACCCGCGAAACGGTGGACACGGGCGAATTGGGCGAATTCATGCCGCAGCTTCGCGCACTGAGCGCGGTGAACCCGGAGAGCGAGCACTTCGGCGTGGTACGTGTGAATGGAATCACTTCCGCCATGACCTTTCCGTCGTCGGGCGGCGGTGGGGGCGGCCGGTTCGGCGGCGGCGAGCGGCAGTTCATCTCGGGTCAGGCGGCCTTGATTCATACCGACGGCTGGACGTGGGAAGACATGGCCATCGAGCGCACGGCGGCGGTGCATCTGATTTTTCCGAGTCTGGGCGGGCGGGGAGGTCGCGGCGGGCCGATTCCCGATTCCATCCTTGAGGTGGCGCCGGGCGCGGCCGCTGCGGCCGGCTTCTCGGCGGCGAAGCGGCAGTACGACCAGCAGCTCGCCAAAGTGAACGAATTCTTCGACCAGGCGAGGCAGTACCAGAAAGAGCGCGCGGCCAACGCGCCGGGTTTCAAGCGCGATCTGAAGCTGGACGCGATGATCCCGGTGCTGGAAGGCAAGGTGCCGGTAGCGGTTTCCGCGAGCCGGGCCAGCGTCATCCGCGACGCGATCGCGTTCGCCGATAAGCAGCACATCCGGATTGTTATCCTGCAGCCGCACGACATTTCTAAGATTGCGCCGGATTTGAAGGCCAAGAATATTCCGGTGGTCTTCGGACGCGTGTTGGCGCTGCCCGATCAGGAAGACGACCCATATGACAGCGCGTTCACCGCGCCCGCGGAGGCTTACAAAGCCGGGGTGAAACTCGCTTTTGGCACTTTCAGCAACGAATTCGTGCGCAACCTGCCGTACCAGGCGGCCACTGCAGTGGCTTTCGGTCTGCCCTATCAGGAGGCCTTGAAGGCCATTACCATCAACCCCGCGCAGATCTGGGGGCATGGAAATGACCTGGGAAGCGTGGAAACCGGCAAGTTTGCCGACCTGCTGGTAACCGACGGAGATCCGCTCGAGATACAGACGCAGGTGAAGCACGTATTCATCAAGGGCAAAGAAGTGCCGCTGGTGAACAAACAGACGCGGCTGGAAGAAAAGTACATGAGCCGGCAGTAGCGGCTGCCGCACCGCTTATACGATTTTCGGCTTAATTACCGCGACTGCGATGGAGCGCATGGCTTGGGTAAGTCTGGCGAGAACATCCTCGTCCGGGTAGGTTCCGACGATGGCTCCGCCCGAGCCTGCGAAGTTGGCCGTGGCGCCGGCCGCGCGCGCCGCATGCACCATTTCGATATTGCCGCGGTCGATCTGGTAGATCTTCGCGCGCAGGTCGAAATTGGCGTCGATTAATTGGTTGAGCCGTGCCTCATTGCCGGAGAGGAGGCAAGAACGGCCTTCCTCGGCGTAACCAGCCCAGGTTTGCATGGCAGCCACGACATCGGGATCGCCGCGGCGCCACCGCTCTCGCAAGTTGCTGTGGAACACCTCCGTACCTTCGCTGAGTGACGTCCGGTAAGCCACATAGACGTTCCGGAGAAGACTGGGATCCATGTGCTCGTAATTGCCGTATCCACGGGATTCGAGCAAGTCGCGGGAAAAGTCCATGTAGACCAGGCCCTGGTAAGCTTGTACTACCCGGTCCTGTAGTCCCGCGGGCACGTTCAGTTCCCGGGTCTCCGTTTCCAGCACAAGGTTAGCCTGGATTGGCAGTGGAATATCCAGTTCGTAGTATCGGCAGAGGGCACGGAGGGCGGCAGTAATGATAGCCGACGACCCTCCAAGGCCGAGCCTCTGGGGCACGCTGGAATCGTACTCCAGGGTGAAGTTGCGGTCGGGCAAGTCAATGCCCTGCTGGCGGCAGTAATCGATGAGGCGGACGATCAGCGCCTGAATGATGCGGATGCCACCGTAATAACCCCGCCAGCGGGTAATCCGGTAAAGGTCATCGAGGTTCTCAAAAACGGGGAGATCAACCTTCGATGGCTTGATCTCCAGGCGCCCGCTGGGATAGAGTAGCACCCTTGCCCGAAAATTAGACATGGCAAAGGCCAGCGTCTTGCCGAAATAACCGTCACTCGGGTTCCCGAGGAGTCCTGCGCGCGCGTAGCCGTAGGTTTCAATCATGGACTTGAACGGTCAGCGGAATCCAACAGTATAGTTACCGGGCCCTGATTGACCAGGTGGACCTCCATCATAGCCTGAAAAATGCCGGTTTCGACCGGGACTGGGCCCCGTCGAAGCGTATCCACAAAGTAATTGTAAAGGGCCTGCGCGCGCTCCGGCGGTGCGGCCTGGTCGAAGCTTGGGCGGCGGCCCTTGCGGCAGTCGGCGTATAGGGTGAATTGTGAGATAAGCAGGAGTGCGCCTTGGGCTTGTGCGATATTCCGGTTCATTTTTCCGAAGTCATCAGGGAAGATCCGGAGCCCTAGAAGTTTGTCAGCGAGATAGTCTGCATCGGCAGTGTCGTCCGATTTCGCGATGCCGACAAGAACGACTAAGCCGGTACGTATAGCCCCGGCGGTACTATCACCGACTATTACCGATGCCTCAGAAACTCGTTGGATAATCAGCCTCATGGTTCTAGCCAGAATGGGACTTTGATTCGTTTCAATTGATCATTGCATATAAGATAAGGCGTCATGCTATAGTAACCATGGGTGAACACATGCCTAGAGGCAGAAACATAGACGACGCCACTACACTACAAATGGCCCTGGTCGGCTACCAGATAGAGAAGGAGAAGATCGAGGACAAGATCCGCGCCATCCAATCGCAGTTAAAGGGCAAACGGATGCCTTTATCTTCAAATTCCGGCCCCGCTCCGGCGGCACCGAAGCGCGTTCTGAGCCCCGCGGCTCGGAGGCGAATCGCCCTGGCGCAAAAGAAGCGCTGGGCGGAGCATCGCAAGCGCGCCGCGGCTGCGGCGAAGGCAGCGAAGGCAGCCAAACAGGATTAACACATACCCCGGAAGCCGCGATCTTCAGGGTCGCTGTAACGCGGCCCTGAGTGTCGCTGTTATTGCCGCAGATTACCATTCCACCCAAAGCGCTCCACCAGTTCGCTTACTGTGCCTTCGCCGGCAATTCTGCCTTTCTCAAAAAAAACCGCGCGCGCACACAATGCTTGCGCGAAAGACATATCATGTGTGATGAGGACCTTAGCCTGCGGGAGTCCGCCCAGCACGGAGATCAAGGTTTGCTGAGCGGGGGGGTCGAGAAACGTAGTCGGCTCGTCCAATACCAGGATTGACGGCTGCATCGCCAGGACTCCTGCGATCGCGACGCGCTTCTTTTCGCCGGCACTGAGGTGATAGGGAGCTTTACCCGCGGCGGCGGCCATGCCTACGCGCTCCAGCGCGGCCAGTGCGCGTTCGGCTGCTTCTCGCGGATCCAGGCCCTGATTGAGTGGCCCGAAGGATACGTCGTCAATCACGGTCGGCATGAATAGCTGGCTATCGGAATCCTGGAAGACCAATCCGATCTTACGGCGGATCACAACAGCATTTTCCTTATTGACTTCGAGGCCGCATACTTTTACACTTCCGCGGCCCCGGAGCAGGCCGTTGAGGTGCAATGCGAACGTGGTCTTACCGCTGCCATTAGGGCCGAGTAATGCGATGGCCTCGCCCTCTTCCAACTGGAAGTCGATGCCGCAAAGCGCGGCGGTCCCGTCTTCGTAATGGTAATGAAGGTCGTGTACTTCGATCACGGGCGCCATCAGACAAACCTCTCCAAGGCGATACGCAGAATGACTGGCGCGGACGATGCGCAAACCAGAAAAGCTGCATCCGCGGCGTGAAAATGAGGCGCCGACAGAGGGCGGAAGCGGCCTTGAAATCCGCGGGCCAGCATGGCGTTGTGTATCTCACCGGCCTGTTTGTAGGATCTGGCGAAGAGCACGGCGAGAGCGCCTGCCGCGGCCCGGAAACTTCCGCCGCGCGAAACCGCAGCCTTGCGCATATGTTGGGCCTCCTCCGAAATCACAAAGAGGTACCGGTAGAGAAACTGGGTCACCATAAGCAGAAATCGCGGCGCGCCCAGCAGTTCGATTCCGCGCAGTAATAGCGGCATCGGCGTCGTAGAGACCACCAGCAAGACCGCAAGGGCAGAAAGGTAACTCTTCATGACCAGCGCTTCGGCGCGCGCGGGGTCTCCCGCGATCCAACTGACCACTGCGAATACCAGGGTGAACGGCAACACCAGGCAGGCGCGCGCCAGAACGTCTGCCAGCGGCACTCGCGCCCAGAGCAGCGCAGTGCAGAGCATGGCGAAGAGCCCGGCGGATATCGCGGGCAGGAGGCGGTGGGCGGTCGCGAGCACGACCAGAAATATCAGCAACGGGATGATCTTGGAGCGTGGATCCCTGCGGTGCAGCGGGCTCGCCCGGCGGCTCCACTGGTCCAGAACCACGTGGTGCACGGCCGGGTCCTAGCGCCTGCGCCCGATCATCAGGCACACGCCGTAGACCAGCCCGAGGCCGAGCAGGCCGGCGCCCGCCTTGGGCAGCCAGCCGCTGCCCAGCCCGGCGATCCCGTAGCCGCTGAAGGGGGTCGAGAGCAGGGTCCGCGCCTGCCCGAGTTTCTCGATTCCGTCCGGTGAGGTGGAGGTAAGCAGCACGCCGCCGGTGACGAGCAGCACCGCGGCAATCGCTACCGCGCCGAGAGCGTACGAGCGCCCGGCCGCGGGCTGGCGAATGAACTCAGGCTGGATTCTTTCGAGCGCCCCGATCACGGCCAGTGTGATAGCGCCTTCGGCCAGCGCGGAGACGGCAAAGAGTCCGACAGAGATTCCCAGCACTCCACCGGGCATGCGAACGCCGGAGAGGAGCAGCTCGCTCAGAGCCATCACGGCGCTGATGAGCACGGAGAGTGCGCCGCCGGCGAAGATCGCCGCGCGCCGGGCGCGGGTGCGGCCCCAGAAATGGTACGGCAGGTAACCGGCGAGCACGCCGAGCACCGCCATGTTGAGCACGTTCGCGCCGAGCGCGAGGATCCCGCCATCCTGGAACACCAGCGCCTGGATCGCGACGATCGCGGTCAAAACTACCGAGGCCGCCGCAGGACCAAGGGTATATGCGAGCAGCGCGCCGCCAACCAGATGGCCGCTCGTGCCGGGGCCGACCGGAAAGTTGATCATCTGGGCGGCGAAGACGAAAGCCCCCATCACGCCGAGCAGCGGGACCTTGCCTTCGTCGAACGTGCGCTGCGCCCGGCGCGCGATCACGGCTACCGCCGGAGCGCCGGCCATATCGAGTGCGGCCCAAACGGGCGTGGACAAAAATCCATCGGGTATGTGCACTTTCGTCTCCAAAGTATCACGATTCTGAGAATCGTGCCACCGCAGGGCCGCCATTTTCCCCGGTGCTACTATGTGTACGCATGAGCGGGCTCAGCCGGATTGGCGTGGCGATCGACAGCGAGCTTCTCGACAAGTTTGACCGCCTGATCGGCCAGCGCGGCTACACCAATCGCAGCGAAGCGTTCCGCGACCTGATCCGCGACGAGCTGGTGGAGAGGACCTGGGAATCGCCGGACAGCCACGTCGTGGGCACGGTGACGCTGGTATACGACCACCACGTGCGCCTGCTGAATGAGAAGCTCACCAGCATCCAGCACGATCATCATCACGCGATCCTTTCGACCCTGCACGTGCATCTGGACCACGACAACTGCCTGGAGGTGTTGGTGGTGCGCGGGCGTTCCGCGGAGGTGCGCAAGGTGGCCGATTCGCTGATCAGCACCAAGGGAGTAAAGCACGGCCGGCTGACCATCACGACCTCCGGCGCGGAGCTGAAATGATCGTCGGCACGGGCGTGGATCTCGCGGAGGTGCGCCGCATCCGGGCCTCCATCGAGCGCTTCGGCGCGAGGTTCACCGGCCGCGTCTACACCCCCGCAGAGATCGCGTACGTGGAGCGCAAGGCCAACCGCTTCGAGCGCTACGCGGCGCGGTTCGCGGCCAAGGAGGCGGGGATGAAAGCGATCGGAACGGGGTGGAAGCGCGGCGTGCGCTGGCAGGACTTCGAAGTGGCGAACCTGCCGACGGGCAAGCCGACCCTGCGCCTGCACGGGGTGGCCGCGCAGGTCGCGCTGCGGCTCGGGGTGAAGAATATTTCGCTCGCGATGACCCATACCGCCGAGCTCGGCATGGCGCACGTGATTCTGGAAGATTGAGTTGGCCGGCGCTACAGCCGATGAAACGCCTTGAGGATTTCGCGGGTGGAGTAGTGCATCGCGATGGGGCGGCCGTGAGGGCAGCTCATGGGGCAATCGGTGGCCGCGAGCGCGCGCAGGAGCCACTCCATCTTGGCGAAATCGAGGCGCATGTTGATCTTGATGGCGGCGCGGCAGGCAATGGAGGCGCAGATGTTGCGGCGGAGGTCGTCGAGCGAGGCGCCGCGCAGCTCGGTGTCGGCGATCTCCAGGATCTCGTAAAGCACGCGCTCCAGATCGGGTGCGCTGACGGCGGCGGGAGCGGCCTTAACGGCGATGGTCCGGTTGCCGAAGGGCTCGGTTTCGAAACCGGAGGCATGCAGTTCATCGGCGATACGCGCGTAGTCGATCTGCTGCTCGGGCGTGAGCTGCAGGATCAGCGGCATCAGCAGACGCTGCGTCTCGACGCGGCCGGCGGCGCGCTGCTTCAGTACCTGCTCGAAGAGGATGCGCTCGTGCGCCACGTGTTGGTCGATGATCCACAGGCCGTCGCGGCCGGCGGCGATGATGAAGCTCTCGTGAATCTGGCCGAGTGGACGCAGCTCACTGAGCACGGAGAGCGACATCTCGGGCGCGGGGATAGCGTCCGGCGGGAATTCGCCGTGCATGTCCAGGCGGCGCGTCTGGAGCTTGCCGGAGGGCGGCGGGCCGGGCGCGACCTCGATGGGCGGCGCGCTGAAATCGAGGCGCGGCACGGGCGGCGGCGTCGCACGGAGCTCGAACTCGGGCATGGCGGGCTCGTGCGCCGCGGGTTCGGGTTGAGGCTCGGGAGCGGCCTCTACCATCGCCGCCGCTACAGGGGCCTCGTTCTCCAGCATCTGGCTGAATTCGGAATAGGGCAGTTGCGCAGCCGGCTGGGCGGGCGGCGTACGCCCCGGCGAAAACGTCGGTGCGGGACGGCTCTCCATCAGGCGCTCACGGATGGTGTCGCGAACGAAATCATGCACGAATGAACCGTGGCGAAACCTGACTTCGGTCTTGGATGGGTGTACGTTGACGTCGACCTCTTCGGGTTCGCACTCGAGAAAGAGCAGCGCGAACGGGTAGGCCGAGGGCGGCATCAGGTTGTGATACGCCGAGGTCAGGGCGTGCATCACGAGACGGTCGCGGATCAATCGGCGGTTCACGAAGATGAAAATGGAATTGCGATTGCCCTTCTGCACCTGCGGGCGGGAGAAATAGCCGCTGAGGCGGAAGCGGCGCACGGGCGGCTCGTCGGGCTCGCTGCGGTACTCGGCGATGGCCTGCGAGGGCGGCACGCTGGGCGGCGGCAGAAAGAGATCGCGCTCCCGCGTGCCGATGTCCACGAGCTCATCCAGAATCTGGCTACCGAAGACCTGGTAGACGCGTTCCTTGAGCGTGTCAACGGGAGTGACGGCGAGCAACTCGTTGGCGGCGGCCGTGAGGCGAAAGCTCTTGTCCGGGTGCGCGAGGCTGTAATGCGTGACCAGCGCGGC
>DATJYJ010000111.1:0-28301 GCA_035578025.1 Verrucomicrobiia bacterium
GGCTGAAAGCGAGACCGGCCGGTCACGTGAACCTGCACGCCGCCGCAGAGTTGGCCGCACCATTTATCGAAGGTAGGACGAAACCAGACCGGGCGAAAGTGCGCGCCCGGCAGCTTCAGCGCGTTCAGGGCGGCGGCCATGCGGTCCGCATCCAGGAAAGGCGCGCCGATGAGCTCGAACGGACGGGTTGTGCCGCGGCCCTCGGAAAGATTCGTGCCCTCCACCAGCACGGTTCCCGGATAGACGGCGGCGGTAGAGAGGGTCGGCATGTTGGGAGAGGGCATCACCCACGGTAGATCCGTGTCATCGAGCCATTGGCCGCGATGCCAGTTCGCGGCCGGAACGACTTCCAGGTCCGCTCCGATGCCGAACTCGGAATTGACATAGGCGGCCAACTCTCCGATGGTCAAGCCATGGCGCATGGGAATCGGGTAGAGGCCGATGAAGGACCGGCAGGCCATGTTTAGCACGGGACCCTCCACCAGGCTTCCGCCAATCGGGTTCGGCCGGTCCAGCACGACAAAGCGCTTCTGATTCTCGGCGCAGGACTGCATGGCGAGAATGGCGGTCCACAGGAAGGTATAGGGGCGAGCACCGATGTCGAAGAGATCGCAAAACAGGACGTCGACATCCTGGAGCATGGCGGGCAGCGGTTTTCGGGTTTCGGAGTAGAGACTATAGACCGGGATGCCGAGGCGAGGGTCGATCTCATCGGGGGACTCGATCATGTTGTCCTGCCGGTCGGCACGCGCGCCGTGTTGCGGGCCGAAGACCGCGGTGAGGCGCCAATCGGGACAGCGGGCAAACCGTTCCACGGCGTGCACCAGGCCGCGATCGACCGACGCGGGATTGGCGATGAGTCCGACGCGCAAGCCGCGAAAGCGGGCGATGCCATCGTCAAAGAGGCGATCCAATCCCGTCAGGCACCTGGTCATAACGACGATGGTAACAGCGACTGCGGGGAACATTTCGGAAAAGGCGGCGTCATTATAGTTATGTTCATATTGGTAAGATCTTTTCTTTTCATGGCGTCCCTGAGTATGCTTGCTTCCGCCGCCGACATTACAGGCGAGTGGAGAGGCGATTTGCAGACTCCGCAAGGTGTCGTGCAGGTGTCCTACTCATTCAAACAAGAGGGTGAGGCCCTGAGTGGTACGTGGCAGGCGGCCCAAAGCCCGACCGTCCAGATCAGCGACGGCAAGGTCAACGGAAACAAGGTCTCTTTTGTCGTGAAGATCGCAGCGGCCAACATGGTCTTCGCCCACGAGGGTGAAATCAAAGAAGAAGAGATCCGATTCACGATGAAGCCCAGTGGTGAGTTTCCCGGCAGCGTAGTGACCGCGAAGAGAGTGAAGTAGCCGGCCCGTTCCGATCGACGGATGGGAAACGGCTGACCTTCCCGATGGGTGCGCCGGCGACGAGCCGCGCGGACCACAAAAAGGCGATGGTCCGCTCCACAGGCTTCACTGCAAAGCCATGGTCCAGATGTTCCCACGAAGTTCTTCGAGGCTGTAGACGAGGCCCTGCGTCGAGGCCGAAAGGCCGATCTGTAACGGGTTGGCTCGGAAATTCGTGAGCAAAGCGCGGGAGCCCGTGTGGAAGTGTTGGACGGGGAACGGCGGATCGACCGGGGTCCTGCTGGCGGGGTGCAGGCGCTGCGCCCAGATGCAACGGAAGCCGTCGCGTTCGGAGATGAAATACAGCAGGTTCCCGTCGGGCGACCAGGCGGGATCGATGTCGAGGTCGGTGCCTGCGGTGACCGGAATCCACTGGGATTCGCCACCGAGGGTATCGCCTTCGAGGCGGGCGACGAAGATCCGCCGTGCGTCGGGCGACGTTTCCGCATGGAAGGCAACCCAGCGGCCGTCGGAGGAGAATCGCGCGCTGTGCAGCTTGTACGTGGCATGCACCGCGATTTCGCGAGTCGAGCCGGTAGACACGTCGAGCAGCCCGATGCCCGGGATGCGCGAGCCTGGCTCGTAGAGCAGCCGGCGGCCGTCATGCGACCAGTCCGTGGGCAGGCCGCAGTCGATGCAGACCTTGCGGGGAGCGCCTCCCGCGGTGTCCATCACATAGATGGTCTGCCTGGCCCCATCAATTACGCGGTAGGCCACCCGCGAGCCATCCTCCGAAAGGCTTGGATATCCTTCTTCGACGACAGGCGTGGCGGTCAGGGGCACATCGCGTTCGGTAGCGAGATTCCTGAACCAAACGTCGCGCGAACCGGCGCGAGTGGAGATATAGGCGAGTTTGCCGCCGTCGAGGGAAACCGACGGACTGAGGGCGAACGGTCCGGAGTCGTTGGTAATGCGGCGGGGAGTTTCGAGCGACCGGCCGCGGTTGGATTCCAGCGGGGTCATCCAAACATTGATATTGAGCGCGCCAGAGACAAAGGCCACCAGGTTGCCCGACACGGAGGGTTGCGCTTCCATGCCAGCGCCGAAGGTGAGGCGCTGCGGCACCGACACGATTCGCCGATCAGCTCCGATACGGAACTCCCACAGGTTCTCGCTATCTCCAAGGCGCGTGGAGAAGACGATGCGTCCCTCGATCCAGCCTCCGGGGACGCCGAGGATATCGGCGGAGAATGCGGCGAGCCGGCGGCCGGCCGGCGGCACGGCACGCGAGAGCACGCCGGCCGCACCAGTTTTTGTGACCTCACCGGAGGAAAGATGGAGCACCCACCAATCGTGGCCGGCGGTGCGTTCCTGGTCGGGATTCCGCGTGCCGCAGAACAGGAGCTCCGAGCCGTCCGGGGACCAGACCGGGTAGTGGGCATCGGCGAAATCGGGGACCAGTTGAGTGGGATCGCCGCCGGTGGCCGGCACGGTATAGATCCGGCCGGGCCCCCAGGTTTCGTCGCGCTGCCAATAGGCGATGCGCGAGCCGTCGGGCGAGAAACGAGGCCGGCGTCCGCGGACGGCGATCAGACTGGGCTGGCCACCTGCTACGGGGATGACGTAAATTCCGCCGCCATTGCGATCGGACCGGTACACGATGTGCCGGTTATCCGGCGCGAACGCGGGTTCGTAATCGTTGGCGTCATCATCGGTCAACCGCCTGGCGGCGGAGGCATCGGCAGCGGGAGTGACCCAGATGGCAAGGTGGCCCGGGCCGCTGCGGTCGGAGGCGAAGGCGATCCACTTGCCGTCGAGGGAGACAGCCGGGTAGCCGGTGAATCCGGCGTCGCTGGTCAGCCGGCGGAGAACCGGCGCGCGCGGGCCGGGAGGGCGCCCAGAGAATAACGCGAGCCAGAGCACGGCTCCAGCGAACACCGCCGCCGCACCAACCCAAAGCCACGAGCGTTTGGGAGGGTGCGGCAGATGCCGGCGGCGTTGAACGGTCGGAATGTACGCTCCCTTGGGAACGGCGATCAGAACCGAATCGCCGTGGCCTTCGGTGGCGTAGTACTTCTCCAGTTTTTCCCTCAGGCGTGAGGCCTGGACGCGCACGATGGAATCGAAGCGCGGATCGAAAGAAGGCTTCCGGTCAAAGACCTCGACGGCGAGCAGGTATTCTTTTATGGTCTCGCCGCGGCCCGACTTGATGCGTTCCACGGTGTAGCGGAGAAAATCCTGCAGGCGGCGAGATTTGGCGAAGGTCCGGCTGGCGAGAATTCGCTCCAACTGTCGGTCCAGCTCATCCAACGGAACGGCGTCACCGTTGGATGGGCGGTGTCCTTCGCTCTCTGAGCCGAAGGTTCCGTGGGTCTTCAGCATGGATGTTCCGGCCCCTTTTTACTCTAGTTACCATACAAGAAAACTCTTTTGAAGTCAAATGCTTACGGCGTTACGGTAACGGTTACATGACCCCAAAGCCCTTGTCTGACCGTGCCCTCACGCGCAGAATTGGCAAGTGCCGATCCGCACAACCAACCAACGGGCTATCGGAGGCTGTGACCGGCTGGCAGCCGAGCTGGAGGCGGTGTTCCGTCAGACAGACCGGCAACATCTGGAGGTCACAGTAGCCCGTTGGAGAGCTCGACGGGTCTGAATTCGGTCATGGATGAGTCCCGGAACTCGCGGCCGCAGGCAGTGGTCAGATGCCCCTTTTACGGCTTTATCTGGCCGGAGGCGACCCGCCGGTTGTTGCACGTTCCGGGGAACCGATGCGGCCTGGCACTGGACCGGTTCGAGCCTTGTGCGATGGAAGAGGCAGGCCGGGAAGTGGATATGGAGGAGTGCCCGACGGCGGAGCGACTGTCGCACTTTATCCGCTCGGCCGGTCCTGTGATCGCGTTTATCACACCGGAGCACCCCGAGGGTCTGTCGTACACCGCGTGGTGGCGTTGCACGATGGTCAGGGGTACGAGTTCGAGGTAGGGCGCTCGCGGCTCGGATTCGGGTTGCGGCTGGGAGCTACCACATAAACTTCAAACTCATCTGGCCGATGCGACCGGCTTTGGCGCTGGTCACGCGGCCGAACGAGGAACTGGTGAAGCTGCCGTTCGGATTGTTGAACTGGGCGTGGCCCATGGCATTGAAGAACTCGGCGCGGAACTGGACCGACATGCTTTCGTGCACCTTGGTGACCTTTTGCAATCCCATGTCCCAGTTGTTGATGCCGGGGCCGTGGAAGAAGCGCGGGTTGGCGTTGCCCATGGCGCCGAGGTTTTCCGAGGTGAACGCGGTCTTATTGAAGTACTGGTGATTGGGGGTGTCGCGGACATCGGGCGTGATCACGAGGCCGCCGATGTAGTCGGGATGATCGACGCCGCCGGCGCCGGTGAGGGAGCGGTCGCCGGTCTGCGAGAGGGCGATCGGAAAGCCGGTGGCGAAGCGGGTGATACCGTTGAGGCCCCAGCCCTGGGTGAGGCGCTTGGGAGCGCCGGAGAAGAGGCGGTCGAAGGGCATGCTGTAGGTGTAGCTGAAGACGAAGTTGTGGGTGCAGTCGAAGCTGGAGAGCGAGCGGCTGAGGGCGAAGTTGGAGAAGTTCATGGTGTTGAAGCCGGATGCGTCGTCCATGGACTTGCTAAAGGTGTAGGCGGCCAGGAAGGTGAAATCGCGGGCACGGCGCTCGACCGTGACCTGGAGCGAATTGTAGGAGGAGTTGGCATTGGTGGATTCGTAGGTGTTGCTGCCGAAATCGTAGCCGAGCGGGCCGCGGGTGCCGTAGACCAGGCTGCCGTCGGGGCGGGTGAAGACGGCGTTCTCCTGGTTGGGTCCGCATTGCAGCGTGCCCTTGGCCACGCCGGAGCCGCGCAGGCTGAGGCAGAGCTGGGGATCGCCGGGATTGGCTTCATACTGCGCGAAGAGCTTGCGGCCCTGGGTGCCGACATAGGCAACGGTGAGGACGGTATTGGAAGTGAGCTCGCGCTGAATGGAGAAGTTGTAGTGCATGCCGTAGGGAAGCGTGTTGCCGGGCTGGTAGCCGGGTGAACTGGTGATGGGCAGGAAGACGGACCAATCGATGTTCTTGATGGACGGAGAGCCAGGCACCGGCAGAACGAACGGGAAGCGCTGGGTCTGCGAAGAGCCGTCGGCGCGGGTGAGGAAGGGCTGATCGAACATGACCGGCGCGAGGCTGACCCAGTACAACCCGTAAGGGGCGTCGGCGACCTCGATGAAGAGGCCGGCATCCTGGATGGCGGTGTGGTAGATGCCGGCGGCGGCGCGGATGCTGGTTTTGCCGGGGCCGCCGAGCAGCTTGCCGAGGATGCCGCCGGAGACGTTCGGCGACCAGGCGAGGCCGAGGCGCGGACCGAAGTCGTGCCAGGTGGTAGGGGCGAGCGTGGAGGGGATTTTGCCTCCGCCGGGCAATCCGGGATCGCCGGGCACGAGCCATCCTTTGGGAGCGCCCGGGAAGACGGTGGACTGCACGCCGGGCACGATGGTCTGGATTTTATCCTGGGTGTCGTACCAGGGCATGCTGACTTCCCAGCGGAGGCCGTAATTCAGGGTGAGGTTCGGCGTGACGCGCCAGGAATCCTGGGCAAACGCCGCGCCGTAGCGGGTGCGCGAATCCAGGACCTGGAAGGACGCCTGAATATAGGAAGCCGGCGCACCGAGCAGGAAATCGGCGACGTCGTGGCCGGTCTCCGAGCCGTCGAAACTGAAATTGCCGTTGGGCGCGTAGATGTTGCGCTCGTTGATCTGGAGGTAGCGGTACTCGCCGCCGAATTTGAAGGTGTGGGCCTTCCAGATTTTGGAGAAATTGTCGGAGAAGTGCCAGGTGTTGTCGTACTGGCCGGTGGCGCTGATGGTGCGGCCGAAGCTGAAATTGATCTGGCCGCTGAGGGAGATGGGCGGCACGGACTGCCAGGAGTCGGGGCCGGAGTTGATGATGCCGAGCGTGCCGGGTCCGGTGACGAAGCCGAGGCTGGAGAGGCCGACGGACGGGTCGGTGGGCTGGTTGCTCACGGATGCGATGCGGGTGAAATCGGCGCGGAACTCGTTGACGGCGGAAGGGCCGAAATTGTGGGTGTTGGACAGGATGCCCTGCTGGACGCGACGGGGCGTGTAGGTTCCGAAGTTCCCGTAGGCGGGCCCGTAGATGCCGGGGCTGGTGGTGGTCGAGTCGTCGAAGTGGTAATAGCCGCTCCACATTCCGGTGCGGCGGTCGTTGATATCGACGCGCTGGCCGATCTTGTCGTCGGTGAGGGCGCTGACGGTGCTCGGGGGGATGTAGTTATTGCCGCCTGCGTTGGGGAGAGGAATGTAGCTCTTGAGCATGTTGACGGCGATAGGGGAGAAGGCGCGCGACGGAATGACGCCGCCGGGGAAGACGCAGTTGGCAGTGGTGGCACAGGTGGGCGTGCTGTAGGGCTCGTTGGCGGTCACGGTGTAGCCGAGGCGCTGGGTGAGGACCTGGGCGAAATAGGGGCCGCTGACCACGCCGCTCAGGTCGCCGGGGCTGAAAACGCCGTTGCGCTGGTCGGAGCTGGGCAACTGGGTGATGCTGCCGGAAGAGCCCTGGCGCTGGCGGGTGCCCTGGTAGTCGGTAAACCAGAAGAGTTTGTTTTTGATGGCGGGGCCGCCGATGGCGTAGCCGAACTGGTTGCGCTTGAGAACCGCCACCGACGTATCGAAGAAGCCGCGCGCATCCATGTCGCTGTTGCGTAGAAACTCGAAGGCAGTGCCGTGGAAGCCGTTGGTGCCGGACTTGGTGACGGTGTTCATGATGGCGCCGCTGAAACGGCCGTACTCGGCGTCGAAGGTGTTGGTGATGAGGCGGAACTCGGCCACGGAATCGAGGTTGGGGATGACGCCGGCGCTCATGGTGCGGCTTTCGTTGGCGTCGCCGCCGTTTACCAGGAAGGAATTGGAGGCCTCGCGCTGGCCGTTGACGGAGACGAGGCCGGGACTCGAGGGCGATTCCGGCGCAACGCCGGCCTGGATGGTCAGGAGGTCGAGGAAGCTGCGCCCGTTCAAGGGCAGGCCGAGGATACTTTTCTCTTCGACGACGGTGCCCAACTGGGTATTGGTGGTCTCCACCTGAGCGGCGGCGGCGCTGACCTCGACGCGCTGCTGGAGATTTCCGACCTGCAAGGTCATGTCGACGCGACGCTGCTGATCGACGGTGAGCACGATGTTGCCGGCGACGAAGCTCTGGAAGCCGCTCAGCTCCGCTTCCACGCGATAGGTTCCGACGGGCAGGGACAGGAAGCGATATTCGCCCGAGGTATCGGTGAGAGTGGAGTGCGTCAGGTTGGTCTCGATGTTGGTAACGGTGACCTTGACGTGCGGCAGCGCGGCGGCGGAGCTGTCGCGCACGTTGCCGAGAATGGTGGCGGTGACGTCGGCCCGCAAGACGGGCGACAGCGCGCACATCGTCAAGACGAATGGAAAGAAGCGGCGAGCGGTCATGGAAATCTTCCCCCTCGATTGCCAGCGATGAATCTGGCGCAAGTATAACGGAAGCCGGCGGGGCGAGGAATTACTTTCAGATTACGTTTTCGTCAGAAACCGGCGGCGCGCACCCAGAAACTGCCGGTCCACTTTTCACCGGCGGGCAAGATCGGCTGCGCGGAGTACTTCCCTTCGTGAGCGAGGTTGACTCCGCTGATGATGGTGGTGAGGGGTTCGAAGCAGATGAACTCGCGGGGCTGTCCGCCGGGACCGGCGGGCAGCCAGATGGTGGCCACGGGAAAGCCGGGGCCGAAGAGGGTCTCGACGGTTTTGCCGCCGGCTTCGATGGAGAAATGGGCGCGGCCCTCGGCGTCGCGCTCGAGACCGGTGAAGCCATCGTCGAGGGTGCGTCCGCGCAACGGGAGCGGATTGGGGATATCGAGGGGGCGCATCTCACCGGTGGGGATGTTGTGGTCGCCGGCGATGACGTGAATGCGGGCGGGCAGGTGCGCCGTCCATTCGTCGCGGGGAATATCGGGAATCTGGAAAAAGGAATGGTAGCCGATGGCGATGGGCATGGGGTCGGCGCTCAGGTTGGCGATGGTGGTACGGACTTCGAGGGCGCCATCAGAGAGGCTGTAGGTCATCTCGTACTCGTGGGCGAACGGCCACTGCGCCATGAGGTCGGACTGCTTCCAGAACTCGAGGCGGCTGGTGACGCGGGCGGAATGCGCATCGGCCGTGACCTCGGTGACGCGCCAGAGGGGCGAGGTGACGAGGAGCCCGTGAATCGGCATGTTGCCGCGGACGTTGCCGAGGTCCATGTTGAAGGCGTAGCGCTTGCCGTTGGCCCAGAAGGCGGGCTCGTTGAGGAGGTCGGCCCAGGGCGCGAGAAAGGGGATGCCGCAGAGGCGGGGGCGTTTCTCGAATTCGCCGACGTCGGCGAAGGGGAAGTAGAGGATGTTTTTGCCGTGCACCTTCATCTCGTAGGCGCGGTTGCCGATGCCGGGCGCCACGGAGACCTCCACGCCGCGCGCCGCGTCGGAGAGGCGGACGATGGGGACGCCGTGATCGACGATCTGCGCGGCGGTGTAGTTCTGGGGGGAGGCGGGCATCGCCAGCAATAGTACCGCGACGGGTGCGCGCACGGTCACCTCTCTTCGAGCACGTAGCCCATGCCGCGCACGGTGTGGATCAACTTCTCCGGGAAGGGGTCGTCAACCTTGGAGCGGAGGCGCCGGATGTGGACGTCGACGAAGTTGGTGTTGCTTTCGAAGTTGATTTCCCAGACCTGGTCGGCGATGTAGGCGCGGGAGAGGACCTCGCCGGTCTTGCGCATGAGGAGCGAGAGGAGGAGGAACTCCTTGGGGGTGAGGTCGAGGCGCCGGCCGTCGCGGGCGGTGCGATGGCGCACGAGGTCGAGTTCGAGGCCGCCGACGCGGAGGACCATGGGGGCGCGCTCGCCGCCCCAGCGGAGCAAAGCGCGAACGCGAGCCAGAAAATCGGAAAAGGCGAACGGTTTGAGCAGGTAGTTTTCGGCGGCCTGTCCGACGGCGGGCGGAATGGAGTCGCGCTCGGCGAGGAAGAGAACCGGCGGCTCGTTGCCGTTGGCGTGAAGGTCGGACAGGCGGAGGACACGAGGCGGCACGTCACAGACCAGCAGATCGTACCCGTTGCGGCGGGACAGGCTGAAGCCGCCCGGGTCCAGGCGGACCACGTCCACGGCGAATCCGTTTTCGACAAGACCTTTGCGAAGGTACTGGGCCGTGCGGACCTCGTCTTCGACTAACAGGATTCTCACAGGCTTTCCCCCTTTGCCAGAGATTGGAGCTTTCGGCAAGGGTCGCGCCGATCCATGTGGTTGTCAAGGTTAACAATGTCAATGACGGCGGGGGGCGATTGACCCGATTGACACCCTGTGTATTCCTTGACAAGATAGGAGCCATTCCAAGGGGAAGCCGTCCCTGTTAATAACGGTGTTAAGTGGGCCGCGGTTGCCCGAGAACCCCGATTTTCAGGAGGTTTGCCGTGCCTGTCGAAGATCAGCGGACCGAGGTTCAGCGGATTCTGCAATCGCCGGAATTCCGGCGCGCGCCAAAGCTGCAACGATTTGTGGAGCTGGTATGCGACTATCACTTCCAGAACCGTTCGGCGGAAATCAACGAGTACCTGATCGCGACCGAGGCGTTCGGGAAAGGGCCGGATTTCGAGCCTGGGAAGGACTCGCTGGTGCGGGTGCAGGCGAGGGAGGTGCGCAGGCGGCTGCGCGAATACTACCAGAACGAGGGGAAGTCGAGCCGCGTGACGATGGACATTCCGATCGGGCACTACGCTCCGGTGTTCACCCAGGTTGAGGCGGGGGCTCCGACCGCGGCTGTGCGACGGGCGGTGCCGCTGCGATCGGCATGGCTGGTTCTGGCGGGGACGGTAGTGGCCTGCGCGGCACTGCTTGTGGCGGCGGACCACGAGCGGCGGCTCTTGATCCGCACGGCGTCGGCGGCGGGGCGGAGCCCGGCGCAGATGAGCGCGCCGGTGGCCGGACTGTGGAACCGGTTCCTGGAATCGGACGTGCCCACGGTGCTGGTGGTGAGTAACCCGGAGGTGAAGGGCTGCGGCGAAGAGAGGAACCCGGCCGCCGGCTGTCCGGACGAATACACCGGGATGGGAGAGGCGGTGGCGATCCATTTGATCACTTCGCTCTTCCGCTCGGCGAAGCAGACGCTGATCGTCAAGCCGAGCCGCATCGTGACCGCGGACGACGTGAAGCGATACAACCTGATCCTGGTGGGCGGCAGGTCGGTCAACGTGTGGACGCGGCGGTTGGCCGGGGACCTGCGTCTCAACGAACCCAATACGCCGCAGGACTACGAAACCGTGCTGGACAGCAAGACCGGACAGATTACCAAGGACCGGGCGATCGTGGCGCTACGCAAGTATGCGGCGACGGGGCGGTGGGTGCTGTTCCTGTGGGGACGCCACAGCCAGGGCACGCACGCGGCGGCAGAGGCATCGACGGACGATCGGTTCCTGGCACAGCTCAAGTGGCCGGCGGCGCCGTTCCCGGAGAGCTTCCATGTGCTGGTGAGCGTCAACGTGAACGACGGGGTCCCGCAGAGGCCGGTGCCAGTGATGTTGTCGGTGCCGTGAGCGCGTCCGGCGGGGAATGACCGCGAAATTACGGTTTCGTCATCGCGGGCCGATGGCCGGGGCCGCGCGCTATAATTCCCGCCGGAGAGTCTATGAAATGCGGGGTGTTGGCCGTGCTTGCCGCCGCGGCATGGGCGCAAACCGGCACCGTCCGGGTGGATATCGCGGCCGGACACGCGATCAATTCGTTCGATCCCGACAGCGCCTTGGGAAGCTCGATCGACGTCCTGTCGCGGAGCGGGATCGACAAAGTATATACACCGCACATCGTGCAGGAAGCGCTTTCGGCGGGGTGGGGGCCGATCACGTATCGCAACAATAGCGAGCTGCGCATGGCGGCGTGGCACTGGACGGAGAACGGAACCTGGAGCGACGAGGGCCACAAGAGCGGGTACTTCACGGGCAGCAGCGAGCTCAAGGAACCGCTGCGGTACATTCTGAGCTATGCACTGCCGCATCGCGGGTTCTCGGCGAGCGGCGACCGCCCGGTGCAGGGTCCGAACCAGAGCTACTGGAAGAGCAATCCGTACCTGACGAGCAAGTTCACCGGCGAGAGCGACGCGCTGCATCCGCAGTGGGTGGTGATGGACCTGCGGGCGGCGAAGCCCGTGAGCGCCGTGGAGATCGCGTGGGCCAATCCGTACGCGAAGATCTACGAAGTGGACTACTGGGTAGGAAGCAGTCCGCTGAGCCGCGCGCCGGAGGGCGAATGGAAGGCATTCCCCGCGGGCGTGGTGAAGGACGGGCAGGGCGGGACCGTAACGCTGAAGCTGGCGGACACGCCGGTCTCGACGCGATACTTGCGGATCTGGATGACGGAATCTTCCGGCACCTGCGACGAGCACGGGGCCGGCGACGCGCGCAATTGCGTGGGATATGCAATCCAGAGTTTCAAGGCGGCGGGCGCGGAGGGAAACGCGGCGTACACCACATCCTCGATCGATCCCTGGCATTCGGCGGCGGACGCGAATACGTCGGGAGGCGGGCAGCACTCGGGATTCGACGTGTTCTACACCAGCGGGCTCACGAATAGCCTGCCGGCGATGATCCCGGTGACGATGCTTTACGGCACGCCGGAGGATGCGGCGGCGCAGATCGCATATATAAGGAAGCGGGGATACCCGATCGGCTGGATCGAGATGGGAGAGGAGCCGGACGGCAAGCACATTCTGCCGGAGGATTACGGCGCGCTGTACGTGCAGTGGGCGAAGGCGATCCACGCGGTGGACCCGGGGCTGAAGCTGGGCGGGCCTGTGTTCGAGGGCATCAACGAAGACATCAAGGTGTGGCCCGATCAGCAGGGGCGGACCTCGTGGATCGGACGGTTCGTGGCGTATCTCAGGTCGCACGGAAGGCTGGGGGACCTGGCTTTCGTTTCGCTGGAGCACTATCCGTTCGAGCCGTGCGGCATCACGTGGAGGTCACTGTACGAGGAGCCGCGGATGATGAAGCACGTGCTGGCGGCGCTGCGCGAGAACGGGGTGCCGAAAGACGTGCCGATCATGGTGACCGAGAGCCACATCTCGTGGCGGCTGACGGGTCCGATGAGCACGATCTTCGCGGCGCTGTGGCTGGCGGACAACATCGGCTCGTTCTTGGAGGGCGGCGGCGCGGCTTTCTACCACTCGCCGATTCAGCCGCAGCCGGTGCAGGACACGTGCCTGGGCCCGGCCACGTGGTCGAACTTCGTGGCAGACCGCGACTACAACATCAGCGGGTACACGTCGCCGTACTGGGCGGCGCGCATGATCAACGTGGAGTGGGCGCAGCACCGCTCGGGCGTACACCGGATGTTTCCGTCGGCGACGGGAATCGAGGACGTGACGTCGTATGCGCTGCGGCGGCCGGACGGCAACTGGTCGCTGATGCTGGTGAACCGGAACGAGAGCGAGCCGCACACGGTCCGGGTGGAGTTCGACGATAGCGGCGCACGGCGGCATTTCAACGGGCCGGTGACGATGGTGACGTTCGGCAGCGAGCAGTACGTGTGGAGGGCAGACGGCGCGAAGAGCCATGCCGACCCGGACGGGCCGCCGGCGGCCAGGGTGATCGAAGGCAGGGCGCAGGCGGTGTTCGCGCTGCCCAAGGCGTCGGTGACGGTGCTGCGCGGCCGGATTGAAGGAGATGGACGATGAAGTTTCTGGCAGTGCTGATTTGCGGGACGATGCCGCTGGGCGCGCAGACGCTCTCCGCGAAGTGGGAGGAGCTGACGGCCGCGGATTTCGAACAGGCGCAACCCAAGATGCTAGAAATCTGACTAGTCGGATCGACTAGTCAGAAGTGAGATTATGCGTGAGATTGAGGCGTCAGACGCAAAGGCCCATTTGCCTCAGTTACTCGATGATGTAGAGCGTGGCGAAACGCTGATCATTACCCGGCATGGTCGCCCGATTGCGAGGATCGTGCCTGAGATGGACCGGCGACAGGAAGTGGTCGATCAGGCGATCGCGAACATCCGCACTCTTCGCGAACGGAACGGAAGGGTCACCGTTAAGGAATTGCTCTCCGCCCGGGAGGAGGGTCGTAAGCGCTGATGCCGTTCGTGCTGGATGCGTCGATTGCGGCATCTTAGGCGTTTCCGGATGAGCAAGATCCCCGCGCCGACCGGGCACTAGCCAGGATTCGGACCGAAGATGCTATCGTCCCGAGCCTCTGGTGGTTCGAGGTCAGGAATATTCTCGTCGTGAACGAGCGGCGGAAGCGAATCAGCGAGTCCGGAACAGACAGCTTTCTTCGGGAGCTTGCGCGGCTGCGCTTCCGCGTGGATCGCGAACCGGAGGAAGCTTCTAAGGCTTGCCCGCTCTCACCGTCTGTCGGTCTACGATGCGGCGTACCTGGAACTCGCACTTCGGCAGGCAATCCCAATGGCGACGCTGGACACCCAGCTTGCGGCTGCGGCGGCCGCCGAGGGTGCGCAGTTGATTGGCGTGAATGGGTCGCGGGGGCCGGCGACGAAGCGGTGAGCGGCGCCTTTGGGGTCAATAGAAGTAAACTTGTATCTTCTGTCACATCAGCACCTTCCTTGAAACGCTGGACGATATATACTCACCAGAATCAAGGAGGGTGAGCCAAATGTCACTTACCGTCGAGCAGGCGTACGCTCAGATCAAACAACTCGAGAATACAGGTCAACTAAGTCTTCCGCAGCCGAAGGACACTGTCGATGTCGGCACGATCGACGTCTCAACCGGGGCATTTACCTGGAACGTTCCCACGTTCACGCAGACCACCGTCATCCCGCCCCGACCGCCACAAAGAACAAACACGATCATCAATGTGACCGTCGGCCTGGTAGCGACGAAAGCGGTCGATCTCATCCTGCGGTTCGATGTGAAGGGCGTGCAGGTGCAGAAAACCGGTGCAGCCACTCCGGCCACTGCAGCAGGAGTCGGCTTGCCGGGCAACACGGTTTTCGGACTTCCATCGGGGATCACAATTTCCGGTTTTCCCACGCTGGTGAACAACGCGCGGGAGATCCTGTTGGATGCGGGGCTTGCGGTCAGCTCGGCCTACGGGCCGGAGTCAAATACGGAACCCGCGGTTACCACCTTCCCGCTCACGATAACGATTGCCCATCATCCGGTCGTCTATGTTCAGCTCACAATCGTGCGGCCTCCTGTCCTGGGTATCGGAGCGTTTACGATTCCAGCTTTGCCCGTCACAGTGATCTACGCTCCTCCCCAGGGAAAGCAGCAGAAGAATTCGGTTACCTATACGGACATGACATCGTTCACGCGATCGGTGACGACTACGATCAGCCAGGGCAACACCGTGGCCAACGCGGATGCGTTCTCCCCGGCGGATTACTTGTCAAAGATCGCCGGCGCGATTGCCACGATCGGGGGGATTGCCGCAACGGGCGGAGGCGGAGCAGCCGCCGGGGGTCTCCTAGGGGCGTTGGCCAGCGCCCTGGTGGGAAATCAGGCCGGGGAGGAAGATACGGCGTCGATAGGCGACGTGCTGAATCTGGTATCGGGAGAAGTCAACCTGGTCAGCACGATCTTTTCCGCCGTCGATCACACGACGAACTCGAACAGCGATGCCGTCACCAACCAGGACGACCACACGGTGAAACTCCTGCTTACGGACACGAGTGTCTTTTCCTCGGCGGCCGGCCTGGGCCCTGGCGTCGGCGACCGTATCGTGTATTTCAAGAACGTCAGAGTCGTCTGGATGGCGTTGAATGGCGAAGTAGGAATTCACGTGCTGGGTTTTGAGAGAGTATCGGCGGACTCCGTGCAGTCGCTACAGTCGGACCTGGCGACGGCCACGTCCGGGACCGGAACGAATAATTCCGGGCTGGACGCGGCGACGCTCGAGAACCTGCTGAACATGGATCCCTTCTGCGTGAAACGGAGGTTGAATGTGGTGTCAGGGCCGCCGCTGGTAGGTCCGCCCCGCTTCGTTCCTGCGAATCCGAAGGAGCGCAGCGGAGTCGGCACGGGTTCGGCGGGCGATCAGTTCACCGTGGGTTTCGACAAGACCCTGGAAGACAAGACCACGCAAACCTCTACGAAAACGACGGTGACGGACGAGAAGCCGGGTTTTCTAACTGCGCTGCTCGGAGGAACGGATCAGGAAACCACCACTACCGTGACGTTGACAAACACCCTGGCCAGCGACGTACAGAATGAAGAGGTGATCACCAATTCGGTGGCGCTATTCAGCCAGGACGCGACCGATCCGTACGACGTGCTGATTTTCTACGATACGACGTTCGGCACCTACCTCTATGTGACGAAGGGTTCGCCGGTGCTGCAAGGGATCGGCGGAATCCAGCAAGTATTCGCCACGGGTTCGACAGCCTGAGCGGTGTGGTGTTCACAATTGCGGCGCCGGACGTTTTGCAGTAGCATGAATCACATTGCCACTGGAGGGAGAGCAGAAAAGAACCTGCGTCTTCCCGATTGCGCCGACAGGGCCCTTTCAGGAAGTCTGTCGCATCAAGCAGACCGGCTTCGGGACGTGGGCTGTCAACTCTATCCGGGTGAACAATCGTGTGGGCATGCAAGCGGGTCGGCTGTTCTGGAACATGCCCAAGAAGCTGTGCGGGGTTTCCGTCGAAATCGGTGAAACCGGGGCACGCGCCGTGGTTGGGAACCGGCCGGAGTGCGGGTCGTCGATGTTCTGGACGGGGAAACTGGCGCCCGCGGTGTCCGGGCGGTTCGAGATGCGGGTTCTGATGCCCTCGATCGCTGAATGAAGCCCTCGTGCGATTGCAACGTGTTTCGAGACTGTGCCCATTCGCCAAAAGGTCGCCCCGGCGGGTGTTGCTGGGGCATGTCGAATGAGACATGCCCGACAGGACAAGAGACTATTGATTCTCACAGCTCACTTTGTTATTCCAATCCACGAAGGCACCGTTGGGGTTGTCACGCCATGCCCAGACGTGCAGTTCGAAATGTGCCGGCAATCCGTATCGGTTTGGGCTGCTCACGAACTGGAACGATTGCCCCTCGAGCACCGGAGGTCCGTCGTGATGCGCCAGCCAGGTGTCGGCCAGGACAACGAACTCCACGCCGACCAGTTGCAGACCACTTCCTGACGCTTCGTATATCAGCACTTCCGGCCGTGAGGCATCCAGCTCTCCGTCGCCGACGAGTGCGCCATTGACATAGTGCTGGCCCATGGCTCCGTGGTCCGGGCCGCTGACGCAGCCAAGGAAGGGTTGGTAACCCGCGGCCGTGGCGGCGTTCACGTTGACATACTGGCGCGTAGCGATGCGAACGAGTTGAACGAGTTTGGCCGGGACGGCTTGCGCGTCACGATGCGCGTGCTCAGAGTCCTGAGACGCAGTACCGTCGGCCGCCATCAGCAATGCGGCCGCTGCAATGGCGATCGACAAAGTTGGACGCAAAATGTTTGTCTTGAACTTGCCGGTGAGAGTTTGAATGTGCGTTGTCATGGTGTTCCTTTCAATGCTTACTTGTCTTTGGTTGACTAGACTTGACGAACAGCTCGGAGACATCGACCACCCCATCTTTCGCACGCTTGGCATCCAGAACGGCAGCGCGCCCTTCGATCGTGCGGGCCTCCCGCCGGTGGTGGTTCCTGCGCAGGACGCGGGCGTAGTTGGTCAACAGAGAAACGAAGGCACCCGAATTTTCCTGTGACTCCCGTTCGGCCATCGAAACCGCATTGGACAGGTCCCGTTCCGCGTCCAGCCATTCTCCCTGCCGGACATGAAGAACCGCGCGGAGATTGAGGAGCTTAATTCGGTCCATCGGAGCGGAGTCCTTTGCGCGGACAAAGATCCCAAGACCCCGATCCAGTGCTTGACGGGCCTCATCCAAGCGACGTTCTTCGATGTAAAGCGATCCGAGACCGGTGAGGACGGCGCCTGCATCCGCGCCACTGCCTTGCCCGGCCTCCTCCAACGCGCCAAGAGTTGCGAGGTATTCGGGCTCCGCCTCGGTGAGCTTGCCTTCGGCCTGAAGTTGGGCGGCGGCCATGCCGTGAACCAGCTCGCGATCTTCCGGCCGCTCGGATTGAATCGACCGCATTCTGTTCAGGGTTGCCCTGGCCTTGCCGATGTTTCCCTGCTCAAGCTGTGCGCCGGCCAGGATATGAAGTGGGCGTAATAGAGCAAGATCGTTGGACGAATAGTCTTTAGCCAGGATGCGGATGGATCGTTCGGCGAATTGTTCGGCTTCTTCAAACCGCCCTGTGATGGACATAACAGCTGCCATGTTGCTTAGAATCAGTCCTTCACATGTATGCTCCGAACTTGTGACCAGGCCGACTGCGGCAACCGAGAGCGAGGCCTCGGCGTTGCTGAGTTCTCCACTCGCAATCTGAGCAATAACAATTTGGTTCAGCTCAGCGCATCGCGCACTGATGCGTTCATTCGGGCTTGAACCCTGGCCAGAGACGTGACATACCGTCAGCGCCACTGATATAAGCCACCGCTTGCCACTCATCCTAACCCTCCATCGAACCTGCGTGCCCGAGAAGTATAGGCAAAGGGGCGTCAGCCTCCGTCGCGCGGGCTCTGATGTTGTCCAGGAGAAGGGTGATCCGACTGCCGGAAACGGCTAAGGGAAGTCGGCTCCCCAGCTCCAGCTGGCCATTATCAATGCGGTTCCCCGAAAACAGGCGGCCTTCATCTCTACCTCCTGCGAGCGTCGCGAAAGAAGTATCGACAAATTGCCGGGGTACGCAAATCACTCGAAGGTCACGCGGAGCCAAAATGGCTGTAATGCCCTAAATGACTGATTGCGTGTGAATTCTCGCGGCATGTAACGCGGGCTGTTGTGTGCCGCGAGTGCTAGACTGTAAACACTCATGGGGCCCGAGTCCCGTCCTTCACTTTTTCGATTTGGCCCATTCGAACTGGACACCCGCGAAGGTGAGCTGCGGAAGCACGGCGTACGTCTAAGTCTTCAGGATCAGCCGCTGAAAATCCTGATCGCTCTGCTAGAGAGACCCGGGGAGATTGTGACCCGAGAGGTTCTCGTGCGGACGGTCTGGCCCGAGGGTGTCTTCGTGGATTTCGAGCGTGGCCTCAATGCGGCCGTCAACAGGCTTCGGCAGACGCTTTCGGACTCCGCTGAGACCCCGCGGTACGTCGAGACCGTCGCCCGCCGAGGATACCGATGGATTGCGCCGCTCGACAGCGCGGCACCCGAGCAGGTTGTTTCCACCCAAGCGGCCGTCCGGCGAACGCTTCGGCTTTGGCCGGCGCTAGCGTTTCTGCTGGCTGGGGCGGACGAGCCATCCAGATCACCAGCGGCCCCGCCGACGAGCACGAGCCGTCCTTCTCGCCGGACGGAAGCAGAATCGTCTATCGCTCCGAGCAGGATGGCGGCGGCGTCTACATCGTTTCCGCGTTGGGAGGCGAGCCGACGTTGCTCGCCCCGGACGGCCGTGGTCCAAGATTCTCACCCGATGGGTCCTGGGTGGCGTTCTGGGTCGGACATTTCATCAGCTCCGCGCTGGGCGCCGGTGCGGGGCAGCCCTCGGTTTTTGTCGTGCCGGCAAGCGGCGGCGCGCCGCGTGCGTTGCGCAGTTGCCGCTCGGGCCTGCCAAACCGGCGGCAGACTGGTGGATCCTGCCGGCTGACGGTGGAACAGCCATGCCCAGCGGGGCCTTCCGATACTTCGAAAAGCAAGGTCTCGCCACGACGTCCCTGGTCGAGATTCCACGTCCCGGATATTGGGCCAAGGACGGCGTACTGTTTTTTGCGAGGCTCGGCGACAGCGTCAATTTATGGCGAATCCCGATCTCCGAACGCGATCTGCGAGTCAACGCGCCTGCCGAACGCGTGACTTCGGGCGCCGCTTTCGAAGCTTACCCGTCACTATCCGGGGACGGGCGCCTGGCGTTTGCCGGACTTTCGCTTCAGCTGAATCTCTGGAGCATTCCAATCGATGTGAATGAAGGAAAGGCGACCGGTGAAATGCGGCGGCTGACCCAGGGAGTGGTTTTCGACGAGCATCCGTCCCTATGTCCCGACGGCAGCCGAGTCGTATCCAAATCGCCGGTTTGGCGAATTCGGGCCTCTTGGACTCTCGCCCGATGGATCGTGGCTCAGTTTTCTACGCGGCGAACACGGCTTGTGGGTTTCGCCTCTGCGCGATGGACCACCGACGGGTGAAAGCGAATGGTTCCCAATAACGGAGAGCAACGTCAGAGCCGACAAGCCGCGCTGGTCGCCCAACGGGACGATCATCTACTACACCGCAGACCGTGACGGCTTCTTGTGCCTTTGGGGTCAGCGCGTGCATCCGACCACCAAGACGCCGACGGGCCCTCCGTTTGCGGTTTACCATTTCCACTCCGCACGATTGTCGATGGCAAACGTCGGAAGTGGCGGGCAGGAGATCTCGGTCGGCAAGGACATGATCGTCTTGAACCTCGGTGAACTGACAGGAAATATCTGGGCCAGCCGCCATTAGAGACAGCAACGGGCGCTAAGACGGCGCTGAAAATAACCCGGTGCTCGACGTCACTCTGCAGAGGGACCATAATCTGAGCGCTGTGGTGACCACAATTGCGGCGGCGGGCGTTTTGCAGTAGCATGAATCACATCGCCACTGGAAGGAGTTGCAGAAATGAACCTGCCCCGACCGCCGTTTATTTATGAGCACACGGATGCCGTGCTCTTCCTGCCCGACGATCCCAACCTGCCCGCCATTCTGTGGGGCGTCTTCCCGATTGCGCCGACCGGGCCCTTCCAGGAAGTCTGGAGGATTAGGCAGGCGGACTTCGGGACGTGGACGGTCGACTCCATCCGGGTGAACAATCCCGCGCGCATGCAAGCGGGGCGGCTGTTCTGGAACATGCCCAAGAAGCTGAGCGCGGTTTCCATCGAAATCGGTGAAACCGGGGCGCGTGCGGTGGTTGGGAACGCGCCGGAGAGCGGGTCGTCGATGATCTCGACGGAGAAACTGCCGCCCGCGACCTCCGGGCAGTTCGAGATGCGGCTGGTCATGCCGTCGATCGCGGCGTCGCTGACTTTCGAAAAGTCGTCCAGCGCGGTCGAGGCATGGATGGCCGATGCCGGCTCTCGGATGGTGAAGGGGCGCGTGCTCCACCTGGGCGGCAGGGCCGTGCTGAGCGCGCCGGTCCCGGTGCTGGCGGCCGCCGTCTGATCCCGGATGCCTGCCACACGCGTTGTCCTGCATCACCTGACCGACGTTCATATCGGCCCGCTGGAGAACCAGCCGACCGTGAGGATCTCGGGCGTGGGTCCGTCCAACCGAAGGCAGTTCTACCTCGACTACCTGGCGCGCGCGGAACGTAAACCGGACGTGGTGGTGATCTCCGGCGACTTCTGTTCGTGGGCCGCTCCCGGAGAATTCTCCGAAGCAGAGAACTTTATCCGCGGGATCAGCGCGCTTCTTGGACCGCGGAATGGCCATCCGCGGATCTGCATGGTCCCCGGGAATCACGACGTGTACTGGGCGAGCGACGGCGACCGGCTGCAGCGTTTCCGCGATTTCGCGCGTAACCTGGAGTCGATCGCGGTCTCTTCGGAATCGCGGAGCCCGTATGTTTTCTATCCCGATCTCAGCGTCCTGATCCACTGCTTCAACAGTTGCCATCTCGGCGGTACCCGGGACAAGCGACTCGACGAGCTGATCGCCAAATTGGGCGACGCGTTTCGCGCCGCCAGCAGCGATCACTCGGCCCTGGCGGAGCTGAACGATCTTTCCAGGCAGGATCCCGGTTTCGTTCGCCCGGAGCACTTCGCCGACCTTGGCGACGTGGCCAAAGAGGCCGGCAGCGCGCTGAAGATCGCGGTCGTGCACCACAATCCTTCGGATGTGCCGAGCGACGACCTGGACCACTACCAGGCGATTGTGAACGGCGCGGCCTACAAGCAGGCGCTGTTCGACGCGGGATTCGACCTGGTGCTGTACGGCCATCGCCACTTTCCGCACCTCTCGTACGAGGAGTATGTCACCGAGGTAGCCAGGCCCTCGACCTGCGGCGGGCTCTACCTGCTTGGGGGCGCTTCGTTCGGCTGCTCGACGGGCCCGATCCAGTGGTACCAGATCACGATCCGCGACAGCCAGAACGCCAACTCGGCGGGTCCGCCGCCGTCGTTGATCGAAGTGACGCCGGGGAGGCTGGAGAACCGCGTGTTCAAGCTCGACACGCAGCCCCATTTCCGCTTTACGATCGGGAAGAAGGTCTCGGCCAGCCTGCGGCGCATCCACGAAACGCTGGGACGAACCATCGATCCGGAGTCGCGCGACAAAGTCCGTGCGGCGCTGGAGAGTGTGCGCTTTCCGCTGGTGCGGCTACAGGCGCAGGTGGACGATTGGGAAAGCGACTGGCGGAATTCCTTTTTTGGATTTATCGAGACGTATTCTTATATCTACGGCGTGGACCTGCTGGGTCCGGCGGCCTACCTCAATCCGTTCTACCTGGACTACCTGGCCAGGCAGTTCGAAGAGCGGGTTCGCCGCGTGCGAACGTGCGGGCTGTACAAGGGCCTGCTGCACTTTTCACCCGCCGTGCTGGAGGCGGTAACGCGCACCGGATGGGGACCCACGGGGTGTTGTGAAATCGGCGCGCGTACGGAAACATGCAACGAGTTGGAGATCGTCCGCATTCTGGTGTGGGATCACGTGGCGGAGCAGGACACCGAAGTAATGTACGACGTGATGCAGATGGTGGACCGCTACCACCGACTGTTCGGGGTGCCGGTCTTCGTGCTGCCCCCCAGCGCGCTCACGGAGACGGAGCGCTCCGAGGAGTTCGTGCTCGGGCTGGGCCGGGATTTCGAACCGCACCACTGCTATCAGTACGACATTCGAACGGCTCTCGACACGAGGGATCTTTCGTTCGGGGATGCCAGGATTCGCAAGGAGCGGTTTCTTTCGCTGCTGGCCAATCCGGAGCTGAAATCGGTGGCGGCATTTCTGCCTGAGCGGGCGTGAGCCGCGCTGCGCGCGGGGGGCAGGCCAGGAGGCCTACCCTACTAAAACCTCAGGTGCAGGGGGCGGCCGTCGAAGACTGCGCGCCTGGCGGCGCCGGCGACTTTCACTTCGAGGTCCCGCTTCGCAAGCAACTTCGAACCCCGCACCAGGCGGATCGACAGCGTCCTGCGGGCATCTGCCCAGGCCATCTCCATACCCATCCACTCGCCCTGTCGATAGGCGAACCCGTTGCCGGCGTCTTCATAGTGGAGGAAAGCGCCGTCGGCGCCGGGATAGGCCGTGATCGTCAGCGGGCCTTCCACCTGCTCCGACGTATACTGCCTGACCGGCCCTGTGGGGATGATCGCCCCTGCGCGAACGTAGAGGGGCATGGTGGCGAGATCGACGTCACGCGAGATCTCGCGGCCGCCGTCGAGGCGCGCGCCGGTCCACCAATCGAACCACGCGCCGCGCGGCAGATAGAGTTTCCGCGAGGTAGCGCCTGCCTCGGTCACGGGCGCCACCAGGATGTCGCGGCCCCACAGGTATTCGTCGCCGCGCGCCACCGCCGCGGGATCGTCCGGATGGTGCAGCCACAGCGCGCGCATGACCGGCAGGCCGGTACGCGTGCCTTCGCGGACCACGCTGTACAGATAGGGCAGTAAACGGTAGCGCAGCTCGAGGTACTGGCGGCAGATGGGCTCGACGCGCGCGTCGTGGAGAAGCGACGGGTCGGGAGTGAGGTTGGTCTCGACGGGTCCGGGGTCGCCCGTGTTCCAGCCCCACGGCAGGCGCAGCTTCCAGGTGCGCCCGTGCGAGCGGAACAGGGGACAGAACGCACCGAACTGGAACCAGCGCACGTACAGCTCACCGGTGAACTCGCGCGTGGGGATGAAGCCGCCGATGTCGGTGCCCCAGTAGGGAACGCCGGTGAGGCCGGTGTTGACGGCCACCGGAACGTGATTGCGCAGCGTGGCCCACTCGGAGTTGACGTCGCCGCTCCAGAGGAACGCGGCGTAGCGCTGCATCCCGGCCTGCCCGTTGCGGTTGAGCGCGAACGGGCGCTCGTGGGGACGGTCGAGCAGCATGGCGTCCCAGTACATCCGGTTGCGCACGAGGCGGGATGGCGCATCCAGGGCGTCGCCTTCGTCGGGCCACCAGCCATCGACGCCCATGTCCAAGACGGGGCGGTGCATCTCCCAATAGCAGCTCGTCTGCTGCTCGGCGCGAACCTTGGGGTCGCAGGGATCCTTCATGCTGCCGCGCATCTCGCGAATGCCGGTGGGATATGCCACGTGCAGCACGACCTTGAAATGATCGCGGTGCAGGGCGTCGAACATGGCTTTGGGGTCGGGCATCACCTTCCGGTTGAACGTGAACTCGGTGTTGTTGGTGTTCCAGCCGGAGGGGCAGAATCCGGTGCCGAGGTAGATCATGGTGTCGCACGGCAGTTTCTTTTCGCGGAAGGTTTTGGCCTCGGCGAGGATCTCGTCGCGGCTGGCTAGCGTGCGGTGGGACTGCTGATATCCAAGCGTCCACAGCGCCGGCAACTCCGGATAGCCGGTGAGACGGGCATACTCACCCATGAGCACGGCAGGGTCGGTCGAGGTGACGAAGAAGACGTCCAGCGGGAACGCGGCATCCCGCGATTGCGGAAGGAACCTGCCTTCGGCGCCGGCGAGGTCGAATGAGCCGTAGGGCGCGTGGACGAACATGGCCCATCCGGAAGTGCCGATGAGCCAGTTGATGGGCACGCGCCCGCCGAAATTGCGGAGCTGGTAGCCGCCCTGTCCGCTGCGGCCAGGGATGGTATTGCCGCGCCGGTCGAATTGCGGGCCGCCCTCGCCGAGCCCGAGCAGCGGGGTGCTGCCGGCGGAAAACGAGAGAACTCCGGACTCGGGGTCGATGGTGAGCTGCTGCACGCGTTCGCCCTTTGCGGTCTCGATCGCCGCGGAGAGCGGTGCGGAGGAAAGCTTGACCACCACGCCGCCGGCTCTCACGGTCTGCGGCGCAAAGGCTCCGCGCACGGTGACGAGCGGCGCGCCCCAGCCTGGCTGAACCAACGTGCCGTCGTCGCGAGGATTCCCGCCCACGATCAGGCGGAATGTGTGCGGGCTGACCGGTGCGATCTGTATTTCCAGGTCATTCGGGGCGGCGAGAAGGCGGACGCGAGCGAGCATCGCCGCACCCAGAACCTGGCGACGGTTGTAGCGGGGCGTGGTGGAATTCATGATGGCGTGCAGGCATTGTAAACGTGCTCCGGTCCCCCCTGCAATCCGCGTCCCGGCGGCATATGATCGATAAAACCTCTTCGACCATCCGGAGTACATGTTCAATCCCTGGAAAAACACCAACCGGCAATCCTGGACGCGGCCGGTTGCGGGAAGCGAGCGTGCCGACAAGCCGGTATTCCTGCTGACCTCGCCCAGGACGGCGTCTGCCGCGGAGCACTTCTCCTACGACCTGAAGATGCTCAAGCGCGCCACGCTGGTGGGCGAGAACACGCGCGGCGCGGCGCATTCCGGGGTCTTCTATAGGCTCGACGATCACTTCGGAAATGGGCATTCCCGAGGTGAAGCCGATCAATCCCTTCGCCGACCGCGACTGGGAGGGGACCGGCGTGGAGCCGGATGTCCGCGTGAATGCCGCGGAGGCCCTGGAAAAGGCGCAGGAGATCGCCAAATCCAGGTTGCGAAAAAGACAACCCTGACGCGACATCGCGATCCGATGCCATAGAATGGCTGTAGGTCGGAAATGACCGCCCCTACAGCTCAAACTTCCAAGCCCGGACTGCTGCGGCAGATCGGATTCTTCGGCGCCACCGCGCTGGTCATCTCGAACATGGTGGGCACCGGGATTTTTGCCACTACCGGGTTCATGGCCGGCGACCTGGGCAGCGCGCGCCTGATCCTGGCGTGCTGGACCGTGGGGGCGCTGTTTGCCCTGGCCGGTGCGCTGAGCTATTCCGAACTGGGCATCAACTTCCCCAGCTCCGGCGGGGAGTATGTCTACCTGACGCACGCGTTCGGACCGGAGTGGGGCTTCATGACCGGCTGGGTGTCGTTTTTCGCGGGCTTCTCCGCGCCGATCGCAGCAGCGGCGCTGGCCTTCTCGGGGTACCTGAGCCATTTTTTCCCGGCGTTGAAGCAATCGGCCGCGCCGCTGGTGATCGGATCGGGCGCGCTCTCGCTACACGTCGGCGCGGGACAGTTGACCGCCGCCGGGTTGATCGCGTTTTTCACCATCCTGAACCTTTTCGGCATCGGGCGGATTGCGCGGCTGCAGACTGTGCTGACCGCCACCAAGCTGGTGGTGGTCACCGGGTTCATCATCTTAGGTTTTGCTGCCGGGAGCGGAGACTGGAGCCACTTCTCGACGCCCGCGGTGCGCACCTCGACGCTGGGCCTGCCGTCGCAGTTCATCGTGAGCCTGCTGTGGGTGATGGTCGGCTACAGCGGATGGAACGCCGCCACTTACGTGGCGGAGGAAGTGCGCCGTCCGGAGCGCACACTGCCCGCCGCGATCGCCGTGGGCACGCTGATCGTGGCGGCCCTCTATTTCGGGCTGAATATGACCTTCATCTACGCCACGCCGGTGGAGCAGATGAAGGGGGTGCTGGCGATCGGCGATCTTTCGGCGGACAATCTTTTCGGCCGCAGCGTCGGGGGCACATTCGCGGGCCTGATGGCGCTGGCCATCGTCTCGACGGTGAACGCGATGGTGATTGTGGGCCCGCGCGTGTACTATGCGATGGCCCGCAACAAGGCATTTTTCGCCGCCGCGGCCAAGGTAGATGAGCGCTGGCACACGCCGGTGAACGCGATTCTCAGCCAGGGCGCCTGCGCGATGCTGATGACCTTCACGCCGTTTCCCGAGCTGGTCATCTATATCGGCATGAGCCTCACGCTGTTTACGGCGCTGTCGGTAGCGTCGGTGTTCGTTTTCCGACGCCGTCCCGGGTGGCAGCGGCTGCGGACGCTGGATTTCGCGTGGCCTCTGATCCCCGCATCGTATATCCTGGTTGGGACCTGCATGATGATCTATGGCGTGATCTCGGAACCGATTCCGTCGTTGAGCGCACTGGCCACGGTCGGTTTGGGCGCGCTGGTGTATCGCACGCGGGTGCGTTGAGGGGATGGCCACGCAAGTTACACGATCGGGAATCGCGCGCCCAACCGGCGTCCGCCACCTGGTAGTGGTCTACGCGGTCGCGCTGGCGGTGATCACCTACATCGACCGCGTCTGCATTTCGCAGGCGGCGACGGCGATCCGGCATGACCTGGGCCTGGGCCCGGTGGAAATGGGGGCAGTGTTCACGGCGTTCGGCTGGGCCTATGCGCTGTGCGAGATTCCGGGCGGCTACCTGGGCGACCGCTACGGTCCGCGCAACGTCCTGATGCGCATCGTACTGTGGTGGAGCTTTTTCACGGCGGCGACGGGCTGGGCGTGGAACTTCGCGTCGCTGGTGACCACGCGCTTTTTGTTTGGCGCCGGGGAGGCCGGGTGCTTCCCCAACCTCACCAAGGCATTTACGACTTGGCTGCCGGGGCGCGAGCGCGTGCGGGCGCAGGGCATCATGTGGCTCTCCGCGCGCTGGGGCGGAGCGTTTACGCCGCCGCTGGTGGCCTTGGTCATGAAATATGTGGGGTGGCGCCACGCGTTCGAGATCTTCGGCGCAATCGGCGTCGTGTGGGCCGTGCTGTTCTACCGGTGGTACCGCAACGACCCAAGGGAGAATCCGCACCTCAATGACGGGGAGCGGGAGTTATTGTCGCACGCGGCCGAAAACGCCACCGGGCACGGCGATGTCCCGTGGGCGAAGTTCGCGCTTTCGCAGCAGGTCTGGATGATCTGTTTGCAATACTTTTGCCTGTCTTACGGCTGGTATTTTTACGTGACGTGGCTGCCAACGTATTTCAGCGAGGCGCGCCACCTGGATGTCACCCACGTCGCATTCTTCAGCGTCGCGCCATTGTTTTTCGGCGGGATCGCCAACCCGATCAGCGTGTCGGTGGGGACGCGGCTGGTGCGTGCCGGAGTCGGGCTGGCGGCTGCGCGGCGTTTTATGGCGTATATCGGCTTTTTCGGCGCCGCCGGTTTTCTAGTGCTCTCCACGCGCATGCCGGATCCGCTGTATGCCACCCTGGCCATCGGGCTGGCCAGCTTCTCCAACGACCTGGTGATGCCGGGCTCGTGGGCCGCGTGCATGGACGTGGGCGGCAAGCACGCCGGGTCGCTTTCCGGCGCCATGAATATGTGGGGCAACATCGGCGGCGCGCTGTGCCCGTTTGTGATCGGCGTGATTCTGAAGCTGACAGATAATAATTGGAATTTGACGTTCTACGTTTCCGCCGCGATTTACCTGCTGGGGATCGTGTGCTGGAAGTTTCTTGACCCGGTGACACCGCTGGAGCCTGAGGCGGCCCGCGGCTAGTGCCCTCCAGCGACCTTCATCCCGCTCAGGGACTCGGCCTTGCTGAACCGGGGCCAGTTCCAGCCGTAGAAGGCCACGAAGGCGAAGCAGAATAACGGCACGATGAAGCCGCGGGACATGTCGAACTTGTCGGCGACATAGCCCATCAGCTTGGGCAGAACGGCGCCGCCCATGATGGCCATCACGATGAACGCCGACGCCTTCTTTGCCCGCGCGCCGAGGCCGAAGATGCCGAGCGCGAAGATGGTCGGGAACATGATCGACATGAAGAAGTAGCTGAGGAAGACGCAGACCACCGAGAGCCAGCCGAGTTTGAGGAAGACCAGAAGGGTCGCCGCCACGTTGAGCACTCCGTAGAGACCGAGCACCTTGTGCGCGGAGTACTTCTTGAGCAGCGCGGCGCCGGAGACCCGGCCCGCAAGAAAGCATCCGAAGGCGAGCGAGGCAAGCTTCGCCGCGCCCTGATCGCTGAGCGCGAACACGCCGGTCTTGCCGGCTTCGAACCAGGCGGAGAACGAACCACTGGCCCAGGAAGCAGGAATCGGCGGGGTCTCCGCGGTCATG
>DATJYJ010000112.1:0-54361 GCA_035578025.1 Verrucomicrobiia bacterium
CAAGTTCGAGGAAGTCGCCCTGCTCAGCGGCACCGCGCTCCGCGACGACGGCAAGCCCGTCGCCAGCATGGGCGTCGAGTTCAAAGACTACGACAACGACGGCCTCCCCGACCTCTTCATCACCGCCCTCGCCGGCGAGACGTTTCCCGTCTTCCGCAACCAGGGCAAGGGAAACTTCGCCGACGCCACCTACTCCACCCGCGTCGGTTCCCTGGTCGTGAAGCACAGCGGCTGGAGCCTCGGCCTCTTCGACTTCAACAACGACGGATGGAAGGACCTGTTCACCGCCAATTCCCACGTCAACGACCGCGTCGAAGAGTTCGAGCCCGCCGTCTACCGCGAGAAGAACATGGTCCTCGTCAACAACGGCGGCAAATTCGAAGACGCCTCCGATGCCGCCGGCCTCAACCTGGTCAAAGCTCACCGCGGCGCCGCATTCGCCGACCTCAACGGCGACGGCCGCATCGACGCCGTCGTCTCCGCGCTTGGCGAGCCCGCCGAGCTATGGGAAAACATCAGCCCGCAGCCTCAGCATTGGATCGTCCTGCGCCTCGTGGGCACGAAATCCAATCGCGACGGCATCGGCGCCCGCATCCGCATCGGCAATCAATACGCCGAAATGACCACCACCGCCGGCTACGCCTCCAGCGCCGATTGCGGCGTCCATTTCGGCCTTGGCAATCAGGACTTGATCAAACAGATCGAGATCCGCTGGCCCAGCGGCGTTGTCCAGCTCCTCCAAAACGTCAAATCCGACCAGGTGCTGGCCGTCCCGGAGCCTTTGTAGGGTAGGCGTCCTCGCCTGCCCAGGCGCCGCAGGCGCCCGGTCTCCTACTTCCCCTGCTCGGCTCGCGTGGCCCCAATTTCCTCCCAACCACGCGTACTGATGCTGCGGACAAATCCATGAACGCCATCTGTAGTCGCGGCCCTCTACCCCATTTGCACGATGGACCGTGCCCCCATCCGGTGCTATGTTCGCCTTGGAGCGGCTCAATGACACGCCCACTCGGCATTCTGTTGATGGCCGCCGCTGCCGTTTGCGCGCAGTCCCTCGTCGAGCCCGGCCACATGGACGAAGTCCGCCAGGCCTTCGATCGCGCACCCGCCGCCCCATCACTCCGCTGTCAAATCTCCCCCATCCGCCCGGCTCTCACCTACGGCTTCCGTTTTCAAACCGGCTACAGCCTGGCTCTGCCCCTCGCGCAGTTTGCCGGTCCCGGACACCAGCTCACAACCTATGTCCGTGTTGTCCCGGAGAACCATGAGCCTGTCTACCTGGCCACGACCCGGCTCTTCCCTGATCTGCCCGCCTCCAAGGCCGACGCCGTTGCCGATGGCATGTTCGCCGTGGGTGAAGGCACATACGAAGTCGCGCTGCTGGCCGTTGACGATCAGCATCGCGCTTGTCGGAGCACCTGGCAGATTCAGGCCCGGCGCACCGCCACTGAGCGCGAACTGGCGCCCGTCATGCCGCCCGGTACCGTCGCCGACCAGGATTCCGTCGCCGCGCCCCCTGCGCCGCCCAAGCCTCCGGATATCGGCAGAATCACCATCCTGCTTCATGCCGCCCCCCTCGTACCGAACCGCCCCAAAATGCTCCCGGAAGACGTTGCACGGCTCACCGAGTCCGTTTCCTCGCTGATGCGACAGTGGCCGGCCAGATCCGTGCGGCTCATCGCCTTCAATCTTGCCCAGCGCTCCGTGCTCCTTCGCAAAGACCGCTTCGACCTCAACCAGATCGACGAGCTCACCTCCCGGCTCGAGCAATTGGAGCTGGGAACCGTCAATTACAGCGTTCTAAAGGGCCATGAAAGCCCTATTGCCCTTCTGAATGAGCTCCTCCAGCAGGAACTGCAAGACCCGCAGCCTGCCGGCGCGATCCTGCTCCTGGGTCCCAAAGCCCAGTCGCGCAACCAAGACCTCTCCCGCGTCGGGGAAAAAGGAACGCATGAGCTTCCGATTTTCTACCTGCAGTTCCTCCCCCGCCAGGCCTTGATTCCCAGCACTCCCGGCCAGCCTACCGCCGATCCAGCGAGAAACCCCGCGATTCGCGGGCAATACCCGGACGACTCCAACATTCTGCTCTGGCCTGCCGTAACCAGCGTTTCCGGGCCCGGTGTCTCCATGCCGGACGTCATCCAACGACTGGTGGTGCGATTCAAGGGAGACACGATCCCCATTCGCACTCCGCGCGACCTCGCCGACGCCATTCACCGCATCGATCCGCGCATCGTCCGCAGTGCGCCGCTTGCCGGGAGCGCTGCGCCCGTAGTCGCGCCCTCGCTGCCGCCCGCGGCCGAGCCGTCCAAGCCTGAACCGCGTCTCCCCGAGGGTGCCGATCCCATCGACGTTCTCGGCGTCCTGCGTGACCGCGTTCTCGAGCACGGCCAGCGTGTCCCCAATCACACCTGCGTCGAGACCGTGGAGCGCAGCCGGTCCAATCACACCGGCCAGCCCCTCTCGTCCTGCGACGCAGTTCTTGCCGGACGCCGCCAGATGGGCGCCTCCGCCCGACAGCGCCTCGCCACCACAGACCGCCTCCGGCTCGACGTCGCCCTCTCCACCGAGCGCGAAATCTACTCCTGGGCCGGCGCCAACAAATTCGAGGACGGCGATATCGACGAGCTCATTCCCCAGGGCGCCATGGGTACCGGGCCCTTCGCCAGCTTCCTGCTCAGCGTCTTCGTCGGCCGTCTGCCCAGGTTCGTCTTCGAAGGCGAGACTGCCCTCGATGGCCGCTCGCTCTACGAGTATTCCTTCGTCGTCCCCAGGGAAGAAAGTCACTTCCGCTTCAAAACCCGCGGCCAATGGATCATTACGGGATATAGCGGAAGCCTGCTGGTCGATCCCAAAACCAGCGATCTCGCCCGCCTCACCGTCCGCACCGAAGAGTTGCCGCCGGAGACCGAAACCTGCGAAGTCGACACCACGCTGGATTACAGCAAAGTCCAGTTGAGCGCCGGAATGGTCTTTCTGCCGTCATCCACCAAACAGCACTTCATCGGCCGCGATGGCGAGGAGTCCGACAATGTCTACACCTTCTCCGCCTGCCGCGATTTCCAGGCCGAATCCATCATCCAGTTCGGCGACCGCTCCGGCGAGAATTCCGCGCAAAGGGATCGCGTCGTAGCTGCGCCCCACTGGCTATCCGGGTTGCCTGTTGTGATCGAAGTAACCGACGCCATCGACTCCGCCACCGCCGCCGCCGGCGACCGCATTCACGGCATCGTCGCCCAGCCCGTCCGCGACCCCGACGGCAACACGCTCGTTCCCCAGGGGACCGCCGTCACGGGTCGGCTGATGCGCGTCGAGGTGCGCTACCCCTCCCCGCAGGTGACCGTCGTGCTTCGCTGGGAAACGCTCGACCTCGATGGCCGCACTGTGCCCCTGCAACTGGCGCCCAACCGCGATGTCAAGCAGAAACCCGGCATTCAGTTCGGCGGAATCGCGGCCGTCGCCAACCTCAGGCGGCGCGGCGTCGAATTCGAGCTGCCCCTCCCCGGAGAGGAACGCTACGCCGTCTATCACTTCCCGGGCAATCACTACGTCGTGGAGCGAGGATTGCGAACCGAATGGGTTACCGTCAAGCCTTGAGCTTCCTCCTCGCCGCCGGCCTGGCCTCCGCCGCGAACAGCGAATCGGAAGACGTGTTGAAGCGCGTCGCCGCGAAAGTCACTGCCAGTCTCGATTCCATTCAAAGCTACACCTGCGTGGAAACCATCCAGCGCGACTATTATCGCCCCCGCGCCGCCACCCTGCCGCGCGATTGTCCCGTCTTGCTGAAACAGCGCCAACACCCGACATTCGACATGGCCCTGTTGTTGTGGGCCCGGGACCGCCTGCGTCTGGAAGTGGCCACATCCAGGCGCGGCGAGATCAACTCCTGGCCCGGTGCCAGCCGTTTCTCCGATTCGGGCATCGACAAACTGGTGCGCGTGGGACCCATCGGCACCGGAGCTTTTGGCGCCCTCCTCAGCGTCATCTTTGTCAGCGACGTCAGAAAATTCGGGACCGCGGGCGAAGCCACCGTGGACGGCCGCCGCTGCTTCATCTACAGTTTCGCAGTGCCGGCCTCCGCCAGCCACTTCCGCATGCGTTCCCAGGATGATAGTTCCTGGCTGGTCATCGGCTACGAAGGCCTGCTCTACGTCGACGCCCAGACCGCCGACCCCGTTCAGCTCACCGTGGTCACCAATGACTTGCCTCCGGCGGCGGGCACTTGCCAGACCGGCTCCTCCCTGCATTTCAGCCGCGCCGCTGTGGACGGACATGACCTTTTTCTGCCTACCATGGCGAGCCAACAATTCGTCGCCACAAACGGCAGTGAGACACGGAATACAACCACCTTCTCCAACTGCCGCCAGTATTTCAGCGAATCCACCATCACGTACTACGAAGCATCCGACGACGCGGCGTACGATAAGCCAGCCGCAAGCCAGGCGCCGCCGCCCGACATCCCGGAGTGGCTGCCCTTTTCGATGGAGCTTCTGACGCCCCTCGACAGCGACACCACAGCCGCCGGCGACCGCTTCTTCGCCCGCCTGGCATCGCCCTTGCGCGACGGCAAACGCCAGATCGCTCCCAAAGGCGCGCTCATCGAAGGCCGCGTGTCACAGGTGGAGCTCGAATTTCATTCCGCCCGTACCACCTTCGGATTGACTCCCGAATCGATCCAGATCCGGGGCAAAAAAGTCCCCTTTGCGGCTCGCCTCGACCTTGCGCCACAGATCGTTGCCTTGCAAGAGAGAAAACGAAAAGGGCTGCAGTTCTTCCTTCCTCCTCCGGGCGAGTACGCCCACTATTTTTCTCTCGCAGGCACGCACGCATTGCTCCCCAAGGGATTCCTCTCCCAATGGCTCACCGCCATTCCGCGCGGATCCCGCCAACCGTAACGCCTTACCCCGCGGAGACCCCACCGATCTGCTGTCGCAGCCACTCCGCCGCCCGCCCCGCGACTTCCTCCGGGTCCGCCCCGGCAAACCGCCCGGCCTTCTCCGTTCGGCCGCTGGCTCCGCTCACGAACCATAGCGTCGCGCGCAGCTGCGTCTGATACAAATCCAGCCTCCCCTCCACGACAAAATCCGCGCCGCATTCGGTGGCAAACTCCCGGATGTCGCCCACCCGTCCGGCATAGCTGAGCGACGTGGTCGGCGATACCAGCTTGGCTCCCTCGGCCTCGGCCACGCGCACCAGCAGTTCCTCCGTCATCCGCAGGCCCTCCTCGCTCAGATCCGGCTGAGATCGCAGGGGCAGAATCAGAAGGCATACGGTATCGGCGCCTTGTTCCGCCGTCTCCCGCGTTTCGGCCCACGCGAAGCCCAGAAGGTATCCGCCTGCATGGCCGATGCGAACGCGGTCCCGCGCGCCCTCCCTGGCATAGTACAGCCGCAGTTTCTCCCTCAGCCGGCTCATCTCTTTGCGCACCAGCGAGTCGGTTTGTGGATCGAAGTCGCGGCGACGCAGTACCGTCTCCCCGATCTCCTTCTCGCTCGGCGCCGGCGCGTCCGGAGTAAGTGACCGCGTTCCCAGCCACTCCAGTAACCTCCGCAGTTGCTCCGCGCGCGCAAAAGTGGCGCTGGAGGTTACTTTCTGCAGGTGCGCCCGGCACACATTCTCCGAGACCGAGGACCGGGAGTCGCCGCCTCCCGGGCGCGGAGCCATCGCCATCGCAGTACCTTCGAGCATCATTCCTGCCGTTTCCAAAAATGCCCGTTACCTTGGTGAGGCTGCTTCGCCACCCCGTTTCTCGAATATACTAGGGATTACAGGATCTTAATAACATCACGGGCCTCTTTCACTCAGATTGGGGATAATCCCGGTATTAACCCCAGCCATGGCGTTACCGGAAGCGTACGAAGTTACTCACGCGCTGGACCTCGTCCGGCGCCAGGGACACGTTCCGCCCGCCGAGCTCCGGTTTCTCACTTACGTCGTAGACCGCGCACTCGCCGGCCAGGAGAACGAGGTCAGTCAAAAGACCGTGGCGGCCGACATCTTCGGCCGCGACCTGCTCAGCTTCGATCCCCGCAGCGACTCCATCGTCCGCACCACCGCCGCCAACCTGCGCGAAACCCTGCTGCACTACTACGCCGGACCGGGCCGCGCGGATCCCGTGGTGATCGAGCTGCCTAAAGGGACCTATGTGCCGCGCTTCTCGCGCCGGGCCAGGCTCTCGTCGGCCGCGACCAGCCGTTTGTGGAGCGCCCGCGTCGCCCTGGAATCGCGCACCGTTTCCGGATATGCCACCGCCATCTCACACCTGGACGCCGTACTGAGCGAAGCGCCGGACTTTTCCCTCGCCCTCGCCCTTAAGGCCGAGTCTCTGGCATCCCAGGCCATCCACGGTTCGCGCCCGCGCCCCTGCCTCGAGCAGGCCCGTGTCCTGGCCGGCCGCGCGCTCGAAGCGCCTCTGCCCGCCTGGCAGGCATGGCTGGCGCGCGCTCTCGTCCTGCAAGCGCTCGACCTGAATTGGACCGCCGCCGGAGAAGCCTACCAGAAAGCTATCGAAGCCAGCAGCGGTGAAGCCGAAACTCACGTCTGGTACACCGCGTACCTGGTCGGCCGAGGCCGTCCGCGCGAGGCCGTCCTGATCCTTCAGCGCACCGTCGACCACTTCGGCTACTGCAACCCGACTCTCCTGGGCGACCTCGCCATGCTCCAGATGCTGGCCCGCGATTACGATGCCGCGCGCGAGACCATCGATGCCGCCCTCGCTGCCGCGCCGCAATATTACCAGCACCACCTCAATCGCGCGATCCTCATGGAGGCCCTGAACGATCCCGCCGAAGCGCTGCGTGTCCTCGATCAGACACCTCTGCGCCTTCACGAGCGCCCCGTTACCTGGGGACTGCGCGGCCTCTTCGCCGGCCTCAGCGGCCATCCCAAAATCGCGCTACGCCGCATCTCCTGGTTTCGCGGCATCCAGCGAACCGGCCGCTACATCCCGCCCAGCCAACTGGCCGCCTGCTGGCTCGGCGCCGGCAAGCCCGATCTCGCCGTGCATCATCTCGAATCCAGCGTCGAAGACCGCGACCCCCTCGCCGTGTGGTTCCACGCCTACCCCTTCTTCCGCCACCTGCACAGCCACCCCGGCTTCCAAAATCTGATCGATCGAATCGGCCTCATTCGTGGGGCAGGTTTCTGACGTTCCTGACCTGCTCCCGCTCCCCCCGTGCCGCTGCCCCATACACGCAAGCCATGATCCCCGCGATCCCCCCCAATAGCCCCCACCCCGTCGCCACCCACCCCGCAACCCACACCAGCATGTACGACGTATAAAACGGATGCCGCATCCACCGGTACGGCCCAGCCCGCACCACCACCGCCGGAACGATCCCCTGAAAGCAGGCCCCCAGCCCGCATCCGCGCGTAGCGCGCACCGCCCACCAGAACAGCCCGGCCCCACCCACGGATAAGACCAGCGCCATCCCGGGCCGCGCCAGTGGCCTCGTCGCAATCGCCGCCAGGTGAATCCCCGCGAACACCGGACCCATCGCCGCCGCCGCCATCATTCCGGCACGTGGCTTCCCGCCCCGCCCGAAGTGCCGCAGCATGCCCCAGCCGAAGCTCGCAAAACACGCCACATTCGCCAAAAACAGCGTCAGCCTCATGGCATTCCCCTCACGCCGGCATCCGCAGCGACCCGCGGTATGCGGCGACCAGTCCCGAGTAAGCGCACAGCGTCATCGCAATCCCGAAAGGATTGGGCACCGCGATCTCGGGAAAGACTTGAAACCCGACGCCGCACCACCGGCTGTTGGCGGCATTCCACCGGACCTGCGGCTCGGGGCAGATGCTGAACACCACGTCCACCCCCATCCACGCCGCCGTTTCCGCCAGCTTCTGTATCAGCCCCAGACTGCACCGCCGGCCAGAGGCGCACGCCGGATCCACCGCGACCCGCGAGAATTCGGCGTATGCCTGCCGGTGCAGCTCCCATCGAGGAAACAGCTCCGCCAGCCGGAATCGCGGACCCTCCATGGGCATCGCCTGTGGACGCTCCGGCCGCGCCACCGTGATCCGGCCGCCGGCCACGACCCGCTGCTCGTCGCGGCCCACCACGATCTGGCTGCGATGGTCTGTCGCCTCCTCCCGTCCGAAGTCGGTAGTCAGATTCGGGTAATGCCGCCGGTAGACGCGATTGCGCAGCTCGAAATACTCAGCGAGCAGCGCGTGATCTTGTGTGAGGAAAAATCGAATCGGCATGCCCGCAGAGCGCAATGCGGCCGAGCCGGTGATCAAAATAAAGATCGCGAAATCCTGACCATTTTTCGCCGCGCGTTGCGCTCTACAGCCGCAGGCTCAACAGGCGGACCGGGAAGTTACTCACCAGCGTGAGGAAATGTTCCATCACTTCTCAATCCCGCCGGCCTGTTCGGATACTGAATCTGCACTCGGAGGAACAGTTCCATGAAAACATTCGTCGCCTGGCTGTCCGTCGCCCTACCCCTGGCGCATGCCCAAGGCATCCTCGGAACCAACCTGATCGTCAACGGAAACGCCGAAGCCGGTCCGGCGGGAACGAGCATCACGAACATAGTAGGTAGCGTCCCTGGCTGGACGCGCACCGGAAATGCCACGGTGCTGCCCTATGACCTGACCGGCTACGTGCTCCTCAGCAACCCCGCTCCCGCAGATCACGGCTTTCAGTATTTCGCCGGAGGAAACGGCACCTCCACGTTCACACAGGATATCGACGTCTCCTCGGGTGTCTCGCTGATCAGCACCGGTAATATTCGATTCACCGCGACTGCTTTTCTCGGCGGGCGCGTGGCCGGCGCCAACGCTCCGATCCAAATGAGCGTGGCCTTCAAGAATTCTTCCGGACAGACGTTTAGCAGCACCACCATCGGCCCCGGAGGCTACGACGGAGTCGGCTTGTCGCAGCAGCAGGCCATGGGACTTGTGCCGGCCGGTACCACGCGAATCACGGTAACCCTGACGTCGAACAATCTGTACGGCGTCGCCGACAGCCTCTCGCTAGTTCTCTCCCAACTCGGCAACGACCCGACCACCGTGCAAAGCATCAATCTGCTGGCCAATGGCGACGCCGAGTCCGGCCCCAGCGCGGTACGCGGCACAAGCACCCTATACGTGCCCGCCTGGTCCACCATCGAAAATACTTCGGTTTGCCCGTATGGTGGAACAAACTGGATCGCAACCACCGATCCCGGCCCCACGGATCGCGGTGTGAATCTCTTCTGCGGAGGAACTACCAATGCAACCATGTACCAGGACGTCGATGTCTCCGCCGCCGCGACTCTGACCGACGCGGGCAAGGTCACCTACACCGTCTCCGCGTGGTTGGGTGGTGTCGCCGGGACGTCCAGCCCCACCCTCACCTACACCTTCTTCGACTGGTCGGCCAAACAATTGGCCCCAACCGCCCAATTAGGGCCGTCCAGCCACACCGGTTCCGGCCTGGTCCCCGCCTCGCATTCCGACACGCTGCCCGCCGGTACGCGGCGCGTTCATATCAGTCTGACCTTTCCCAACAGCTTTTACGCCGCCGACGACATCTCCTTCACCCTCACCTCCGCCACTCCCCCCGCCATCAAAGCCATCGTCAGCGCCAGCGCCTTCGGAGCCTTCACCGCAGTCGCGCCCGGCTCCTGGATCGAGATCTACGGCACCAACCTCGCCTCGCACTCCCGCAGTTGGACCGGCGCCGACATCGTCAACGGCGTCGCTCCCATCGCGCTCGATGGCGTCAGCGTCTCCATCGGCGGAGTTCCCGCCTTCCTCGATTACATCAGCGGCGGTCAGATCAACGCCCTTGTCTCCTCCACCGCGCCCACCGGCAACATCGCCGTGACCGTGACCAACTCCAACGGCACCAGCCCGCCCTTCCAGCTCACCGTGAACCAGACCGAGCCCGGCCTGCTGGCGCCCGCGTCCTTCAACATCGGCGGCAAACAATACGTCGCGGCCTTCTTCAACGACGGCCAGACCTTCGTGCTGCCGCAAGGCGCCATCGCCGGTGTCGCCTCCCGTCCCGCGAAACCCGGCGACGTCATCACCATCTACGGAGTCGGCTTCGGCCCCGTCAGCGGCGGCCTGACCGCCGGCACCATCGTGACCCAGCTCAACTCGCTGAACACACCCGTCCAATTCCTATTCGGCACCACTCCCGCGGCCAGCATCGCCTATGACGGTCTGGCGCCCAACAACATCGGCCTTTACCAGTTCAACGTCGCGGTTCCCAACGTCGCGCCCGACAATGCCATGCCGTTTTCGGCAACCCTGGGCGGAACCGCCGGACCTCAGAAGCTCTACATCGCGGTGGGGAACTGACGTGACTCACATCTCCTCACTTCCCATGAGCGACTCCCCTCCCCCATACTGTGGATCACTCATGCACCCGGAAGCGCAACCAATCACACGTCTGCTCAAGGAAGTCCGCGATGGCGACCCGGCCGCAGCGAACCAACTGCTGGAAGCCGTGTACTCGAACCTTCGCGGAATCGCCCGCCACTTCATGGCGGGCGAGCGCCCCGACCACACCCTCCAGCCCACCGCTCTGGTCCACGAAGCCTACCTGCGGATCTTCTGCGGAGGCGAAGTCGACTGGCAGAGCCGTACCCACTTCTTCGCCGTCGCCGCCGCGCAAATGCGCCGCGTCCTCGTCGATCATGGCCGCGAATTTCGCGCCGCCAAACGGGGACAGGGATTGAAGGTCGCCCTCGAGCAAGACCGGCACGCGGCCCCGCTCCCGGAGTGCGACATCGAAGCCGTCGACGAATTGCTCGTCCGCCTGGAACGTACCGATGCAGCGGCGGCCCGCGTCGTGGAGCTCAAATTTTTCTCCGGCCTCAACGACCACGAGGTGGCCGAAATCCTTCAAGTCTCCCACTCGACCGTGCGCAGGCATTGGACCTTCGCACGCGCATGGCTGCTCCGCCGGCTCCAGCCGGACGCGCAGAAAGTTGACCAATTGTCGTCGTGATTGCCGCTACCAAAGGCAGAGGAGGAAAGATATGGTGAAGCGATTACTGGCAATGCTGGCGCTGGCCGGGCTCCTGGCCGCGCAGAAGGGCCCCGCGCCCGCGGCCAAACCGGCCCCATCCGCGTCGCCCGTGGACAATGTGATTCAGCTCTTGCAGTCGGGCATTTCCGAGCCGCTCATCGTCAAGACCTTGCAGCGCGAAAACAAACCCGCCAATCTTACCACCGCCGACATCGTCAAGCTCACCAAGGCCGGAGCCTCCGAGAACATCATCAACGCGCTGATGGACCCCTCCGCCCCCGCCAAGCCCGCTGCTAATGCGACGGCCGCTGCTTCCGCTCCGAAACTCGCTCCTGCACCCGCTCCAACCGGCGAAACCACGCCCCTGCCGCCGCCCCTCGCCGGAGCTGCACCCGGACCGCGGAAGCGCCGCCTTGCCGTCAAGCCATTCGACTACTCCACCGTCCGGACCTGGGTCAACTACTGGTTCCAGTCCGACGTCAACATCGGCGACGGCATCCGCGCCATGCTCACCGCCCGCCTGGCACAGTCGAAGAACATCACGCTCCTGGAACGCGCCAAGGTCGACGACGCCCTCAAAGAGCAGGATTTCGGCGCCACCAACCGCGTCGCCCAGGGAACCAAGGCCAAGATTGGAAAGGTCGTGGGCGCGGATGCCATCCTCTACGGCGACATCACCGTCTTCGGCCGCGACGACACCAAGAAGCGCACCGGCGGCGCCACCAACCTGCTGGGACCCTTCGGCGCGCTCGGCAACGTCCACAAGGAAGAGAAAGCCGTCGTCGCCATCGCCCTGCGCATCATCGACGCCGAGACCCTCGAAGTCATCGAGACTGGCGAGGCGCGCGGCGAATCCAAACGCACCAGCAACGACTGGGGAGCCCTCGCCGCCGGCAAGGGCAAAGCCGCTGCCGTCAACTCCGATATGACCAGCTCCAACTTCGAACAGACCATCATCGGCGAGGCCACTTCCGACGCCGTTTCCAAGGTCGTCGCCTGGCTCGAACAGAAGATTCCCCAGATGCCAGAAAAGTCCCGGACCGTCGAAGGCCGCGTCGCCGTTATCAGCGGGAACCAGATGACCCTCAACATCGGCGAGAACGACGGCGTACTCCTCGGCGACCGCTTCGAAATCGACCAGATCACCGACGTCGTGCTCGACCCCGAAACCAAACAGGAAATCGACAAGGTGACCGTCAAGGTCGGCGAGTTCGTCGTCCACGGCGTGCGTCCCAAGACCGCCACCGGCGAATACGGCGGCCAGCCCGTGAGCCAGGCCTACGCCCAGACCGGCAAGGGCTATGCCGCCCGCCTGATGCCTCGCTGAGGACGCCCATGGACACCGCGCGTTTTCTCCGCCTGCGCGAGATCTTCGACAGCGCCCTGCTACTTCCCGCCCCTGAGCGCGACTCCTTCATCGCCCGCGCGTGCTCCGGCGACACCGCGCTCGAAGCCGAGGTCCGCGAGCTCTGGGCCGCCCATCTCGCCGCCACCGCCGAATCCGGACGCCGCGACGCCCCGCCGCCGTCCGAGCCCATGGTCGGCCCCTACCGCCTCAAAGGACGCCTCGGCGAAGGCGGCATGGGCGCCGTCTACCTCGCCGTCCGCGACGACGGCGCGTTTCGCAAACAGGTGGCCCTCAAGGTTCTCCGCAACGACCAGGTCTCCCCGGAGCTGATCCACCGCTTCCACCAGGAGCGCCAGGTCCTCGCCAATCTCGACCATCCCAACATCGCGCGCATCCTCGATGGCGGCCAGACCGCCGCCGGCCTCCCCTATTACGTCATGGAGTACGTCGACGGCCTGCCCCTCGACCGTTTCTGCGACGACCGCAAGATCGACGTCTCCGGCCGCGTCCGCATCTTCCAGCAGGTGTGTCATGCCGTGCACTATCTCCACGAGCACCTGGTCGTGCATCGCGACCTCAAGCCCTCCAACATCCTCGTCACCGGCGATGGCGCCGTCAAGCTGCTCGATTTCGGCATCGCCAAATTGCAGATCCCCGCCGCGGGCGATGTGACCGTGCCCTGCAATCGCCTCATGACCCCCGGCTACGCCAGCCCCGAACAGCTCTCCGGCGCGCCCATTACGCGATCCTCGGATATCTACTCGCTCGGATGCGTGCTTTACCAGCTCCTCACCGGCGCACTTCCCTACCGCGACCCGGCCGCCAAGCTGCACACCGACGCCCCCCCGCCCAGGATCCTCGGCGATCTCGACAACATCGCCCTCAAGTGCCTGCACCGCGATCCGCGCGAGCGTTACGACACCGCCCGCGAGCTCGCCGGCGACCTCCAGCGCTTCCTCGAAGGCCGCACCGTCCTGGCGCGCCCGGGCCACGTGACCGAACGCGCCGTGAAGTTCGTGAAGCGGAACCGCCTCGCCGTCGCCGTCTGCACATTCGTCCTGTTCCTCGGTGCTTTCGGCGCCTGGCAGGCGCTCGAAGCCAAGATCCAGACCCACCGCGCCGCCGAGCGCGAAACGCAAATCGCGCACCTCCTCGACGAGCTGAATCACGCCAGCGCCCGTACCGCACCCGCCGCCTCCCGCGCCCGCGACGTTCGCCGCCTGCGCGAAGCGCTCCAAAGCCAGGCCGCGACATCGCCGCAGCGGGACGACCTGCTCAACCGGGGCCTCCAAGCCCTGGATGCACTCCGCCCCTACGCGGCTCAAGATCCGGCCCTGGCGCGGGAGCTGGTCGCCGCCTATCAGGCATTAGGGAGCCTTTCCGCGTCCTCGAGCCCGGCTCTGTCGATGGCCGCCGCCCAAAGCGCGGCCGCTCTCAGCGCCGCCCCGCAACCGGTCGATTCCGCCCCGCCTCCGCCGCACCCGATTGTCCGGACACAACCGCGCCCCGCTCTCCCATCCCCGCCGGTCGCCGACGCCGCCCAGCCCCCCGCGGCGTCTGCCATCCAGCCCGAAGCTCCGCCCGTTGATCCGGCCGAACAGGAGAAGCTGGCCTCGCGTCTCGCCGACGTCACCGCCAGGTCCGCCGCCGTCGAAGACGGCTATCGTCAGCTCAGCGACAATTCCCGCCGTCTCGGCCAGATCGTCCACCCTGACATCACGGCCGCCTACACCCGCATGAAGCTGGCTCTCGATCAAGCCCAGAAAGATCTCGACGCCGGCCGTCTGGATTCCGCCCGTAAGAACCTCGACATCGCCGACACCTGGGCCAACCGCGTCCTCACAGCCTCGGGCCGCTGATTTTCTTCATCCGCGTTCATCCGCGGCCAATTTGCCTTTTCCCCGCCGCCCTCACTCCTTCGGCCCGATCCCCAGCGTCTTCATCTTGCGATACAGATTGCTCCGCTCCAGCCCCAGCAGCTCCGCCGTCCGTGTCACGTTCCCGTTGGTCTCCTCCAGCTTCTTGAGAATGTACTCGCGTTCGGCCGCCTCGCGCACTTCCTGCAGGCTGCCGAACCGGTCCGCGCTTCGTTCCGATTGCCTCCGCACCCCGCTCAACGGAATGTGCCGCGCGTCCACCCGCACCTGTGGATTCAGAATCACGATCCGCTCGATCAGGTTCTTCAGCTCCCGCACGTTCCCCGGCCAATGATACTCGCTCAGCACCCGGTACGCTTCCGGCGTCAGCTCCTTCGCCTTCCGCCCGTACGACATCGTGAACTCGCGCAGGAAGAAATCCGCCATCAGCGGAATGTCCTCCTTCCGGTCGCGCAAAGGCGGCACGAAAAACGGAATCACGTTCAGCCGGTAAAAAAGGTCCTCGCGAAAATTCCCGCGCTCGATCTCCTCCTCCAGGTTCTTGTTCGTCGACGCGACCACCCGCGCATCCACCTGCACCGACGCCGACGCCCCCACCGGCTCGAACCGCTGCTCCTCCAGCGCCCGCAACACCTTGCTCTGCGTGCGCAGGCTCATGTCCCCCACCTCGTCCAGAAACAGCGTGCCCCCGTCTGCCTTCTGAAACTTGCCGGTCTTGTCTTCCTGCGCGCCCGCGAGACTGCCCTTCACATGCCCGAACATCTCGCTCTCGATCATCTCCTCCGGAATCGCCGCGCAGTTCACCTCCACGAACGGCTGCCCCGAGCGCGGGCTCATGGCATGAATCGCGTGCGCTACCAGTTCCTTCCCCGTGCCGCTCTCGCCGTAGATCAGCACCCGCCCGTTGGTCCCCGCCATCAGGCTGAGCTGCTGCCGCAGCGCCTTCATCGGCACGCTCTCGCCAATGATCCGGTAGCGTGCGCTCGTGTCCGCCTTCAGCCGCGTGTTCTCGATCTCCAGCGCCCGGTGCGCCATCGCGTTCTTGGTCACCACCGTGACCTTCCCGATCGAGAGCGGCTTCTCCAGAAAATCGAACGCCCCCAACTTGGTCGCCTTCACCGCCGCTTCGATGCTGCCGTGCCCGCTGATCACCACCACCTCCGGCCGCTCGCCGAACGGCATCTCCTGGATGCGCGCCAGCACCTCCATCCCGTCGATCCCCGGCAGCCAGATGTCCAGCAGCACCAGCTCGAAGCCCGCGCCCGGCAGCGCTGCCAGGCACGCTTCGCCGCTCTCCGCGGTCTCCACCTCGTAGCCTTCGTCCTCCAGCACCCCGCTCAGCGACTGTCGGATTCCAGGCTCGTCGTCCACCACCAGGATGCGGCGCGCCTTCATCCCTTCACCGCCGCGGACCGCGCCGGTTCCGCCGCCTCGCTCTCCACCAGCGCCGGCAGTTCCACCGTGAACCGAGCTCCCACCGGCTGGTTGTCCTCCACCCGGATGTGGCCTCGATGCTCGCTCACGATATGGCTCACGATTGCCAGTCCCAGCCCGGTGCCGCGGTTCTTCGTGGAAAAGTACGGAAGAAACAACTTCTCCTTCTCATCCGGGCTGACGCCGCAGCCGGAATCCGCCACCACCAGCTCCACCGTCTCCGCGGTCCCCGGCTGCGTGGCGACATACAGCGATTTCACCAGCGAATCCTGCATCGCTTCGGCGGCGTTGTCCACCAGGTTCACCACCGCGCGTTGAAATTGTCCGCGGTCCAGGTTCACCGGCGGAAGGCCGGGCGCGAAACTGGTCCGGATCATGATGCCGTCCAGGCGCCCTTCGAACACCCCCAGCGCCTCCCTCACCACCGCGTTGAGATCGCTGCGCACCAGTTGCGCCGACGGGAACCGCGCGAACCGGCTGAACTCGTCCACCAGCGTCTTCACCGATTCCACACTCTTGCTGATCGTCGCCGCGCACTCGCGGACAATCCGCGCCACCCCCATCGGCAGCTCGACCTTATCGAGCTGCCGGCTCATTCGCTCCGCCGAAAGCGCGATCGGCGTCAACGGATTCTTGATCTCGTGAGCCACCCGCCGCGCCACCTCGTGCCACGCCGCCGCCTTCTGCGCGCGCAACAGCTCGCTGGTGTCTTCCAGAACCACCACGAATCCCGACGTCAGCTTGCTTTCCAGCGCCGCCACCGTCACCGAAAGGTGCAGCATCCGGCTCTCCGTGCGCAGTTCCAGCGTGCGCGAAGCCGCGCCCGTGCGCCGCGCCCGCTTCATGAGGTACTTGAGCTCGGCGGTATCGTCGCGCGAGAACAGGTCCTCCAGTCGCATCGCGCGCGCCACCTGCTCCGCCGGAAAAATCTTGGAAAGCGCCGGGTTCACCCGCTGGATCGACCCGTCCGCGCCGATCGACAACACGCCCGTCGGAATGCTCTCCAGAATCGCTTCCGTGAACCGGTTGCGCCGGTCCAGCTCCACCGCGCTGCTCTCCAGCGCCTCCGTCATCTGGTTGAATCCGTTCACCAGCAGCGCCAGCTCATCCTCCGCGCGCACGTGCACCCGGTGCTTCAGGTTCCCCTGCCGCACTTCGCCGGCCGCCTCCAGGATGGCCGTAATCGGCACGCTGATCCGGTTCGCCAGCAGCCGCGCCAGCCACGTCGCCACGAACAGCACGAACATGGTGATCAGCACCATCAGCATCAGGTCCAGCGTCCGGATACTCTTGCGCTCGCCGAGGATCTCGGCCCACTCGTCGCTGTACTGCTTGATCTGCGCCAGGTCGCGCGCTGCGTTGACGGGAACCGCCGCGGCCACCACCACGCTGCCCCCGGGGATCTCGCGCCGGCCCACCGCCGTCCGCCCCTCCTCCGCGCGCGCCGGCCATTCGCCGTAAGCGTCGAGCACGCCGCCCGCGGCCGATAGAATTGCCGCTGTACTCAGCTTCTGTTCCACCGCGAACCGCACCAGCGCGTCGTGCGACAGCGATCCGCCGGCCAGCACGCGCTGCGTTTCCGGCTGCGCCGCAAGCAAAGCCGCCTGCGTGTTCACCCGGGTCTGCATCTCCCGGTCCAGCGCGCCGGCTGCGCCGGTGTAGAGTTTCACCTGCTGATCCACGGGGTTCGTAAACCAGGCCGTCAAATTGAGACTTAGGACCTCGTACATCCAAAGGACTAGGAAGAATACGGGCACACAGCTCAGCAGCAGCGCGCCCACCACCAGCTTCGTCCGGATCCGCGAACCCGGCTGGTGTGTCCGCCGTGCCACATAAAGTTTTATGAATTCCCGCGCCAGAATCCAGCCGACCGTCACCATCAAGGCGAAGATCAGCGTCGAAACCGCCCACAAAATCAGCGTCTGCGCCGGCTTGGGCATGAAGTCCCGCTGGTGGAACGAGCCCTGCCACACCACGAATATGGTGCTGGCCACGAGCAGCACAATCGCCACCCCGTACAAGAGGCGCTTTCGCATGAAGGGAGACCTTCTCTGATTATAGTGGGGCTGCGAACCGGCCCGCCCGACATAAACTTTCCCGGGTCTCTGCCGATAAAGACAGCATGAGAACGAACGTACTGCGAACGTTGGCCGTTCTGGCCCTTGTCTTAGGGGCGGCTTGCGCGCAGGAACCGAAAAAGGTTAGTAAGACCGAAGGTCTGAATAACGCGACCACCAAGGTACAGCCGGATTATCCCTCCATTGCCAGGCAACTGAAGATCGAAGGCCCCGTGGAGCTGGAAGCCGTCGTGACCGAATCAGGCACGGTTGAAAGGGTCAATATCCTCAGCGGTAATCCCATGCTGACCCGGCCCGCGGCGGAAGCTGTCAAGAAGTGGAGGTTCGCCCCGTTCACCGCCGAAGGCAAAGCCGTCAAGGCCCTGGTGCCGGTGAGCATGAATTTCAAGCTGTAGTTTCGGAGCCGCGACCGTCAGGGAGCGGACGTTCACAGGCCTGACCGAACCGTAGAAGAGGGAGGAACCATGAGTTTGAGCCGGAAACTTCTGGGCAGCTTCGGCGTCATGATGGCGCTGATCCTGTTGCTCAGCATTGGAGGCATCTTCGCCTTACGCGATCTCAACGCCGGGTTGGACCGCGCCGTCAACGTCACCGCCCGGCAGCAGTACCTCGCTGGCCAGGTAGAAGCCGCCACCTCCGAGCTCACCAGCCTCGAGCGCGGCAGCGTCCTTGGCGCCATGCTCGGCGACCGGGCTCGCCTGGACGAATACCGGCAGCAGTTCCGAACGCGCGGCGAAGCTCTCCAAAGAGCGCTCTCGGAGCTCGCCCGCCTGGCCGATTCGCGCGAAGCCGCTTCCCAGATTCGCAGCCTCGATCAGCAGGCCAATCTGGTTCTCCAGGGTCACGACGAGCTCCGGCAGGCTATCTCCAACCAGCAGATGGACGCCGGTCTCGCCATCTTCGCCCAGAAAGTCCAGCCCAACCTCGAACAGATCGGGCGTCAGGCCGCGGCTCTCGTCGAGCACCAGAACCGCGATCTCGCGGAGACCTCGGCTGCATCCTCGGCACGGTCTGCCCGCACCCGCTTGTACGCAATCCTGCTGACCCTGATCGCGCTTGCCGTCGGTGCGGGTGTCTTCTGGGCGGTCCATAAAGCCAACGGGTCGTTGAAGGGTCTGTCGGCGCGTATGCTGGAAAGCGCCGAACGCGTCTCCCACGCCGCCGTCCAGGTCTGTCGAACCAGCGAATCCCTCGCCGATGGGGCATCCCGCCAGGCCGCCGCTCTCCAAGAGACCTCCGCATCCACCGAGGAAATCCTCTCCATCACCCGCAAAAACGCGGACCACGCCCTGCAGGTCGCCGAGCTTATGCAGCAATCCGCCGCCGGTGCCGGAGAAGTCAACCACTCGCTCGATCGCATGGTCGCTCAAATGAAGGAAATCGACACCTCCAGCAATAAAATCGCCCGCATCATCAAAGTGATCGATGAGATCGCCTTCCAGACCAACATCCTGGCCCTCAACGCCGCTGTCGAGGCCGCGCGCGCCGGCGAGGCCGGCCTCGGCTTTGCCGTCGTCGCCGACGAGGTCCGCAACCTCGCCCAGCGCTGCACCCAGGCCGCGCGCGATACCACCGGCCTCATCGAAGAATCCATCGAAACTTCACGCGACGGCAATTCGCGCCTCGACCAGATGGCTGGCTCCGTCAGAGCTATGACGGACAACGCCGGCCGCGTGAAATGCCTCGTCGATGAAGTCAACCTCGGAAGCCAGGAGCAGGCAAGAGGCATGGAGCAGATCGCGCGCGCAGTCCTCCAGATGCAGGACGTCACGCAATCCACAGCCGGAAATGCACAGGATGGCGCCTCGGCGGGCAAGGAGCTCAACGGCCATGCCGACGCTCTGCGCGCCCTCGTCCACGAAATGCGCGCAATGGTCGGAACGGAATAATACAGTGGGGATCGGGCCGGCCCCGGCCGGCCCGTTTCATCACATCTTGACGTCGTCCACGGTAATGGTGTCGCCGTCCATCTTGCCGGTCAGCGTCACCTTATGGCCCGCGTGCGCGCTCACTTTGTCCTGATTGGCAATCTTGTAAACTTTGCCATCGGGATCCACCAGCACCGCGGCCGCTCCGCCCTTGATGCACCTGGCGGCACACGCCGCGTGGCCGTCGCTGGCCGACTTTGCTCCCTGCTTGGCGGCGCAGTTCGAATCCACAATATAGCCGGTGACATCGGCGGCCATCGCGCTCACCGTCGCAAGTGTTAACACTACAAGTACTTTCTTCACAGACTCCTCCTCAACACAGATTACCCAGTTCACCAGAAACTATACTTCAGTACGGCCGGACGCGCAACTTTGGATGTCTCCGGATGTGCGGCCGCCCACGGCGCTTAGTAAAACAGGTACTTCCGCCACTGCGCGTCGCCTTTGCCGAGCATCCGCATCAGGTGCCTGCTCGTGTGCAGGCTGAACGGACGCGGCGGACGCAGCAGCCGCATCCCCGCTTCATCCGGCGTCCGGTTCCCCTTCCGGTTGTTGCACGGGTTGCAGCACGCCACCAGGTTCTCCCATGCCGATTCTCCGGCCCGCGACCGCGGAACCACATGGTCCAGCGTCAGTTCCGCCGAAGGCAGCGTCTTGTGGCAGTACTGGCACGTGTACCGGTCCCGCATCAGGATGTTCTTTCGCGAGAGCGCCCGCGTCTGCCGCGGAATGCGCCGGTATTCCAGCAGGCGGATCACGCTGGGCAGCCGCACGGAGTTCCGCGCCGAGTGTATCGCGATCAATGATTCCTCCTCCGCGGAAGCCACGCCTTTCAGCACCAGCACCAGCGCGCGCCGCGCCGCGCAGATGTTGATCGGCTCGTAGCTGGCATTCAGTACCAGCACGGGTTTCTGCATTCGGTCACTGGCCATTCTCCCTACTCTCCCCTGATTTGGAATCGTTCAACCCCGCATCGAACCCGGCCAAAAAACGCCGGTCGGCCCGGGCCACCGTCAACACCGCCACCCGCGCAGCCCCGGCCTGCTTCAACGCCCGCCCGCATGCCGCCGCGGTCGAGCCGGTCGTCATCACATCGTCGATCAGCAGAATTCGCTTGCCGTCCACGGCCCGCGCGCGAAACGCCCGCGTCACGTTTTGCCGCCGCGCGTGGTTGCTCAAACCCGCCTGCGCGCGCGTCGCCTGCGATCGCTGGAGCGCCCTCGCCACCGGGATTCCCGTCCGCCGGCCGAGCGCTCGGGCCAGCAGCTCCGACTGGTTGAATCCGCGCTTCCATCGACGCAGCCAGTGCAGCGGCACCGGCACAATCGCGTCGAATCTCTCGTCGAGCGGCATCGCCCGCGCCAGCAGGTCGCTCAGCGGACCCGCCAGCGTCTTGATCCGCCCGTACTTGTAAAGATGAATCAACTGGCGCAGCACGCCGTCGTAAGCCGCGAAACTGTACGCCGCATCGAAGCCGCGCAGGCCGCTCCGGCACAGCGCGCAGCGCCCCTCGGCATCCAGGGGAAAAGCATTTTGAAACGGTGTCCGGCAACTGGCGCAGAAGAACTCCGCCTCCAGCGGCTCCGGCGCCGCGATGCAGTGCCTGCAAACCGGGTACCGCGACACCTCGCGCAGTTCACCTCCGCAGACGCGGCACGAATCGGGAAAGAAAAGGGAAAAAAGGGCGTAGGAAGCTGAACGTACTGCTGAGGTACTCGAATCCGGGACTAGGGCTGGCCTGCTACTCGAGAAGACTCACCTCGCCATCCACAATTCTATCCGATTTTGTTCGAACTTTGAAATAGCCTGCTTCAAACCTCATCCGTTTTTTCGCGCTTCTCCGGCGGAACCGAAGTAACACCCCGATCCGCCTCGCTCTTCGCGCAACCGAGTACAATACGGGCAAGGTTCGGCTCATGTCGTGCACCCGGCGGTCGTTCATGCTCGCGGTGGTTTGCCTCCTGCTGGCTCGCGGTCACTCGCAGCCGCAGACGCAAACCCAGCCGCGCCCGAAGCTCGGCGCGTCCACCGAAGCTCCCCGCCGCCCCACCAACCTCCGCGTCGACACCAACCTCGTCCTCGTCCCCGTCACCGTCTGCGACCCCTTTAACCGTCCTGTAACCGGCCTCGAAAAGGAGCACTTCAAAGTCTTCGACGACAAAGTCGAGCAGACCATCACCCACTTCGCCATGGACGACGAGCCCGTCGCCGTCGGCCTCGTCTTCGACATCAGCGGCAGCATGGGGCCCAAGCTCCAGAAGGCCCGTATGGCCGCCGCGTCTTTCTTCAAGACCGCCAATACCGACGACGAGTTCTTCCTGGTCGAATTCAACGACACCCCCCGCCTCGAAGTCCCCCTGACCCGCGACGCCGAAGACATCCAGAACCACCTCACCTTCGCCCAGTCCAAAGGCCGCACCGCTCTGCTCGACGCCATCTTCCTCGCCATGCACGAGCTCAAAAAATCCCAGAAAAACCGCAAGGCCCTGCTCATCATCTCCGATGGCGGAGATAACAGCAGCCGCTACTCCGAAGCCGAGGTCCGCAACCTCGTGCGCGAGGCCGACGTCCTCATCTACGCCATCGGCGTCTTCGAGCCCTACGGCCTCCGCAGCCGCACACCCGAGGAAGCCGCCGGCCCGGGACTTCTCAACGACCTTAGCGAGCAGACCGGCGGACGCCATCTTCCCGCCGATGTCAACGAGCTGCCCGATATCGCCGCCAAAATCGGGGTCGAGCTGCGCAATCGCTACGTCCTCGGCTACTCACCCACCAACCAGGCCCGCGACGGCCGCTACCACACCCTCCAGGTCAAGGTGATCACCCCGAAAGAGCTCAAGCTCCCGGTTCTGCGCGCGTACTTCCGCCGCGGCTACTACGCCCCGGTCCAATAGCGCCCGCCCCATTCCGCCTTCCGCGCCGCGCGGAACGCCGTCCGGTCGCGCCTCGCCACTCGAACCGGTTCCACCCCTGCCGGCGTGCACAACCTGAGTTCGATCAACCCTGCGTGGTGCTGCGGCCGCCGCAAGACCCGAGCCCAACCCCGCGCAAACGGCTCCCGGGCCAGCGCCACGTAGCTGTACTTCTCGTCCTCGTACCCCAGCGCGCCGTCCTTCAACCGCCGGTGCAGGCTCGACCGCTCCACCCGCTCCGCGAAGTGGCACCAGTCCGGCTCCGTCAGCGGGCACCCCATCGCCGCCGGACAAGGCGCGATCATGTGTGCGCCCGCCCCCAGCAACTCTTCCCGAACCTGTCGAATCATCGCCGCCCCGCGCGGCGTGCCCGGTTCGATCACTACCAGTGCCACCCGCGCCGCTTCCCACAACCGCGCCGCCGGCGCCCGCGGAATCTCGCCCAGCGACCACGCCGCCACCACCAGGTCGTGCGCCGGCAGCGTGGTCATGCGGCCCAGGTCCGCATGAATCGCGATCGCGCCCGGCAGAAACGACAGCGCCGTCTCCGCCAGCGCCGGATCGCGCTCGATCAGCGTCACCTTCTCCGCGTTGGGAAAAATCTCCCGCGCCGCCAGCGCCGCCGCTCCCGTCCCTGCTCCGACGTCGAGCACGCTCGCGATTTCCATCCCCCGCAGCTCGCCCAGCACCGCGCGCGCCGCCGCGTACGTCGCAGGCATCCGTGTCGCCAGGTATGCCGTGATCTCGTCTTCGCCCGATAGCCGCGCGGACTTGCCCTCGCGATACGCCTCCGATAGCTCCGTCGCCGCGCGTTTGAGCGCGGGAAATCCCACATCGTCGGCGCGTTCTTCGATCGCCCGTCGGATTCTCGGCGGCAGTTGCACTCATCCCATGATAAGAGGAACTTCCGCCCGCCACCCGGTGTCTATTGGTGTGGAAGTTGAAGGCGCCTGCCCGATAACGTGGCGCGGACGATCGCTCTTGTCGTCCGCGCATGCTGACCGCAAAACGAAAGGAGACCGCCATGTTTGAAACAGCCGTATTGTGTTCTGCTCCGTCCACGAAGCGCGTCTGGGCGACCTTCGCCGGTTTCACGGGACAGTGCCTCTTGATCGGTTGCGCGCTCCTGGCGCCTCTGGTCTGGCCCCAGGTGATCCCGCACGTCTCCTGGGCGATCTCACTCGCCCCGCCCGGTCCGCCGCCGCCTCCTCCGCCTTCCGACCCGGAGGTCCCTCGCCATGCCCACGTGGTGCCGTTGCAGGCCTCGCGCGGACCGTTCACAGCGCCATCGAGAATTCCCGATCATCCCATGATCATCGTCGATGACCCCATGGAGTTCACCTCCGGCACGGGCCGGACCGGAGTCGTTGGAGCCCCGCCCGGATTCACCGATGGCGTCCCGTTCGGCATCGCCGACCAGGTCGCTCAGATCGTGCCGCGCGTACACCCGCCTGAGACCGTAAGGCCCATGGTCACCGCCCCCGTCGCCCCGCCGCCCGAAAAACCCGCGCGCATCAGCGTCATCCAATTGGCCAAGCCCATCTACAAAGTCGAGCCGGTCTATCCGCCGCTCGCCCGCCAGGCCCGCATCGCCGGCACCGTCGAGCTCATCGGCGTCCTCGGCACCGACGGCCGCATCCACGAGCTCCGCGTCGTGCGCGGCCACCCGCTGCTCATCGAAGCAGCCCTGGCTGCCGTCAGGCAGTGGATCTACGCGCCCACCATCCTCAACGGCCAGCCCGTCGAGGTCCAGGCGCCCATCCAGGTGAACTTTATCTTGAACCGTTGAAGGAAAGGAACCCGCTCACGTTCTCCCAAAGCAGTTGCGGGAAGCTTTTATCGAGGTACGAACGAATCGAGACGTAACATTCATCGCACTGGTTCAACGCGGTGAATTCGGAAACCATGCGGCCGCGCTCTTCGAGGCTGTAGCGCCGGAACTGCATGGAACATGGCTGCAGCCAGCCATCGGCGGTCACAACCAGAAAACGTAAACCCGCCTTGCAACCGGGTGCGCCGCCGTTGGCGAAGTAGCGCCGTGTCGCCTGGAGCGTGGTAGGCGCGTTGACGATCCAGTTGGTCGGGTCGCGGCGCGCTTCCACGCGGTCCAGGCGCTCCGCAATCTCTTTCACCTGCTCCGCCGATCCCGGAAAATAATCCCTGCACCCCGTCCGCCGCGCCGAGTACGCGCTGTAGCACAGGTTCACGCCCCACTCGCGCGCCTTGTCCGCGATAGCCTCGATCTCCCCCAGGTTCTCGCTGGTGATGCACGAATTCAGCACGATGTCGTCGTGCCCCAATTTCGCCAGCTTCGGAATCAGATCCTCCAGGTGCCGGTAGAGCCCCGGATACGCCCGAAACTCGTCGTGCCGCTCGTCCGGAAAATCCAGGCTCACGCTGAACTGGTCCACTCCCGCCGCGCGCAGCGCCCCGTACTTCGCCTCCGTCATCTCCGACCAGTTCGATACCAGGATCGTATACGGCACCGTGTCGCCGTCCTTGATCGCGCGCACGATCTCCACCACGTCTTCGCGCAGCAGCGGCTCCCCGCCCGATACCTGAACCACGCATGGACGCAATGTATCCATGTAGCGCCGGTATTCCGCCGGCTTCAGGTTGCGCGACTCGTCGCGCGGCCCCCCGTGATCGCAGTGCTTGCACCAGCACGAGCACGCGTCCGTGACTTCGAACGAAACTACGATGGGACGATTGGCGAGCCAGTTCGACGACCCTCGCCCGATGATCCGGAGGGACTCCGAGAACGGTACTTTACGCAAAATACGATGCTATCATGCAGCGCGGAAAGCCCCCAAGTGTCACGCGTTAAAATAGGTCAAACACGATGATCCAGACACTCTTCGGCTCCGTCGAGCAGGAGCCCACTCTCCTCGAAAAGCTCAAAAGCGGCGTCCAGAAAACCCGCGCCGGCCTGGTCAACGCCCTCGAAGACGCGCTCCAGGGCAAAAAGGAAATCGACGCCGACCTCCTCGACGAGCTCGAGTACACCCTCATCTCCGCCGACATCGGCGTCCGCACCACCAACGAGATCCTCGATACCATCCGCCAGCGCGTCGAACGCCACCAGCTTGCCGACGCCGCCGAACTCCGCGGCCTCATCCGCCAGCGCCTGCTCGAAATCCTCCAGGCCAGCGAGCGCGCCATGCCCTTCGTCAGCGAGCCGCCCGCGGTCATCCTCGTCGTCGGCGTCAATGGCTCCGGAAAAACCACCACCATCGGTAAGCTCGCCCAGCGCTTCAAAAACGAGAACCGCACCGCCCTCCTCTGCGCCGCCGACACCTTCCGCGCCGCCGCCATCGATCAGCTCGAAATCTGGGGCCAGCGCACCGGCACTCCGGTCATCCGCCAGACCCCCGGAAGCGACCCCAGCGCCGTCCTCTTCGACGCCCTCCAGGCCGCCCGCTCCCGCAAGGCCGATTACGTCATCATCGATACCGCCGGCCGCCTCCAAACCAAGGAAAACCTCATGGCAGAGCTCAACAAAATGAGCCGCACCGCCAAGAAGGTCATTCCCGACGCGCCTCATGAAGTCCTGCTCGTCCTCGACGCCACCACCGGCCAGAACGGCCTCGAGCAGGCCCGCAAATTTACCGAGACCAGCGGCGTCACCGGCATCGTGCTCACCAAGCTGGACGGCACCGCCAAAGGCGGCATCGTCGTCGCCATCGCCCGCGAGCTCGACCTCCCCATCCGCTACATCGGCGTGGGCGAAAAGGTCGACGACCTCCTCCCCTTCGACCCCGAAGCCTTCATCGAGTCGCTCTTCCAGAAATGAGCTCTCCATACATGCGCGAGGCGCTCGACCTCGCCCGCAAGGGACGGGCGCTGGCCAGCCCCAATCCCATGGTCGGCGCCGTGATCGTGCGCGATGGCGAAGTCGTCGGCCGCGGCTTCCACACCTACGCTGCCCGCGACCACGCCGAGATCCTCGCCCTCGCCGAAGCCGGCAATCGCGCGCGCGGCGCCATCCTCTACCTCAACCTCGAGCCCTGCGCCCACCAGGGACGCACTCCGCCCTGCGTCGACGCCCTGATCCAGGCCGGCATCGCCAAAGTCGTCGCGCCCATCGCCGACCCCAACCCCCTCGTCGCCGGACAGGGCTTCGCGCGCCTCCGCGACGCCGGCATCGAGGTCGAGCTCGCCCCCGAGTTCGCCGCCGAGGCCGAAAAGCTCAACGAGCCCTTCCTCCACTTCATGCGCACCGGCCGGCCTCTGGTCACCCTCAAGGCCGCCATCACGCTCGACGGCAAAATCTCCGCGCCCGACGACAATCGCGGCTGGATCACCAGCGAGCGCGCCCGCGCCCACGTCCAGCAACTGCGCCATGAATCCGATGCCATCCTCACCGGTATCGGCACCGTCCTCGCCGACGATTGCCTCCTCACCGACCGCACCGGCGAGCCCCGCTCCCGTCCGCTCCTCCGCATCGTGCTCGATTCCCAGCTCCGCCTCCCGCCCGATTCCAAAATGGTCCGCAGCGTCGAGAGCGACGTCGTCGTCATCACCACCACCGCCGGCAACCCCGAGCGCCGCAAGCTGCTCGAGTCGCGCGGCGTCCAGGTCCTCGCCATGGACGGCCCTGGCGGGCGCGCCGACCTTCGCGGCACGGTCGAGTGGCTCGGCCGCCGGCAGTATCTCTCTCTCATGATCGAAGCCGGCGCCAAGGTCAACTGGACTGCCCTGGAATCCGGCGTCGTGGATCGCGTCTTCTTCTACTACGGCCCCAAGATCCTCGGCGGCCTCGAAGCGCTGCCCCTGGCCGGCGGCATCGGCCGCCGCCGCCGCGCCGACGCCATCCGCGTGCACAACGTGGCCGTCCATTCCATTCCGCCCGACGAATTTGCCGTGGAGGGCTACCTCGATGTTCACCGGGATTATTGAAGAGTTGGGCGCCGTCGCCTCCATGGAGACCCGCGCCGCCGGCGCGCGCCTCAAAGTGCGCTGCGCCACCGTCCTCTCCGACGCCGGCGAAGGCGCCAGCATCGCCGTCAACGGCGTCTGCCTCACCGCCGTCGATATCCGCCCCGATTCCTTCTCCGCCGACGTCGCCCCGGAGACCCTCAAGCGCACCAACCTCGGCGCCCTGCGCGCCGGATCGCGCGTCAACCTCGAGCGCCCTCTCTCACCCTCGGGCCGCCTCAGCGGACACATCGTTCAAGGTCACGTCGATGGCACCGGCGAGTTCCTCTCGCTCGATGCCCTCGGTGACGAAAATTGGTGGCTCCGCGTGCGCGTCCCCGCCGACCTGGATCCCTTCCTCGTCTTCAAAGGCTCCATCGCCATCGACGGCATCAGCCTCACCATCGCCGCCCTCGAAGGCGGCGTGCTCAGCGTGACCATCATCCCCCACACCTTCCGCAACACCACGCTCGCCGGCTACAAACCCGGCGCCCGCCTAAACCTGGAGTGCGACATCCTCGCCAAGCACGTAGAAAAGCTCCTCCGCAAGCTGAACCTGAAGGAGCCCCTTACCATCGACCAACTCCGCTCCCAAGGCTGGTAACGCGGGCCTCCCGGCCCGCCAGGGCCGCAGGCCCTTGTTCTTAATCCAACCACGCCTCCTGTCTCCTCATCGCAAACCGCGGCACCGCCCCGAACCTCCTCTCCCTCCCCCGGAACTCCTTCACCGCCGCCGCCAGGTCCGCCGCCCCGAAATCCGGCCACATCGTCCGGCTGAACAGCAGTTCCGCGTACGCGCTCTCCCACAGCAGAAAATCGCTCAGCCGCCGCTCGCCTCCGGTGCGGATCAGCAAATCCACCGGCGGTCCCATCCTGCGCTCGAACGCATCGCGCGAAAACTCGCCCAGCGCCCGTGCCGCTGCCAGAATGGCGTCGCGCCCTGAGTAGTCCACCGCGATCCGCAGCCGCAGCTTTTGGCATTCGGCCGTCGCCGCTTCCGCCCGCTCGACCGCCGCCACCAGCGCCGCGTCCAGCCGGTCGCGCCGCCCGATAAACTCCATCCGGACGCCCTGCTCCACCGCGTGCGCCGTCTCCGTCTCCAGGTAGAACGCCATCATCGCCATCAGCGCCTCGATCTCCGCAGCCGGCCGCCGCCAGTTATCGCTCGAAAAGGCGAACAGCGTAAGAATCCCCACGCCCGCGTCCGGCGCCGCCTCGATCACCCGGCGCACCGTTTCTACTCCCGCCTTGTGCCCGGCCACCCGCGGCAGTCCCCGCGCCAGCGCCCACCTCCCGTTGCCGTCCATAATGATTCCGACGTGTAGAGAACTTTGCATCATAAAGTATCCGTCCGTAAAAGTACCCCCTGCCCGTCCCGGAGAGGCAGCCCTCACCGGTCGCGCATGGCTTGTATCAGTGCCTCCATGTGATCCAGGTAACGTTCCAGCGCGCGCCGGCCCGCTGCCGTCATCCGGTAGTCGGTGCGCGGCACGCGCCCTTCAAAGGACTTGTTGCACGCCACGTAGCCGGCCTCTTCCAGCTTGCGCGCGTGCACGCTGAGATTGCCGTCTGTCGTGTCGAGCAGTTTCTTCAGCTCGTTGAAAGTCAGGGACTCGTTCACCGAGAGCGCGCTCAGAATGCCCAGCCTCAGCCGCTCGTGTACCAGCCGGTCGAGTTTCCCCGCCTCGCCCGCGGCCTCCAGAGGCAGCGGCCGCTTCTCGTGCTCCCGTCGCAATGCATTGGATTTAGCCGCCATATTTCACCGCAATCACCGTTCCGAACACCACGTGCAGCCCGCCGAACCCCGCCGGCAGCAGCACCGCGCTCCACGCCGGCTCCAGCAGCGCCACCGCACCCACCGCCATGAAGCAAGCCCCCATCAGCGGCACCACCCGCACCGACGCCGACCCGCCCGATAGCACCCCGGCTCCGTACAGCAGCAGCCACATGCCCGGCAGAAACATCACCAGGCCGGCGCGAAAGAGTACGGCCGTCAGCAACGCGCCGGCCAGTACCGCGGGAACAAACCCCGCGACGAACTTGCGTCCCGGCCCCGAAAACAGCGGCATGCGAAACCGCCGCGATTTCAGCGCCGCACCCGCAATCCCGATGGTCAACGCCACGACCGCCGTCCCCACCCACACCAGCAGCCAGCGCACGTCGCCCTGCCGATTACCGCTCAGCCGCGAAGCCGCCAGCGCCGCTAACCCCATCAGCACACCGCCCTTGCCCGGCACCGCGGTAAAACTTCCCGCGCGCTCCATGGTCTCGCGGATGTACCGCAGGTTGTCCATGGCGTGCGCGTGCAATTCCACAGGCTGCTGCCGCGGCGTCGCCATCGAACCCATCATACCCCTGTCCCGGCGTATTTTCAAGTACTTTTCCTCGCAAAGCGGGCCGTGACCTCGATCTCGATCTTCATCCTCGGGTCCGAAAGCCCCGCCTCCATCATCGTCGCCGCCGGCCTTACTTCCCCGAAGTACTTCCGCAGCACCCCCCAGCACGCCTCGAAATCCGCCGCGCACGGCAGAATGTAGCGCACCCGCACCACGTCCTCGAATCCGCTGCCCGCTTCCTCCAGCGCCCGTCCGATGTTGCGCAGGCACTGCTCCGCCTGCTCCACCACGTCCCCCGGGATCGTCATAGTCCGGTAATCGAACCCCGTCGTCCCCGAGACGAAGATCCACTCCCCGTCCACCACCGCGCGCGAGTACCCGATATCGCGCTCGAACGTCGAACCCGACGAGATCAGCCGGCGCATTCGATCATGCTAGCAAAATCGGCGCGGCGCTCTTGCAACACCCTGTTAGAATGAACGCGTGGCCCCCACGGAACAGTACTCGCGCGCCGATGTGCGCCGCAAGTTCGGGCTGACCGAAAAACAGCTCAAGAGTTGGGAGCGCCAGAATCTCCTCGCCGCCACGGTCAATTACACCTTCTCCGATCTCATCGCCATCAAAACCCTCCTCAAGCTGCGCGAAAACAAAATCTCCACCCCCAAAATCGCGCGTGCCCTCGATTCCCTCCGCGAGAAACTCGACTGGATCAAGCAGCCCCTCTCTGAGCTCCGCGTCCTCAGCGACGGCAAGCGCATCACCGTCCAGCTCGGTGGCCAGAAGATGGAGGCCCTCAGCGGCCAGATCCTCTTCGATTTCGACGCCGCCGAAATTGGCGCCGTGAAGGACTTCCCGGAGCGCAAGCCCGCCGTCAACCGCACCCGCGAATCCGAAGCCTGGTTCCAGAAGGGCCTCGAACTCGAAGAGACCGGCGCGCCCGTCGAGCAAGCCGTCGACGCCTACCGCAAGGTGCTGGAGCTGAACCCCGGCGCCGCCGGCGCCCTCGTCAACCTCGGCACCATCTACTACCGCCTGCGCAAATTCGACGAAGCCGAGAAGTATTACCGCCGCGCCATCGAAGCCGACCCGGGCTACCCGCTCGCCGAGTTCAACCTCGGCAACCTCTACGACGAGCAGAACCGCACCGACGAAGCCTTTAACCACTACCGCCGTGCGCTGTCCCTGAATCCCAACTACGCCGACGCGCACTTCAACCTCGCCCTGCTCTGCGAGCGCATCGGCGACCCGCTCAAAGCCGTGCGCCACTGGAAGATCTACCTGAAACTGGATAGCTCCGGACAGTGGGCCGATATCGCCCGCCGCCAGCTCGAGCGCCTTCGTCAGGCCGTCCTCCGCTAGCGCCTCACCGCTTCCCCATCTTCTGTTCGCAAAGCGCCGCGCGCGCGGCCGAGCCGCTGTCCGAAGGATCGATCTTGACCGCGCGCAGAAACGACTCCCTCGCCTGCGCGTATTTGCCCAGTCCGAACTCCGCTTCCCCCAGCGCGGCATGCACCGCCGCGTTTTCCGGACGCTCCCTCGCCACCTCCCGCAAATACAACTCCGCTTCGTTCAATCTGCTCGCTTTTAGTAACGCCATCCCCAGCGCCAGCCGGTGCTCCACGCTGTGCGAAATCGATAGCGCGTTCCGGTACTGCTCGATCGCCTCTTCGGTGTGGCCCTGCGCCGCAAGCTGGTTCCCCGCCGCGAAGGATCGCTGCGCGCGGGCCGCCCTCTCTCCCCGGTACGCGTAGTTTAAAAACCCGCCCAGGAGTGCCACCGCGATCACCGCAACCAGGGCCCTCATGATCATCCTGGTCGGAATTGCGGCCCCGCCGGTGGTTTGCGGAGTCCCCTCCACGTCGCCTCTCCGATACGCCGCCAGGATGTCTTCCACCGAAATCGTGCCCAGCACTTCGCGCACGTTGCTGCGGCTGATCACCGGCAGCGCGTTCATGCCGCTGGACGCGATCCGCCTCAGCGCGTCCTCCACCGTGTGATCCGGGTGCACGTGCGGATAGCTCTCCTGCGTCAGGCTCTCCGCCGGAATCGGCAGCTCTCCCGCACCCGCGCGGTAGACGCTCCCTACCAGCAGCGGCGTCTCCACCGGGTCGCGCGCTCCCGCGGGCAGATGCACGCCGTCCTGGTGCTGCAGCGCTTCGTAAATCGGTTCCTCCTGCAGCCGGCTCGAAATGAAGTAGCTCATCAGGTTCGCAATCATCAGCGGCACGATGATCGAGTAGTCCCGCGTCACCTCGAAAATCATGATCACCGACGTCAGCGGCACCCTCACGATCCCCGCAAACGCCGCGCCCATCCCCACCAGTGCGTACGCCCCCACACTGCCCGTATAGTCCGGCAGCAGCATGTGCGCCCCGCCGCCCACAGCGCCCCCCATCATCGCCCCGATGAACAGGCTCGGTCCGAAAATACCGCCCGCGTTCCCCGACGCGTAGCATGTCGCCGTCGCGACGATCTTCAAAAGCACCAGCAGCACCATCGTCCCGATCAGGATCTGCCCGTTCAGCGCCTGGCTGACGAATCCGTACCCGACCCCCAGCACCTGTGGCACGAACCAGCCCATCAGCCCCACTGCCGCTCCGCCCACCGTCGGCAGCAGCCACTGGATCGATTGCGGCATCGCCAGAAAGTACTTGCGCTGCCACAGGAGCAGCCGCACGAACCCCACCGATACGAAGCCGCCGATCACCCCCAGCGCCCCGTATAACAGAAACTCGATCGGATGCACCAGTTGGTACGCCGGCACGTGGAACAGCGGCTCGTCGCCCAGCACCAGGTGCAGCACGATCCACGAGGTCGCCGAGCTGAGCACGATCGATCCCAGAACCGGCGCGTGCAGGTTGCCCATCACCTCTTCCAGCGAGAACAGCACCGCCGCAATCGGCGTATTGAACGCCGCCGCCAGCGCCGCCGACGCCCCCACCGGCACCAGCGCCCGCACGCTCTTCGCCGAGAGCCCCAGTCGCCGCCCCAGCACCGACGCAATCCCCGCCCCTACCTGCACCGACGGCCCTTCCCGTCCCAGCGCAATCCCGGTGGCCAGTGACACCGAGCACAATCCAAACTTCCCCAGCACCGTCCGCATGCTGATATAGCCGTCGCGCAGGAAGAGCGCAACCTTCGTCTGCGGAATCCCGCTGCCCCGCGCGTACGGGAAATACTTGGAAAGCAGAAACCCCGTGGACAATGCCCCCGCGATCGGCACTAGCACCCGCCGCCACGCCGCGCTCCCCGGCGGATACAGCCGCGCCCCCAGATTCTCCGTAAGCAGGATGAACGCCACCACCACCAGCCCCACCACCGCCCCGATGATCAGTGTCAAAACCAGCAATACCTTCTCTTCGTGTCTGTGCCCTGCCTCCGTTGAAGCCATAAACTTATCGTAAGTCTTCGTGGGGCAGATTCCCGACTTCCCCCGGCGCGCAGCCGCCGTTCATTGTGCGTTCATCCTCAGACGCGCAAAATAGAATTGTGCGCATCCTGCTGGTCGAAGACGAGACCCGCGTCGCCGCCTTTGTCGCCAAGGGCCTCCGCGAGCAAGCCTACGCCGTCGACATCGCCGCCGATGGCGAGCAGGCCCTCTACCTCGCCGCCGTCAACCAGTACGACGTCGTCATCCTCGATGTGCTCCTGCCCAAAAAAAACGGCTACACCGTCTGCCGCGAGCTCCGCCGCGACGGCTTCCGCGCCCCCATCCTCATGCTCACCGCGCGCGACTCCATCGACGACCGCGTCGCCGGCCTCGATTGCGGCGCCGACGACTACCTCGTCAAGCCCTTCGATTTCAAGGAGCTGCTCGCCCGCCTCCGCGCTCTCTCCCGCCGCATCGGCGTCCCCCGCGCCGAGACCCTCCGCGTCGCCGACCTTTCGCTCAATACCGCCAGCCACGCCGTCTCGCGCGCCGGCCGCAGCGTGACCCTCACCGCCAAGGAATACGCCCTGCTCGAATTCCTCGTCCTGCACGAAGGCCGCGTCGTGGGCCGCGAGGACATCGCCCAGCACGTTTGGGACGAAAGCTTCGATCCCTTCTCCAACGTGATCGAGGTCTACATCAAGCGCCTCCGCTCCAAGCTCGATTCCGCCTCGCGCCCGCGCCTCATCCACACCCGCCGCGGCGAAGGCTATATTCTCACCGCCCACCCGGAGACCGGCGATGACTAGAAGCTTCCGCTTCCGCCTCACCGCACTCTACCTGGCGCTCTTCTCCGTCCTCTTCGTGCTCTTCAGCATCCTGCTGTATGGCGGCATCTCCAAGACCGTCCGCGCCCGCATCGACGACTCCCTCGCCTACGAGGCCGAAACCGCCGCCGGCATCTTCCTCGACGAGATGGACGAAACCAAGGGCGACGTCCAGGCCTCCGCCAACGAGACCGTCACCGCCATGAAGCTCCACGGCGACGAGATCTACGTCTTCGAGGGCGGCCGCGTGCTCGCCAGCAAGAAAGCTGCTCCGGACACCGCTCCCCACACTTCCGCATTCCGCGAAGTCGCTGCCGTCGGACGCAAGTTCCGCATCGTGGTCGCCGCCTCGCTGCGTCCGGTCGCCGACACCACGCGCGCCGCCCGCGAAGTAATCCTCATCGCCCTGCCGCTCGTCCTCGCGCTCGCCGGCATCGGCGGATATCTCCTCGCGGGCCGCACTCTGCGCCCCCTCAGCAGCATGGCCGGCCAGGCCCGCCGCATCACCGACGCCAGCCTCCACACCCGCATCGAAATCGGCCGCGCCGCCGAGGAAATGGAAACCCTCGTCGCCGCCTTCAACGAGCTCCTCTCCCGCCTCGATCGGTCTTTCGACGGCATGCGACGCTTCGTCGCCGACGCCTCCCATGAGCTGCGCACGCCCATCAGTATCATCCGCGGTGAAGCCGACGTCGCCCTCTCCACCGGCCGCACCCCCGCCGAGTACCGCGCCGTGCTCTCGGTCATCCTCGATGAATCCCGCCGCCTCTCCCGCCTCGTCGACGATCTCCTCAACCTGGCCCGCGCCGATGCCGGGCGCGTCCGCCTCCAGGTGCGCAACTTCTACCTCAACGAGCTCCTCGGCGACTGCTGCCGCAGCGTCCAGGCCCTGGCCGCCGCGCGCAGCCTCACCATCGAATGCCGCCCGTCCGACGACCTCGAATACTCGGGCGACGAAGACCTTCTGCGACGCCTCGTGATGAATCTCCTCGATAACGCCATCCGCTACACCCCTCCCGGCGGCCGCATCTCCGCATCCCTGGAACCCAATGGCGCTTCCGTCCGCCTCCATATCTCCGACAGCGGCATCGGCATCGCCCCCGAAGACGCCCCTCGCGTCTTCGAACGCTTCTACCGCGCCGGCGAAGCCCGCTCGCGCCAGGACGGCGGCTTCGGACTCGGCCTCGCCATCGTCAAGTGGATCGCCGAATCGCATCGCGGCACCGTCGAATGCGCCAGCCGACCCGGCGAAGGGAGCACCTTCACCGTCACCCTCCCCTGGACCAGTGGGGCGGACGATCGCATTTTGTCGTCCGCCCTCTCTCCGCGAATTTCGTAACTTTTTCCACCCGCGGCAGTATCACACCTATGCGCAGCGCTCTCCGCTATTCCCTCAGGCAATTTCGGAGGTCGCCCGTCTTCACCGCGGCCGCCGCCCTCACCCTGGCCCTGGGAATTGGCGGCACCACGGCCATCTTCACCTTGATCCACGCCGTCATGCTTCGTTCCCTTCCCGTCTCCGACCCGTCCCTTCTCTACCGCATCGGCGAAGGAGACGATTGCTGCGTTGAGGGCGGCCCCCAGGACCGCTGGGGAATGTACTCCTTCCCACTCTACGAGCGTCTCAAGGCCGAGACCCCGGAGTTCGAAGAAGTCGCCGCATTCCAGGCCGGCGGAAATCGTTTGAGCGTCCGCCGCGAAGGCGCCGGATTCGCCGCCAAGCCCCTGCGCTCCGAATACGTCACGGGCAATTACTTCTCCACCCTCGGCGTCAAGGCCTTCGGCGGCCGCCTCCTCTCTCCCGACGACGATCGGCCCTCCGCTACCCCCGCCGCCGTCTTGAGCCACAACATCTGGCAATCCGAATACGGCGCCGACCCCTCCGTCGTCGGCTCCAGCTTCGTCGTCGAAGGCCATCCCTTCACCATCATCGGCGTGGCCCCGCCCGGATTCTTCGGCGAAACCTTGCGCGGCAACCCGCCCGATATCTGGATTCCCCTGCAACAGGAGCCTCTCATCGCCGGCGAGGGCTCCCTGCTGCACCAGCCCGTCGGCGCATGGTTGCGCGTCATTGGCCGCCTCCGCCCCGGCGCCTCCGTCGGGGGCATGTCGCCCCGCCTGACCGGCGTCCTCCGGCAGTGGATGCAGCACGATTCCGGTTATCCCTCCAACTGGATGCCCGACATCATCCGGGGCCTTCCCAAGCAGGTGATCAACGTCGTCCCCGCCGGCGCCGGTGTCGCGGAAATGAAGGAGGAGTACGGCCGCAGCCTCCAGATCCTCCTCGCGGTCTGCGGCATGGTCCTGCTCATCGCTTGCGCCAACGTCGCTAACCTGCTGCTCGCCCGCGCCATGTCGCGCCGCGCGCAAACCGCCCTCCGCATGGCCGTCGGTGCCGGCAGGCGCCAGATCGTCGGGCAGGCCCTCACCGAGTCGATCCTCCTGGCGGTGGCGGGTGGAATCGCCGGTCTCGTCGTCGCCGTCGGCGCCGGCCGGTTCCTGCTGGCTCTGGCCTTTCGTGGTTCGCGCTTCATCCCCATCAGTGCCCTGCCGTCTCCGGCCGTCCTCGCCTTTACTTTTGCGGTAGCCCTCGTCACCGGCGTCGTGTTTGGCGCGGCCCCCGCCTGGTTCGCCACCCGCACCAGCCCCCTCGATGCCCTGCGCGGCGCCGGCCGGACCACCAGCGACCACTCCTCCTTCACCCGCACCGCGCTGTTGATCGTGCAGGCCGCCTTGTCCGTGGTGCTCGTAGCCGGAGCCGCCATGCTCGCGCGCAGCCTCGATAAACTCGAGCATCAGCACTTCGGATATCGCACCGATGGCCGCGTCGTCGTCTCCCTGAACCGGCCTCCGGCAACCTATTCCCTGCCCCAGCTCCAATCCCTCTACCGCCAGATCGAAGACGGCCTCGATCGCCTTCCCGGCGTGACCGGGTCCGGCCTCGCCCTCTACAATCCGCTCACCGACAACTGGGGAGAACTCGTCATGGTGTCCGGACATCCTCCGCCCAAAATGAACGGCGAGGCGGGATCCTCCTGGGACCGCGTCAGCGCGGAGTACCTTCAGAACCTCGGGGTGACCTTGCTCCGCGGCCGCTACTTCGATCGCGGCGATAACGAAAGAACCGAGCTCGTCGCCGTCGTCAACCAGGCCTTCGTCAAGCGCTTCTTCAGATCCGATGAAGACCCCCTCGGCCAGCACTTCGGTCTGGACATGCCCGAAAACGCCGGCACGTTCCGCATCGTCGGCATCGTGCGCGACGCCAGGTTCGCCGGCTTCGCCCTGCGCCGCCCCGCGCGTCCCATGTTCTACGTTCCGCTCGCGCAAAACGTCCCCTACAAAGACCCGCTCATGAAGCGAATCGAGCTTCGAACCCACTTCATCGGTGGGCTGATGCTGGTCACCAACGTCCCGCCCGGCACACTCGAGCCCCTGATCGTCCGCACCCTTGCCTCCGTGGACCCGAACCTCACCGTCAACAGCGTGCGCACCCTTCAGCAGCAGGTGGAACTCACCTTCGATCAGGAACGCGCCGTCGCCAGCCTCGCCGGCCTCTTCGGAATCGTCGCTCTCCTACTGGCTGCCGTCGGACTCTACGGCGTCACGGCCTACACCGTGGCACAGCGCACCCCAGAAATCGGAATCCGCATGGCCCTGGGCGCGGACCGCACCGGCGTCATTCGCTATATCCTCCGCGGCGCGCTCGTCCACGTGCTCGCCGGTCTCGCCCTCGGACTTCCGCTGGCCATCGCCGGCGCGCGTCTCATCTCCAGTCAGCTCTACGAAGTCTCGTTCTGGGATCCGCTCGCCCTCGGCGTAGCGGCCGGGGCGCTCGCCGTCTGCGCCGTCGCCGCCGCCATGATTCCCGCCGCCGTGGCCGCGTCCATTTCGCCCATGACCGCCCTGCGAACCGAATAACCCCGATTTTCAACCCGCTGATCGACGCACCCGGTGTGACCAACGTTTTGGGCGGCTCCGCGATGCTGATCGCCAGTCTGACCTGGGAATCGTAGGGAGCTGCCTCGTATACCGGTTCATCCGCACGAGGTAGGTCCACTCACGCAGTGTCACCCTGCAACTGTCGGAAAACCGCCGCGCCGATCGCCGCATGTCGTGGATGATCTAGCAGTCCCGTCTCCAACAGCATCGCCGCGAAGACCACGGCCCAGCCTTTTGCCCGCCGGATGCAATCGCCATCTGCACCGTAATCAAGTAGCGCTTGTCCGCGGGCAATCCTGTCCGGAAACAGCATCCAGAAAGATGCCAGGTCCGTTGCCCGGTCACCCGAGCAAATGTCGCCCCAATCGATAACGCCGGTGATTTTCCCTTCGTCCACCAGGACATTTCGCGGATGAAGATCTCCGTGGATCCACGTCGGAAAGGCGTCCTCTCGCGCTCGCAGCGCGGAGCGCCATGTGTCCACGATTTCCGGAGTGATCGGTACATTCCTGTCGGCGAGCCGCCGAAGCCGTTCCTCCACTCCCGCCGCCCTCTCGCGCAGCGGAACACCTCGAAAGGGGTTGAAGGGAGCTCCTTCCGGAGCCTTCACATGGAGTGCCCTGAGAAAAGCCGCCAGCCGGACCGCCTGGTCCGGTGGGGCAGCGGTGAGATCCGCCGGCTCGCCTGGAATCCACGGCACAATGCTCCAGAACCACGGATACCCACAGCCGGGCACACCGGCACGGACCGCGCACGGAACACGAATTGGAACCCGATCAGCCACGGCTGGCAGCCACTTCTGCTCGTTCCGGATCAGTTCGGCCGCGAGAGCGCGGCGCGGGAGCCGCACACCGAACTCCGCTCCCAGCCGAAACATCGCGTTGTCCCAGCCCGCGCCGACGGGTGAGATCTCAAGGTCGGCGAATTCGGGGCACTGCGCTTCAATCAGCGCGCGAACCAACCCTTCGTCAATCTGGACTTCCGCTGCCGGCGTACCTCTGTCCGCCATGCGCCCGCTCTGCCTCAGGCATACTTCAGCAGCGCCTTGAACCCGTAGTCCATATGGTGCTGGATATGGCAGTGAAACAGCGTCGGCCCTGGTTGGTCGGCGGTGAAGTCCACGCTCACCCGGCCATACGAGGGAGCCACCACCGTATCCTTGATGATGCCCGCCGTTGTCTTTCCGTAGATCTCCGCGATTTCCAACTGATGCCGGTGCAGGTGCAGGGGATGCGAATCGTCCGTCCGGTTGCGGAATGTCAGCCGGTAACGCGCGCCCTGCTTCAGCACAAACTCCCGGTCGTGCGGATAAGGCGTGCCGTTCACCGTGAACAGATTGAACTTCCCTGCCCCGCGCGGCACCTTCTCGAAAATCATCTCCAGCCGCTCCGCCGGCGCCGGTCCGGACGCCGCCTTGCCGAACATCGTGTAATCCCATCCGGACTGCGGCGGCGGCATCCATTGCGGGCTCCGCCTCTGGTTGGCGTACTCGACCACCACCCCGAGCCCGCCGTCGCGCACCATGTCTTCCGGCGCTCCCATCACCCACACGCCCGGCTGATTCATCGCCACCCAGGCGTCGATGCGCTCACCCGGCCCCAGCATCAGCACGTCCACCGCCGCGCTTTTCGGTGCCGGGTTGCCATCCAACGCCACAATATTGAACTTGTGCCCCGGCAGCGCCAGGTGCCGGATCTCGATCGCACTCGCGTTCAGAAAGTGGAACATCACGCGCTGCCCCGCCCGCACCCGGATCGGTTCACCCGCCCCCAGCGACTTGTCGTTGATCGAATACAGATCGGCCGCCACCTCGAGTCCCGGCGGCCGCGTATCCAGCACCGGGGGCTTCTCCGGCTTCGGCCCCGACGGGTCCAGGTCGTCCGTATCCATGTACTGCGATGTGAAGTACGGTTCCCAGTCGCGCAGCGCCAGGTAATGCTCCTGATCGTAGTTGCCCGGGTTGGCCCCGCCTTCCACGATCAGAAACCCGAACTGTCCGGTGAATGTCCCCCGGTGAAGATCGTCCATCGACATCGCGTGCGTGTGGTACCAGCGCGTACCCGCAGGCGTCGGCGTAAATTGATAGCTCCGGCTGCCGTGCGGCGGCACCGGCGGCGTGCCTTCCTCTTCCGAACCGTCCACGTCCGCCGGAATCAGCAGCCCGTGAAAATGGACATACTCCGGCGTGTCGGTTTTGTTGACTACGTTAACCGTGACCGGCGCGCCTTCCTTCATCCGCAGCAGCGGTCCCGGCGACGTCCCGTTGTACCCGATCGTGCTCACGATCCGGTTGGGCGCAAGTTCCACCGTCACCGGCGCGATCTCGAGGTTGAATACCGTTCCCGAAATCTCTTTGACGCCCGAACCCGCCGGCGTCATAGGCCCCGGCATCGGCATCTGCGTCCGCTGCCCGGCGAGTGGTCCGGCGGCCGCCGCTCCGGCCAGTTTCAGAAAATCGCGGCGATCCATGGTGTGTGGCTCGGCATCGAAAAAACTCGCAAGGCCCTACGTCTCGCGCGTCCGTTCGTGGTACGCTTCAGGATAACAAAGAGGGTTCCGGACAATGAAACTGGCGTATCCCCTGCTTGGGATCGGCCTGCTGCTGACGGTCGCCATCGAGCTCTCCGGTTGGCAACGGTTCGGCGGATCGCCCTCCTCCGGCCTTCAGCCTTACGACGAGTCCGACCTGTCCATCCCTTCCGAATTCTATTTCAGCCGCCTCCGCTACAATACCGGCTACGGCGGCGGCTACGGATATCGCCGAATGTTCGGCGGTGGATGGGCGCAGGACTTCCCGCGCGCCGACCACGACTGCCTCCTCGCGCTCCGCCGGCTGACGCGAATCAATTCGCCCTCGCCGCTCAACGTGGTCGATATCGATGACGACCACATGTGGGATACCCCGTGGATCTACGCCGTCGGCGTGGAGAAGTGGGCCTTCACCGATGCCGAGGCCCAGCGTCTGCGCAATTTCATCGCCCGGGGCGGATTTCTGATGGTCGATCACTTCCACGGCCAGGCCGATTGGAACCGCTTCATGAGCGGCATGAGTATGGTCCTGCCCGACGCGGTCGTGGAAGACATCCCCGACGACGACACCATCTTCCACAGCCTCTACGACATCAACCAGAAGTTCCAGATCCCGGGCGAGCAGTATGTAGCCACCGGCCGCACCTATGAGAAGGATGGCTATGTCCCCGGCTGGCGCTGCATTCGCGACAAGAACGGGCGCATCGTCGTGGCCATCTGCTTCAACATGCACCTGGGCGACGCGTGGGAGTGGGCCAACGCCGGCGACTATCCCGAGAAGTTCTCGGGCCTGGCGTTTCGTGTCGTGATCAACTACATCACCTACGCCATGACGCACTAGTCTAGTCCCCCGTGGGACAGTGCTTCAGCCTGTGGGGCAGCGCTTCAGCCTGCGCGGGACTTTCAGTCCCGCGGCCTCGGTTGGCAGGCTCAAGCCCCGTCGCGAACTCGCTCAGGCCCTGTGCCTATCCAGCTATTTTTGGCGCTTGCAGACCAGCACATACTTGTCGCCCTGAGTCCCCGTGACGTTCAGCTTCATCTCGTCGCCGCTGACCGTGCCTTCGTACAACACCTTTCCGGGCGCGATATTGATTTCGAAGGAAAGCTTGTCCCCGGCCAGCATGGGCTTTTCGATCGCCGCCTCGTATTCCCCGGCGGTGACCCTGCCGGCCAGGGTCGCTCCGGGCTGGATGGTGATGGTCACCTCCACAGCTCCGATCTGGGTGTCCATGGAACCCTTCCATTTGCCCGAGAGATCGGCGGCACTCAGAGTGAAGACCGCCATGGCTGCTGCCATCGCAATCGCAAAAATCGATCTCATGGAACTTCTACTTGACATGCACAGCCTCCACCCGAAGATATACTATGGATCGACCATTCTCCAGGAGACTTCATGAGATCCGCATCCTTCTCGCTGATCGCCGCCGCTTCCGCGATCCTGGCCTCGGGCGCAGCCGCCGCCGTCGCCAGGCCGCCCATCGCTGGCATCGCGAATTTCGTGGTCAAGACCGATAGCCTGGACGAAGCTCGCAAGTTCTACTCGGGCGTCCTCGGCTATGACGAGGTGTTCCGGCACAAGCGGGCCATCGCCGGCGCCGCGGAAATTGCCGTCTTCAAAGTCAACGACCGCCAGTACATCGAGCTCGCCCCGACGCTGGAAAAAGAATCCGACGACAAGCTCATCCAGATCGGCTTTGAAACCGCGGATGCGCGCAAGCTGCGCGACTATCTCGCCTCCCGCGGCGTAGGCGTTCCCGCGCGCGTCTCCAAGGACTCGGATGGCAACTATAGCTTCGTCGTGAAGGATCCTGAGGGCCACGCCGTCGAATTCGTCGAATACACCAAGGGTTCGCTTCAGTCCAGGTACCGCGGAAAGGCTCTTTCGGACCGCCGCATCTCCGGCCACATCCTGCATGTCGGCGTGCATGTAAAGAGCCCCGAAGCGCAGGACAAGTTCTATAAGGACATCCTGGGCTTTCGCTTCCTTTGGCAGGGCGGTCCCCGCGACGATCGCCTCGACTGGATCTCGCTGCTCACGCCCGACGGCGACAACTGGATCGAGTACATGGTCATGCACGACGGTCCTCCAACCCCGCAACAGCTCGGTGTCTGGCACCACGTCTGCGTCGATACTCTGGATATGCAAGCCGTCTACAAAACCGTGATGGACCGCGGCTACAAGCCCCCGCGCGAACCCTCCGTGGCCCGCGACGGCCGCATGTTGCTGCAACTCTATGACCAGCACAATACGCGGACCGAAGTCATGATCCGCAAACCGGTGCAAAAACCCTGCTGCTCCGAGAACATGGACCCCTACATCAAGTAATCCGCGCCCAGCAACGTCCGCCGGACACGTCGGGTGCGATATGCTGATCCGCTATGAGGATCGCCTGTCGCTCCACCCTCGCCCTGGCAACGGTGATGATACTCTCCGCGCAAACCGTCGACCGGAATAAACCCTTCCCCGCCCACAAAGTCATCGCCAATGTCTACTTCGTCGGCACCGCGGACTTGGGCAGCTATCTCATTACCACGCCCGAGGGCCACATCCTGGTCAACACCGATTACGAATCCACCGTCCCTCAAATCCGTTCCTCCGTCGGACAGCTCGGCTTCAAATTCACCGACATCAAAATCATCCTCGGCAGTCACGCGCACGGCGACCACATGGAAGGCGATGCCATGGTCAAGGAGCTCACCGGCGCCCGCGTCATGGCCATGGAGCAGGATGTCCCCGCCCTCAAGCGCATCTCACCCGGCGGAAAGCCGCACCCCGTCGATCGCGTTCTGCACGACGGCGACGAAGTCAAGCTGGGCGGTTCCACCCTCACGGCGCACCTCACCCCTGGCCACACCAAGGGCTGCACCACCTGGTCGATGAAGGCCTCCGAAGCCGGCAAGACCTACGATGTCGTCATCGTGTGCAGCGTCGGCTGGAATCCCGGCTACATCCTCGTAAATAACAAGGATTACCCTCAGATCTCCGACGACTATGTGCGCAGCTTTGCCGTCCTGCGCAAGCTCCCCTGCGACATCTTCCTCGCCGCCCACGGCGGATTCTACGATCTCGCCGGAAAATACGCGAAGCTCGCCAAAGGCGGGCCGAATCCGTTCCTCGATCACGCCGGTTATCTCGCTTACATTGACGAGAAGGAAAAATCCTTCAACGCCGAACTGGCGCGCCAGAAGGCCCAACAGAACAGGCAATGACGGCTTCTCGGCGGTCCCCAGCGGCGCCTTGACTGGTACTCGTGGAACTCGGCCGCCCCGCCCGATGAGCCGCTTCCCCTTCAGCCCCTGCGTAACTAGATAGGCGAGAGCCGAAAAGGTCATCTCGTATCGGATAACACGATGCGAAACTCACTCATTCTAGGGGTGCTGCTCCTGGCTACGCTGCATGCGCCCGCCGATGCCCAAACGGTCTTCGGCAAGAACCTGGTCGTTAACGGAGATGCCGAATCGGGCACGGGTACCGCCTCCGCGACCCCCGCATCCTCCATCTCCGGTTGGACCGTCGCTGCCTCCCCCGCGGTGATCCTCTACACGGCGGGAGACCGCCTGAACCTGAAAAGCCTCGGTCCGGCGAATCGCGGCAAAAACTATTTCGCGGGTACCACCACGGCCAAGGCGACTCTGACGCAGAAGATCGATGTGTCCTCTGCGGCTTCCGGCATCGACGCAGGCACCGTCTCTTACGATGCATCCGGCTATCTGGGCGGTGCCAACGGCGATTCCTCGCAGATGATCGTCACCTTCCAGAACACGGCGGGCGCATCCGTCGGCACCTTCACCCTCGGGCCGGTGACCGACACCGACAAGGCCCAGAGCGATGCCCTCTACTTCCGGCGCAAGCTCGGCCAAATGCCCTCCGGCACCCGCTCCGTGACCATCGAAATCGACCTCCTGCGGTCGAGCGGCTCCAATAACGACGGATGCGCGGACAATATCTCCTTCCAGCTAAACAATGATTCGGCGCCGCCGTCCGGCTTCTTCGGATCCAACCTGATCGTCAACGGCAATGCCGAAGCGCCTAGCGGGACTCAGTTGCCCATACCCCTGACCACGCTGGCGGATTCCGCCGTCATCGAAGTGCCGTCATGGGTTCGCAGCGCCGCCTTCTCGCTCGATACTTATTCGCAGGACTCCGATCTCGCCGCAAAAGACCCCGGGCCGGCCGATCGCGGAAGCTGGTACTTCTACGGCGGACCAAGCAATCCATCGTCCACCGCCTACCAGGATATCGACCTGGCGGGTGCGGCCTCCCAAATCGATGGCGGGAAAGTGACATTCTCCTTCTCCGGCTGGATCGGCGGGTATAGCGACCAGGGCGATTCGATGAAGGTCACGGCGCTCTTCATGAACTGGTCGGGAGCGGCGCTCGGCAGTTCCACGCTGGGACCGGTATCCGCGGCGGAGCGTGGCAACAAGAGCGCGCTCATTCAGAAATCGCAGACCGGTTCGGTGCCGGCCGGAACCCGCATGGTGCGCATCACCATGGCATCCACGCGCACCGACGGTTCGGATGACGACGGCCTCGCCGACAGTCTGGCCCTGCTGCTGACCGCCCCCGGCACGGGCGGCAACGCGCCCGCAATTCAATCGAACGGCGTCGTCAGCGCATCGGCCTTTGGCGGGTTCACCAGCATTGCGCCGGGCACGTGGGTCGAAATCTACGGATCCAGCCTGGCCGGCTCGTCCCGCGAATGGGCCGGATCGGATTTCAAGGGCTCCACCGCACCCACTTCGCTGGACGGCACATCCGTGGCCATCGCCGGACAACAGGCGTTCATCCGCTACATCTCGTCCGGCCAGGTGAATGCGCAGATCCCCTCCAATATTGCGCCCGGACCGCAGCAGCTCACCGTCACCACGGCCAACGGCACCAGCGCCCCGTACGCCGTTACCGTCAATGCCGCCCAGCCCGGCCTTCTTGCCCCGGCGCCCACATTCGTGATTGGCGGCAAACAATATGTCGTGGCCCAGCACGCCGACGGCACCTTCGTCCTGCCGCCCAATTCCCTCGCCGGCGTCGCTACCCGGCAGGCGCAGCCGGGCGAGGCCATCGTGATGTACGGCATCGGCTTCGGCGGCGTCACGCCCGCCATCGGCGCCGGCCAGATTGTCGGCGTCTCCAATCAGCTCGCGCAACCGCTCACCATCCAGTTCGGAAACGTCACCGCCACCGTGCAGTACGATGGCCTGGCGCCCGGCTTCATCGGGCTATACCAGTTCAACGTCGTGGTGCCTAACGTCTCCGACAGCGACGCCGTTCCGCTCACCTTCAACCTGGGAGGAGTGCAGGGGTCGCAGACCCTCTACATCGCCGTCAAACGCTAGGCCGGACAACGCCGGAATCGCGCCTCCGCGCTAAAAGACCAGCCTCAGGCCAAACTGAATGGCCCGCGGGTTGTTCACCTGCGTCAGGGCAATCGTCCCGAACGCACTCGACGTGATGGATGTTTGTGGTCCGGCGAAGTTCACCGAATTGGTGACATTGAACAGCTCCGTCCGGAACTCCAGCTTCAAGCGCTCGTGTATCGCCGCCTGCTTCTCGATCATGGCGTTCAGCCCGAAGTTGGATGGGTTCCGTACGTCCGGCAAATACCGGCTCACATTGCCGAACTGGAACTGCGGGGTTCTGGCGAACGCGGCCGGATTGAAGTACTGGCCGTTGTCTTTGATCTGCGGACCGCCCGCCAGAGCGGCGGGAACTCCGGTCGCCACCGGACGGAAAGGTCCAATGTCGAACGCATTCGAATTGTCCGGGGAAGAAACCGCCACCGGGAATCCGCTCGAGAACGAGTAGATCCCGGCCACCGCCCAGTTGCCCAGAATTATCGCCAGGGGCCCGTGGTTCAAAATCTTCTTCCCCACCCCCAGCGGCAGTTCGTAACGTGCACTGAGGTTCACCGCGTCGGGCGTGTCCACGTACGACAGCGACCGGTCGCACGAAAAGCAGTAGGCATTGTTGATGGAACTGTTCTCGGCCACGTTGTCGATCGCCTTCGAATGCGTCCAGTTGAACAGCAGCGCCAGTCCCTGCGCGAACCGCCGCTCCACCTTCAACTCGAATGCGTGATAGGACGAGAAGCCCGCCGGCGCCACCACTTGGTTCACCCCGGTGAATTGCGGGTAAGGCCGCAGCAGTTGCGCGTACTGCACGGTGCTCTGGCTCAGCGTGGATGACGGATCCGTGATGTACCCGAAAAACGGATTCGTGACGGTCTGCTGCAACTGCGTCCCGAGCGCCAGTTGCGATAGCGGCAGTTGATTCAGTGCCACCAGGCCCGGAAGCGCCACCCCGTGTGTGCCCGTATAACCGGCATCCACGATAATCGACCACGGAAGTTGCCTCTGAACGTCAACCGACCACTGCTCCTGGTAGGGCGTCTTGCGCCGGAGCACAGGAGCGGAAATCGCCAGCCCCAGGTTCGTCGCCAATCCCAGGGAGTTCCCGGTTGGCGCCGCCAGCCCCTGCGGAAACGGGTTGGAGAGGTTGAAAGTCGGCGTAACCCCATCTGCTTGAGCGACGATGTTGGACGTCGTTCGGCTGAATCCCTGCGTGGTGTCCCGGTCCGTGGAGAGGAGTGGATTGTGAAACATCCCGAAACCGGCGCGCAGCACGGTCTTGTCCCCGATACGATACGCAAGACCCGCGCGCGGGTCCCAATTGTTGTGATCCGCATCCTCGACGCGCCGGGAAATTCCGTTCACTCCCGTGAAGACGAGGCCTCCCGTCAGGTTGTAGCCGGGAACTTTGAGCGGCGAAGGGCTGGTCCGGTCGAGAAAAACATAATGGTTGTTTTGTTCGATGCTGCCCAGTTCCAGGTTGTAGCGCAGCCCCAGGGTCACGGTCAGGTTTCTCGTGGCGCGCCATTCGTCCTGAACGAAAGCCGCATAGTAAGGGTGGCTGTTCACGTTTTCCGGGTTGATGTTATAAGAGACAGAAGCGGCTCCCAGCAAGAGATCGGCGATTCCCGCGCCCGTGTTGGCGGTGGCAGCCTTCGCGTTAGGGCCGCCCGTATATGCGCCGCTGGCGTTGATCGCCAGCGGATTTGGATTCGTCCAGTCGATCGTATAGAACCGGTAGTCGAATCCCGTCTTGATCGTGTGGGCGCTTCTCTGAATGGTCAGCGCGGCGTTGTATTCGTACGTCCGGGATATCACCACGTTGAAGATCGTTCCTACTGCGCCCACTCCCGAAGTTCCCGCTACAGTCACCTGCGGAAAGAATGCCGCCAGTTGTCCATCCGTGACGGTCGAAGGAAACCCCAGCGACTTCTGGTCGAATCCCAACGTCAGCGGCACGCGGTTCGTCTGGCTGTCCGCCATCGAAAAATGCTGTACGAATACCGTGGATGGCTTGATACTCCAGGTATGCCCGGCGGCCCAGGCCCAGCCTGGAATCAGGTTCGGCGTGTTCACCGGCGACATCGGGCTGTTGTACACATCCGGCGACGAATTGAGGTTCCAGAAGTAGTCGCCCCGGGCGAACACCACGTGCTTGTCCGAGAACTGGTGATCGATGCGCCCGTCGATCCGGTTGTTGTCCAGCGTGCTCGGCGCCGGGCTGAAGTAATTGTTCGTATCGCTCAGGCCGATCCCTTTCTGGTTCGCCTGCGGGAAGTACTTGAGCAGGTTCGTCGCAATCGGATTGATCTGCGCGGCCGGAATGCGATTGCCGGGAAAAACGTCCCGGATATACCGCGTGGTCCCCGCCGGAGCGGTCGGATCCAGGCGCGTTGTGGAAGGATCGTAGATCAGCTTCAGCGCGCCGTTCGTGTCGAAGGTGCTGGAAAAATCCCCCTGCCGCTGGGCCGCGGTCGGAACCGTTCCCGTGAACGAGGAAAAACTGTGCTGGCGCAGTCCTTCGTATGCGAAGAAGTAGAACGTCCGGTTCTTGCCGCTGTACAGTTTGGGTATGGACAGTGGTCCGCCGATCGTGAAACCGAATTGATTCTTCTGCAACTGTCGTCGCGGTGTGCCCGCCTTGTTCGCATTGAAGCCGTTCGCGTTCAGCACCGCGTTCTGCAAAAAGTCGTGCAGGTTGCCGTGAAATTGGTTCGTGCCGGACTTGATGGTATAGCTGATAATGCCGCCGCCCGTATGCCCCAGTTCCGCGTCATACGGGTTGGTATTGATCTGGAACTCCTGTACCGCGTCCACTTGGGGAATCGCGGCAGCCTGGTTGTTGTACGTTCCGGTATCCGCGGCGCCGTCGATCAGAATCTCATTCGACCGGTTACGCCCGCCATTGATCCGGAAATAGTTCGTCTGATTCTCGCTCACGGTATTGTCCCCCGCTACCAGTCCCCCGCCGGGCGTCGTGGTGCCGATGGCTCCGGCCGTAATCGTGACCAGCAGCAGCGGGTTTCTCGTGAGCAGCGGAATGCTCGAGACAAACTGGTTTTCGACCACGGTGCCGCGGTCGGCGCGGTCGGCGGTGACTAGTGGCGCAACGTCGATGACGGTCACCGATTCCTTCACATCGCCGGTTTTGAGCGTGAGGTTGAGAGTCTTCGATTGCCCCACCTCAACCAGTACCGATTCGATGTGGGCCGAAGCAAAGCCGGCAATTCTCGCGTTCACCTCGTACAGACCGGGAGGGACGGAGGGGAAGACAAAAATACCCTCCGCATTCGTGACAGTCGGCAGTTTGACCTGTGTGGAACGGTTGGTCAGTTCGACAGCGGCTCTCCCGATCACCCCGCCTGACGTGTCGGTGACACGGCCTGATACGAACGCATTCTGGGACCACCCGGCGGCGCACACGAACACGAATGGCATCGCGCGGAGTACGCTCATAGCCAGGCGCCAAACAGGTACCTGTTTCATGGAGGCGCTCCTTGAAGCGAGTCTGCTCCTGTGAGACTCGATGCTAGCAGAGACGCCAGCGGGGATCAATGACCTCCGCGCCCGCCGCCTATTCGCGAGCCGGCGGGACAACGAACTCGAACAGCCGGCTGTGCGAATCCTCCGGCAGCAGAAACAGCCGGTTGCCGCGCTTCGCCATTCCTTCATTGGTATAGGGAACGCCGCGGCTGGTCCGGCCCATGGCAACCCGCCGCACCAGGCGCAGCGCCGGATACTCCAGCCAGTCGATCGCCCCCGTGCCCTCGGGCAAAAGTCCGGACGCGACCAGTTGGCCATCCTCGAACTTCATGTCCTGGTAACGGTTCGAGGTGGGGTTCGGAACCCTCCGGACCAGCCGCCCGCTCCGGTCCCACAGGTAGAATTCGCGGCTGTCCCAGTTGCCGCCAATCAGAAGGTCCCGCGCCGCCGCGATACAGCCGATGTGATCGCCGACGGTGAACTGGTATTCCAATTCGAGCGTGCGCAGGCTGCGCTTTTGGATCACGGCGCTGCTCGCCCGCCGGTATTCGGCCACCGGCACCCACAAAGACCCGCCGTCCGCCGAAATTCCCCCCGTATGGTATCGTTCCCCTGCCGTCACATCGACCGTGCGCAGATGCCTCCCGCCGGCCAGCGAGAATTCGTGGAGGTAGCCCGCGTGGTGGACCTTGTCGACCGAGGTAACCCACAGGTGCGAATCGTCGAGTTCAATGCCCTGCACGTGATAGGTGGTGCCTTCCAGGACCGTGACCTTCACCGGAGTCAGGTCTGAGGTCATCGCAGTGGTCAGGCCCGCCAGTCCCAGAAGCAGCGCAAAGTGCATAGGCCGCATCATTTCGAGGATACTGCGTCGCGCGGCACTAAGAAGGCCCTGCGTTTCCCAGGCAGGTTTCGGAAAGAGGACCAGCTACAGATGAGACAGTCTTCTTATCCGTGTGAATCTGTGTCCATCCGTGGCTGAATGAGTGTTTTCATCCCCCGCCGCTTCCTCCGATTTGCTCCGCTGCGTTAAAATGACGGCCGGTTCCTACTCATCCTCCCGGAGGCATTTGTGAAATTCATACGCCTGCTTCTGCTCCCCGCATCGATCCTGCTGCTTGCCCTCTTGCCGCCCTGCGCCGTGGCCGCCAGCCCAACCGAAACTCGCCTGATGCGATTCCCCGATATCTGGAACGACCAGGTGGTCTTCGTATACGCCGAGGATCTCTGGATCTCCTCCACCAAGGGTGGACCGGCCCGCCGGTTGACCGCGCATCCCGGCGACGAGCTGTACCCCAAGTTCTCCCCCGACGGCAAATGGATCGCCTTCACCGGCGAGTACGACGGCAATTCCGACGTCTTCGTCGTCCCCGCCGCCGGCGGCGAGCCCAAACGGCTCACCTATCACCCGGCGGCCGACATGGTCCTCGGATGGTCGCCTGACGGTCGCATCCTCTTCCGCTCGAACCGCGCCAGCGACCTGCCTGACTACACTCGCCTCTTCCTGATTTCTCCCGATGGCGGCACGCCGGAGATGCTGAGTATCCCGCGCGCTTCCCTGGCCAGCTTTTCCGCCGACGGTCAGCGCGTCGCCTACAACCTCACCTCCCAGGAAATGCGCACCTGGAAACGGTATCGCGGCGGCTGGAAAAGCCCCATCGCTCTGTTCGATCTCCAGAAGCACTCCTACGAGCCGCTCCCCACCACCGAGGCCATGGACATGTTCCCCATGTGGCGCGGCAACGCCGTCTTTTTCATTTCCGACCGCGACGGCGTCATGAACTTGTACCGCTGCGACCTCCCTTCGAAGAAGGTCGCCAAACTCACCACCTACACCGAGTACGACATCAAGTGGCCGAGTCTTGGCCCCAACGCCATCGTCTACGAAAACGGCGGCCTGCTGTACTCCTACGATTTGAAGACTGCCCAGGCGGTGCAGATCCCGATCCACGTGGCCGGCGACGACATCGCTGCGCGGCCGGAGATCCGCAACGTCGGCAACCGGATCGGTGCCTGGGAGATTTCGCCGACCGGCGTCCGCGCCTTGTTTGAGGCGCGCGGCGATGTCTTCACCGTGCCGGCCGAACATGGCAGTCCGCGCAACCTGACCAATACGTCCGGCGCCCACGAGGTCAACCCCAAATGGTCCCCCGACGGCAAGTGGATCGCTTACTTCTCCGACATCAGCGGCGAGTACGAGCTCTATCTGCGGCCGCAGACCGGCGGCGATGAAATCCGCATTACCACCGACGGGAATGAGGTGCGCTATCGCTACTCTCCCGTTTGGTCCCCCGATTCGAAGAAGATCGCCTATAGCGACAAGAAACTGCGTCTCTGGTACGTGGACATCGAGAAGAAGGCGCCTGTGCTCGTCGACAAGGCCGACTACCCCAGCCGTCTCACCGGATCGTGGTCGCCCGACAGCCGGTGGCTCGCCTACACGAAGCCGGCCAATGCCGCCGGTAAAGACAACATGTACCTCTACTCCCTGGAGTCGAAGAAGATCGCTCCCATCAGCCAGGGACTCTTCGATGACGGCAACCCGGTCTTCGATCCCGAGGGCAAGTACCTCTATTTCGTCTCCAACCGCTTCTTCTACCCGAGCGCCGACAACTTCGACCGCCGGTTCATTTACGCCTACACAAGCGGCATCTTCGCGCTGACTCTGAAGGCCGATACGCCGGCTCCCTTCGGGCCGCAAAACGACGAGGAAAAGGAAGCCGACGCGAAGAAGGACGACAAGAAAGACGACACCAAGCCCGCCGAAAGCGCGGACGCGCAAAAGACCGGGGAAAAGAAGCCGGATGAGAAGGCCGCCGAGGTGAAGCCCGTCCAGATCGATCTGGAAGGGCTCGCCGACCGCATTTCCCGCGTACCCGTGCCGCCCGGCATGTACCGCCACCTGGAGGCGCGAAAGGAAAAGCTGTTCTACGTCTCCGATCCGATGGAAGACACCCAGATGGGCCGGCCCGGACCCCAGCAGCCGGCAGGCGCCGTCCACCTCTACGACACCAAAAAGCGCGAAGACAAGGTCGTCCTGCAGGGCGTCAACAACTACGAGCTGGATAAGACCGGCGCCAAGCTGCTGTACCGCGCGCAGAACAACTACGGCATCATCGATGCCGCTCCCGGTAAGAAGGTCGGCGATGGCAAAGTGAACACCGCCGAGATGCAGGTGGAGTCGAATCCGCGCGATGAGTGGAAAGAGATTCTGACCGAAGCATGGCGCATCGAACGCGACTTCTACTGGGACCCGGAGATGGCCGGAGCCAACTGGGCCGCGATCCGTAAACGCTATGAGGCGCTCCTGCCTTGGGTCGCGCATCGCAGCGACCTCAACTACATCCTGGGCGAGATGATCGCCGAGTTGAACACCTCCCACACCTACGTTGGCGGTGGTGATGTCCCGGACCGCAAGCGCGTCAACGTCGGCATGCTGGGCGCCGATTTCCAGGCCGACGGGGGCTTCTTCCGCATCGTCAAAATCTACAAGGGGGAGAACTGGGAGAACGACCTGCGCTCCCCGCTCACCGAGCCGGGCCTGAAGGTGAAAGAAGGCAACTACCTGATTGCCGTGAATGGAAACGTGGCGCATGCCGACCGCGAACCTTACGCCTGGTTTCAGGGACTCGCCGACCGCATGGTCACACTCAGGATCAACGACAAGCCCGCTGAGCAGGGAGCCTGGGAGATCGGCGTCAAACCGATCGGCAGCGAGTCTGGCCTCCGCTACCTCAACTGGGTGGAGGGCAACCGTCGCAAGGTCTTCGAACTGACCGGCGGCCGCGTCGGCTACATGCATGTGCCGGACACATCGGTCGAAGGCGTCCGCATGTTCGACAAGTATTTCAACGGACAGCAGGGGCTGGACGGTCTCATCGTGGACGAGCGCTTCAACCACGGCGGCTGGTCGCCGGACTTCTACACCGAGAAACTGGGCCGGCGCGCTCTGCTGGCGCTCTCGCCCCGAGAGGGCAAGGAATTTGTGCCGCAGGCCGCGTTCTTCGGACCGAAGGTCATGATCGTGAACGAGCAGGCCGGGTCCGGAGGTGACCTCTTCCCCTACTACTTCAAGAAGGAGAAGATCGGGCCGCTCGTCGGTACGCGTACCTGGGGCGGCCTGATCGGTATGGGCGGATTCCCCTCCACCCTGGACGGCGGCGGCGTCACCGCGCCGGGCTTTGCCTGGTGGGAGCCCAACGACAAGGGCAGCGGCGAGTGGGTCGTCGAAAACCACGGCGTGGATCCCGATTACGTCGTCGAGCAGCGCCCCGACCTCGTGCTCCAGGGACACGACCCGCAGTTGGAGAAAGCCATCGAACTGGCGCTGGACGCTCTGAAGAAAATGCCGCCGCCCCTCCATCGGCCGGCGTTCCCCATCAAGACGAACGCCGCCAAATAAAGCCTCTGGTGTACAGTAGGGAATGCCGCCGGGTGCGCTACCGACCCGAGGAGCCGTGGGGCGATCCTGCCCGGCAGTTGGTTGATCATATGTGGGTGGTGGAGAAGATCGAAATCAGCGGTGGGTTTCTGCCAGGTCTGAGCATCAATATTCCCCCGGGCCTGACTTGTATCATCGGGGCGCGCGGAAGCGGGAAATCCACCCTCGCCGAGACCGTGCGCTTTGCGCTCTGCGGCATCTCCGCCGCCCCGAAGCACTGCGCAGACCTGATTCAGCAAATCCCGCCGGCGGGGCGCTGGTCACAATCACCGCGCTCGCCGATGCATCGAACCGCTACACCATCAAGCGCGCCCTCAAGCAGAACCCGGTACTGCTCACATCCGACGGTAGGCCGATCCAGACGGTAGATCTCGATCGCGGCACGTTTCTGCCTCTGGACGCGTACAGCAGCACCGAAATCGAGGCCATAGCCGACGAAGCCCTCGGCCACAAACGGCGGAATCTGCTCGAGGAACTTCGCAGCGAGCAGATGCGCACCATCCACATGTCGCTTGCCGAGAGCGCACGCGCCCTCGAGGCCAATGCCGATCGTATCCGCACGGCGCGGCGAACCATCGACGACCTCACCGAGCAGATCGAAGAGCTCGGCGACGTCCGGGCCGGGCT
>DATJYJ010000113.1:0-13154 GCA_035578025.1 Verrucomicrobiia bacterium
ATCCCACCAAGGTCAAGCCGGGGTTAAAGGGGAACCTGATCCTGGAAGCTTTCGTCGAGCGGCAGGTGCAGAATAACGGGAAGCAGGTGACGCGAAAACAGCCCCTGGGAACACTCCCGGCGGTTCCGTTCGAGGTGGTGCAGTGAAAGGGCTCGCTACGCGAGGTGGACGGACGGCAAAGAGCGACGGGCGCAGAACCGTCGATGCCCAGGAGCGCAACTGGCCGCCTGAAAGGCGGCTGCGGCCGAGGATTGGCCGCCCCACATTTTGTAACACAGTAGTATTTAGTCTAGTTCTCGGTCGGAGTGCGCTGGATGGAATCGATCACCAGGACTTCCAGCGGGGCTTTGCGGCCTTCGAGCTTCAGGCCTAGGGGCTTGAGCGCGCTGAAGAGCGAGCCATCGGAACTGTCCAACAGACGGAGCGCCTGCGGGGGCAGCGTCACGCCCGCGGAAATCGCAGAACGGATCAGCATGGCCCGGTAATCGTCCTCAGTGAGATTCACGTCCAGGTTGTAGCGCCCCGGAAGATTCGTCATGTCGACCACAGGGCGGTCGGTGAATCGCGCCAATACGTCGGTGAAGTTGAGCATGCTGAGTTTTCGGCCTTCGATCTTGTTGTCGCCGAAATGGAAGTAGGAGCCCGGACCATAGCTGATATTGACGCCGCTCGGTCCGCCGGTGGCGTTGACCTGGACCGCGTTTCGGGCGGGATCCGTGCCGTCGGTGGCTGGATCCTCAGAAACCGGCTGCAACTTAACGCCTCCGGGCATCACCACCAGTCCATATACCGAGAATTCCTTGGATTCGCGATGCAGCTTCAACTGAAAACGGTCCTCCAGCAGCGACTGGAGCATGTCGGTGATCTGATCGCGGGTAGCCGTCGCGGGGAGCTTGGCACTGATGTCGAAACGTTCGGAGGCGATCCATTCGGGCCCGGTCACCTGGAAGAGTTTCACGCGGTAGGCGATGCGGATGAGATCTTTGAGCGAGAATCGGCTGAAGTGAACCTGGGAGCCGTCGATGTGCACACCGACCTGCATGGTGGGATCGATATTCGTGGGGGCTGCTTTTACGGACGCGACTTCGAATTCCGGGCGCGCCGGCGGACTTTGGGCCCATGCTGCGGCAGTAAACAAGAGTACGGAAAACGAGCACATCACTCTCATATATTCTTCCATACGCAGCCGGCACGAAAAAAGATCCATTGTGGCGTAGCGCCCTGCGGCGCGGGGCCGGCCAGGAGGCCTACCCTACAGACGCAGTAACATAGGGGGCATGTGCATCTCCAGCCGATCCGCGGCCCTCGTGCTTTGGACGGTTTCCGCCCTTGCCCAGCCCGCTCCGCCCGCGAAAAAGGCGCCTCCGTCGGAAGTCGCCGGCATCCCGGTCAACTACGACGAGGCCAAGGTGGGAACCTATACACTTCCCGACCCGCTGGTGCTCGCCAACGGCAAGCCGGTGAAGGACGTGAAGACGTGGAATGAGCAGCGGCGTCCCGAACTGGTGCGGCTCTTCGAGGAGAACGAGTACGGGCGCGCTCCCGGGCGGCCGGCGTCGATGAGCTTCGACGTCTTCGACAAAGGCACCCCCGCGCTCGATGGCAAGGCAACCCGGCGACAGGTGACCGTGTACTTTTCCGCGGACAAGAACGGGCCGAAGATGGACCTGTTGATTTACCTGCCCGCGGGCGCTTCCAAGCCGGTCCCGCTGCTGCTCAACCTCGGGTTCGGCGCCAATGCGAGCACGGTGGACGACCCGGGCATTAAGCTGGGCGAAATCTGGGGGCGCGATCACAAGAAGGTGCAAGCCACTCGCGGCGGAGGCTTCGGACGGGTGAATGTCGCGCCGCTGCTGGAAAAGGGCATCGGCTGGGCAACCGTGTATTACGGCGATATCGACCCCGACTTTCTGGGCGGAGTGCCGCTCGGCGTGCGGGCCCTGTACCTGAAGCCGGGGCAAACCGAGCCCGCGCCGGACGAGTGGGGCTCAATCGCCGCATGGGCGTGGGGAGTGAGCCGCGCCCTGGATTACTTCGAGACCGACAAGGGCATCGACGCGAAACGCGTGGCCATCATGGGCGTGTCGCGGCTGGGCAAGACCGTGATGTGGGCCGGAGCGCACGATACGCGCGTAGCGGCGGTGATCGCCAGTTGCTCCGGCGAAGGAGGCGCCGCGCTCAGCCGGCGCAATTACGGCGAGACCATCGCGCACCTGGTGGCGCCCACACGCTATCCGTACCAGTTCTGCGGCAACTACAAGAAGTGGGCCGCCGATCCGCGGGAATCGCCCGTCGATGCGCACATGCTGGTGGCGCTGGTGGCGCCGCGGCCGGTGCTGCTGCAAACCGGCAGCGAGGACGGCTGGTCCGACCCGAAGGGCGAGTTCCTGGCCGCGGTCGCCGCCGAGCCGGTTTATCGCCTGTTCGCCAAGCAAGGACTGGGGACCGGCGAATGGCCGCCCGCCGGGCAGGCGATCCTCCACGATATCGGCTACTACATGCACGCCGGCGGACACGGCACGCTGCCCGCGGATTGGGACGTCTTCCTCAAGTTTCTGGAGGTGCAACTGAAGCCGTAGGCAGTGCCAGCGGGCAGGCAAAGCTGAGCGACCGCGAATGCGCGGCGAGCAAGGCACAATAGCTGCATGGCTGCCTCATGCGGTCCTCTGGTAGACGGCAGGCCGCGGCGGCTTCCTCGTGACGGTTCATACGCCGCCGGACGTCTCGCGCAAGCGGATCAGGAACATGTAACAGATGAAGTTCCTCCCGCTTTACTCGGGCGGTCACTGATTCAGCGGGGGCGGTTTTTCGGGTTTGTCGGGCTTGGCGTCCTTGTTTTCCTTGTTTTCCTTGGGCGGGTCGGCAAGGATCTGTTCTTTGCGCGCCTGGGACTGCTCGTCGAAGAGCGGCGGCGCTTTTGCGAGATCGTCGTTGCGGACCACCAGCCACATCAGGCCTACGACGAAGATCAGGACGAGCAGGCCGCCGACACCGATCCAGAGCGAAAGGCCGCGGTGAGTGGAGAGGGGCTCGCCGCAATTGGGGCAGCGCTTCGCCTGGAACTCCACCGGCTGAAGGCAGCGCGGACAACGCTCGCCGCGGGCCTGTACCGTGGTTTTTGGAGTGCTTGGGCTCATGCCGTCCAGCAACACTATAGCATCGGCCGCGGGAGGAAGATGGATTCACCAAGGTTATAATTGAGTGGTGCGAATCGCGTCCGCTATCCTCCTGATCGCTTGTCTCGCCGGCTGCAACAGCGGCAAACCAAGCAATGAAGCGCTCCGCCAGGGCGTTGTCGAATACCTGCAGAAAATCGGCCTCAATGTGGGTGGAATGGACATCAGCATCGGCAACGTCAAGGTGAACGGCAGCCAGGCGGATGCGACGGTCAATATGGGGGTAAAGGGCAGCGGTACGACTTCGATGACAATGAACTACCACCTGGAACAGAAAGACGGCAAGTGGGTGGTGGTGGGCAAGCAAGATACCAGCCAGCACGGCGCAACAGCGCCTCCGGGAGCGGGCGCCATTCCCGGCGGGAATCCGCACGCGGGCGGAGCGATGCCGGCGGCGCCCGGCGGTTCCGGCAAGATGCCCTCGCCGGAGGATCTGCCGCCGGCCGGAAAGAAGGAATGAAGCGAGTCGCGATCCTGGGCGGTGGTCCGGCGGGAGCATTTGCCGCCGAGAGGCTGGCTTCGGCCGGCCTTTGCGTGGTGCTGATGGACGAAAAACTCGCCTGGGAAAAACCCTGCGGCGGCGGGCTTACGTTCAAAGCGTACAACCAGTATCCTTTTCTGATCGACAATCCGACACCCAAACGCTTTGTCACCGAGACCGTGCTGGGAGCACCGGAGGCAGGCCAGGTTACGCTGCGTCTGAGCGACCCGCTGCTGATCTATTCGCGACTCGATTTAAACCGGATGCTGCTGGAGCGCGCGGAGCGCGCCGGGGCGCAGATCGAGAAGGTCCGGGTGACGGGGATGGAGCGGCGTGGCTCGCGGTGGCAGTTGCGCACGCCGGGGGGAAGCCTGGACGCGGATTACTGCATCGTGGCCACGGGCGCGCGCAATCCGCTGCGCGACGTCGGGACACAGTTGGCGCCATCCGACGCAATGTCGGCCCTGGGCTACTACATTCCGGGCGACCAGGCGCGCATCGACATTCAGTTTCTGCCAGGCCTGGAGGGTTACATCTGGGTTTTCCCGCGCTGCAGCCACCTCTCGGTGGGGATCTGCGGCAAAGGCGAGCCGGCAGCGTCGCTGCGGCAGCGACTGGAACGCTACATGACCGAGCAAGGCATTGCCTGGAAGGGCGCGGCGTTCTACAGTCACCTGCTGCCGTCGCTGGATATCAAATCGTGGAAGCGCAACCGCGTGTCCGGCGAAGGCTGGATGGCCGTGGGCGATGCCGCGGGCCTGGTGGATCCAGTGACGGGAGAGGGCCTGTACTACGCAATTCGATCGGCGGACCTGGCCGCGCAGAGCCTGCTCGCGGACACCGCGCCCGCGGAGAATCCCGAGCGCTACCGCAAGCTGCTCCGTAAGGATTTCGCGGCCGACCTGGAATTCGGCTCGCGCCTGGCCAAGCGGGTGTTCCTGGGACGTTTTCTGCTGGGCAGCGTGCCGGAACGGATGGTGCAGTTCACGCGACGCAGCCCGCGGTTTGCCGCGATCATGCAGGACCTGTTTGCCGGGCGGCAGCCGTATCTCGGGTTGAAGCGCCGGCTGATGCAGAACCTCAACGGCAGCCTGTACGAGATCGCCATGAGCTTCGGGTTTGCGCGCATCATGCCGCGCGCCGGTAATCTCTCGACATGAACCTGAACAGATCGGAAGCATTGTTTCGCCGCGCCGTGGAAAAGATCCCGGGCGGCGTGAATTCGCCGGTGCGCGCGTTCCGGAGCGTGGGCGGACAGCCCGTGTTCATCGCGCGCGGAGAGGGCTCGCACATCTTCGACGCCGACGGGAACGAGTACATCGACTACGTGGGAAGCTGGGGCCCGCTGCTCCTGGGCCACCGGCATCCGGAGATCCTGGAGGCGCTGGAGCGCGCGCTGGCGATCGGCACCAGTTTCGGCGCGCCGACGGAACAGGAGGTCGAGCTGGCCGATGCCATCTGCGACGCGGTGCCGTCGATCGAGATGGTGCGGCTGGTCAACTCGGGGACCGAGGCGACGATGTCGGCGATCCGGGTGGCGCGCGGGTTCACCGGTCGCGACCTGATCGTGAAGTTCGAAGGCTGCTATCACGGGCACGTAGATTCACTGCTGGTGAAGGCCGGATCGGGAATGGCCACGCTCGGCATCGCCGACACGCAGGGCGTGCCGAAGGCATTCTGCGATACCACCATTGCCCTGCCCTACAACTCGCTGGACGCGCTGGAGGCGGCGTTTGGCAAGATGGGGGACCGGATCGCGGCGGTGATCGTGGAGCCGGTGGTGGGAAACATGGGATGCGTACCGCCGCTCCCGGGATACCTGGAAGGTATGCGCGCGATCACGGAGCGGCACGGGGCGCTGCTGATTTTCGACGAGGTGATGACGGGCTTCCGCCTGGCGTATGGCGGCGCGCAGCAGCGGTACGGCATTCGGCCCGACCTGACGACGCTCGGCAAGGTGATCGGCGGCGGGCTGCCGGTGGGTGCGTACGGCGGGCGCAGGGACATCATGAGCAAGGTGGCACCGGCGGGACCGGTCTACCAGGCGGGAACGCTTTCGGGGAATCCGCTGGCGGTGGCGGCGGGGCTGGCGATGCTGCGGCATCTCAAGGCGCATCCGGAAGTCTACGACCGGCTGGAGGCGATGGGGGCGAAGCTGGCGGCCGCGGCGCCGAAGGGCGTGGCGGTAAACCGGGTGGGGTCGATGTTCACGTACTTCTTCACGGACGGGCCTGTGACGGATTGGGAATCGGCAAAGAAGTGCGACACGGGGAAATTCGGGAGGTTCTTCAGGGGGATGCTGGAGCGGGGGATCTATCTGGCGCCTTCGCAGTTCGAGGCTGCGTTTATCAGCGCGGCTCATACGGAAGAGGACGTTCAGCGGACGGTGAGTGCGGCGGGAGAGGTTCTGGCTTAGAAGAGAAGCAGGGCGGACTCGCATGCGAGTCCGCCCACGAGGTGCACGTCAGTCGGCAGCTCTGGTCAGGGGGATCAGGGTAAGACTTGCGTGCTCCACTTTGTCGAGACTGCGGTGCGGCATCGAAAGCGCGGGGCTTCCTTCGCCGGCCCACAGCCGGATGAGCGCACAGCGGCCGATGGTGCATTCGAATGCCAGCACCGGGGTGCCAGTGGCTCTCCATTCCTTTGCCGCTTCGGAGCGCTGACCGGCCAGGACCGCCGCGCTCTGCTTAGCCTCGAAATTCGACAGGATCACCAGGGTGCTTGCGTTCTTCACGTACACGGTATAATTTCCCGCCGGCAGAAGCTTCTCGCCGGCGCGGAATGAGAATGGGATCTGCGCCTGCAGGGTCTGGGCCGAGAGGGCCCCGGCGGCCAACACCAGGACGGCGGCCGCGATTGCGAGTCGTGTGATTGTGGTCTTCATGGTCGTATCCTCCGATTGATCGCTTGAAAGGTTTGGGTGAGCGGGCCGGGAGGCCCGCCACTCATCAGTCGCCGTTTACCCTGGCCAGGCGGATTTCGGTGACGAACGCCTGTTCGTACCTGCCGGCTTCGTGACGCCGGAAGGCGAGCGCGTTATAACCGAGCCCATTCCAAAGCTTAGTCAGCTCGCAGCGGCTGGCGCCGCATTCGAAGCTCATCACGGCCTCGCCTTTGGCGGTCCAGTTGGCGGGCGGCGTGTTCTGGGCAATTGCCAGAACGATCACCGACTGTTTGGTTTCGTAGTTGGAAATGATCACGTATTGCCGGGCCTCGTTCGCCTTCACTTGATAAGTGCCGGGAGCCATCACTTTATCGCCCGCGCGGAAGGCGAACGGGATGTCCGCCTGCAACGTCTGCGCGGAAGCGACGCCGGTGGCGAACGCCAGCGCGGCCGCCGTGATCATCAGTTTCGTGGTCGTGCTCTTCATCGTCGTGTCCTCCTTTGGGCATTTCCGTTTTGCCGGATAGCCTGGTAGAAGCAGGCGGCGTACCAACCGGAAATAGGGACGCAAGCCGCTGATAATTCGTGAGGAGGCGCCGCCGCGGCGGCCGAAGCGTGAACCGACCGGTTCATGGAGTGAACACGCCGGTTCACGCCAAGGTTCGATGCGCCTGCTAAACTGCCAAATCATGGACGCGGAACTGATCGCAGTGAGCGGACCGCTTCTCGGCACGCGATTTGCACTGGGCCAGGAGGAGCTATGCATCGGCCGGGGCCCTTCGTGCGATATCCGCCTGACCGAGCGCGACGCCGCCTGGCATCATTGCGTCGTGCTTCCCGATGGCGACGGGTACCGCATTCTGGACCGGCACACCGGCAGCGGCACCTATGTGAATGGCATGCGCGTCAACGAGCACTATCTCGAAACCGGCGACCAGATCAGCATCTGCGAAACGATTCTGGCGTATCGCGAGGGCCCGGTGGACCTGGCCGCCGATTCGCCGCAGCACATGATGGTGCGGGCGTGTTCGCTGATCTTCCTGTTCCGGGCTTTCGCCCAGGCGCAAACCGGGCCGCACCGCGCGCGGCTGGAGACGCAGATCCTGCGCCTGATCGCCGATATCGTGCCGTGCGAGGACGGAGCGGTCCTGTTGGGGCGCACCGTGGAGGATCTGCACCTGGCCGCGGTGGAATCGGCTCCGCGCCTGCAGTTGGATCCGCTCATCGGGTGTATCCGCCGCGAAGGAGTGGCGCAGACGGGCGACGGAATGACGCTGGCGCTGGGACTTTACGTGGCGGGTGAGCTGGTCGGGGTGCTGGCCGCGCGGTTTGCGGATCCGGAAGCGTCGGTGCTTCCGGAGCACCGCGACACGTTGAGCGCGATCGCCACTCTGGCCGCAGCGGCCCTGGAAGGCGTCCGCGACATGGAGCGGCTGCGCACGGAGAACGACCTGCTGCGCGAACGGCTGGAACCGATCGAGACGGGAATCGTGGGCGACAGTCCGGCGACGCGCAAGCTGCTCGAGCTGGTGGCGCGGGTGTCCCCGCGGGATACGTCGGTGCTGATTCTCGGCGAGAGCGGCGTGGGCAAGGAACTGGTGGCGCGGGCGCTGCACCAGCAGAGTCCGCGGGCGGGCAGGCCGTTCGTGGCCATCAATTGCGCGGCACTCACGGAGACGCTGCTGGAAAGCGAGTTATTCGGGCACGAGAAAGGCTCATTCACCGGGGCGGTGGCCCAGAAGAAGGGCAAGCTGGAAGTGGGCGAGGGCGGCACGGTTTTCCTGGACGAGGTGGGCGAAATGTCGCCGACGCTGCAAGCTAAGCTGCTGCGCGTGCTGCAGCAGCGCGAGTTCGAGCGCGTAGGCGGAACGCGCACGCTGAAGCTCGATGTGCGGCTGTTGGCGGCGACCAATCGCGACCTGGGAGCGGAAGCGCGGCGCGGCGCGTTTCGCGAGGACCTGTATCATCGTTTGAACGTGGTGGCGATCCGGGTGCCGCCCCTGCGCGACCGGGTGGGCGACATTCCAGCACTGGCGCGGCATTTCCTGGAGCGGGCGTCGGCGCGATGCGGGAGGCGCGTGACGGGATTTTCACCGGAGGCGGAGCGGTATCTGACGAGCTACGCGTGGCCGGGAAATATTCGCGAACTGGAGAACGCAATCGAGCGCGCGGTGGTGCTGGGACAGTCGGAGGTGGTGCTGCCCGAGGACCTGCCGGAGACGGTGCTGGACGCGGCTCCCGCGGCGGATGCGGGAGGCGCGCTACAGGCGTCGGTGAGCGAGACCAAGCGCCAGGTGATTCTGAATGCCTGGCGCGAGGCGGGTGGCGATCACAACCGGGCGGCGGAGCTGCTGAAGATCCATCCGAATTCGCTGCGCAGGCTAATTCGGACGATGAATCTGCGCGAGGTGCTGTAGCGAATTAGTGGTATCGTAACTTTCACCTCAGACAGTGGCGCCAGGTTACAAAATCGTGTATACCTGAATGTCTAAGTGAGGGCCATGGGACTTGTCACGTGGGTAATTGGCGGAGCAATGCTTACGTGCAGTGCCTGGTCGGCATCCGCACCTCTCAGTAACAGCCCTTCTCAATCGGTATGCGAGATACCCCCGCCCAACGAAGGGCCCTGGAAGCCAGTCGTCCTGATGTTCAGGCGGCAAGCGGCGTCAACGGCCGGTAAGCCCTCGTGCTCGTCCTGGGATTGCGTACCCAAGCAATCGGCTGAGTTCCTTTTCGCCAGCATAGCCGATCCCGAGCAGACTCGCCTGACTTTGCACTTTAATCGAACTCTCGAGAGTCTCCTCTGGGCGATCGAGGACAGCGGCTACGTTCTCGAATCGCATTGGCTGCCTTGGACCGCCGTTTCAGAGAGAGTTCCTTCCAGCCTGGCGGATCAAGAGTGTGCGAGGAAGCAGAAACAGTGGCGCCGGAGCCAACCCGGCCTGCTCGCGTTCCGCCGCAAATCGATTCCCGACCACTTCCTGTTTGTCTGGCTATTGGGCGAAACCCCGACTTCGGGGATCGACCAGGCCATGCTTGCCAATGCAATTGCCTATTCACGCAACATCGATCCGGGATTGAAGCGCTTCCGACTTGTCGGCCCCAACTTTCCCGGCTCGCTGGCGCCGCTGGCGCATCAGATCGCGGGTTTGGCCTCAGAAATAGAGGGCGCTCATATCGTGGTGGTCTCGGGGGCCACGACGGACTACGGCGCCATCGAGCAGTTCTCGGCGCACCTGAAGAACCATGGCGGCAACCTGGCGACCTTCGAATCGTCGATTGAGAACGACCAGCGCGCTACGACGCTATTCCTTGAATACATGAGGACGCAGCTCATCTGTCCGGCGACCGCCCCGTTTGTTCATGACGAAACGGCTATCCTTTCGGAAGATGAAACGGTCTATGGCGACCTCGGCCTGGCTCCGAAACTGGATTCTCCGACCGAGAGCCACGGGTGGATGATATTACGATATCCGCGGGAAATTGGACGTCTCCGCAGGTCGAACGCTCAGGGATGGCCTTCCGCGTTGGGGCTGCCTCACGAGTCGTCGGATCAGGGCACTCCGCCGGCGAGCAGCGATGCACTCGCCAGCCGATCTGAAGCTCGCCCGGAGGTCGGCGAGATTCCAGATCGGGAGACGGAGGCCTCGCAAAGAGCCGCACTTCAGGCCGTGGCCGCAACCCTTCGACGGGAGCATGCCTCCTATACCGGCATTATCGCCAAAGACGTGCTGGACTCAGTCTTCCTGGCACGCTTCCTGCATACTGCCGATCCAGACACGCGCCTTTTTACGGTCGATTCCGATCTTCTTTTCTTGGGCGAAGGTGAAACCGAGCCACTTCTGGGGATGTTGTGCGTGACGAACTATCCGCTCTTCAGCCGGAACCAGCATTGGACCGAAGGTGAGCCCAGGCCCGGTTATATGCCGCGCCGCGTTCAATTCGCAAGCCGTTACGCACAGGGCATATACAATGCATGCCGGCGCGTCCTGCTTGCGGCTGACGCCATGGACGGCGAGGAGCAGGACGTTCAGCCGGCTCCGTTGATGGAGTATGCGGGACCGGCCGCGGCAAAGGGCACGCGGGCACCTCTCTGGCTTACGGTGGTTGGACGCGACGGATACTGGCCGGTTGCCCTTCTGGACCAGGAAAGTACCGCCGGTAGCGATCAGTCTACGATCACGAGCATCAGTACCGCAAACGCCGATGCTCGAGGCTCGCCTGGCCGGCTCGAGCTGTTTCACCCGGAGGAGCCTTCGCGCGGATGGACCCTCCTTTTCTATTGCGCCTGCCTCTTCTGCTTCGGGCACGTCTTATACATGGCCAACATTCTCAGGTTGGGGGATGACAAAGGCGCGGTATCGACGAACGCCTGGCCCATCCGGTTTCTACATCACGTATTCTCGGTTTACCCCGACGATCACCTGCCCAGCGACGAGGAACGCCCGTACCTTCTTACCGCGACGCTCTCCCTCTTCAGTTCCCTGCTCCTATTTGCTTTCCCGCTCTTTCCGTTCCGCGCCTTCACGCGCTACTTCATCTATTTTCTGGTCGCGGCGATTTGCCTCGGCTGTCTCTTGTGGATCGCGGTGCGGTTAATGAAAGGCAGGATCGTATACCTCCGGATCGTGATCCTCGCATGGGTGCTCAGCATCCCGTTTCTGGGCGGCTGGATATACCTGATTCTGCAACGGCACTACGGAAGCGGAAACTTCTTCGCGTATCGCGCGCTCTTTCTGGGCAATGGTGTGTCTCCTGGAATCCCGATCGTCCTGCTGGCGGTGGCATTTTACGGGTGGGCCTGGGTACACCTGCACCGCGAATCGGAGGTGCGGAACCGGCGCGAGCATCGCCCGGAGATGGCGGATCAGCCCTGGCCTGAAGAGATTCGGGTCCGGATTCAAGAGACCGACCGCTCCATCGAGGACGTTCTTTCACCGGAGATCTGGAAGCCGGCATTCTGCTTCTTGTGCCTGTGGTTTCTGGTTCTCTATCCGCCCGAAAGCCTGCGGACTTTCGAGCACTATTATTACGATGTCCTTTACGCCTGTATCCTGACGGCGGTCTACTGGTGCATCTCGCTGGTATGGATCCAGTTCATTCGCGTGTGGCGCCAGCTCAAGAAACTCCTTGAAGCACTGGAACGTCACCCCATCCGGCATGCGTTTTCCAGACTGGACAAGGAAATCTCGTGGATCCCGCTGGTCTCGACGGTTCCGGCGCGCAGCCTTGTCGTCTCCACTCGGTCCATGGATTGCCTGAGGTCGCTACACACGCTCACGGTAGCATTCGGGCGTTCCGACCCCGAGATCGAGAAGGCCGTCTCCGACGCTGAGTCCGTCCTCAATACGTCTTATGGATCGATCCGCAAAAAGGTGTCCGCGGGTCAGAGCCACAGCGACAACTATCGGGAGTTTCAACATGAATTGGACCGGCTGGCGCAGCACATGATCCGGCAGGTGACGCCCGATTGGGAGCGGGGACACTCGGAGAGCGTCACCAATGAATTACAGCGAAGGAACCAGACGGATCCGCTGGACGATCGCGGGCGGATCACGATCCTCCAAGAGGAGTTCATCGCGTTGCGGCTGCTGCTCTACATACGGTACGTGTTGCGGCAACTGCGGAACTGGCTCGGCTTCCTGATCGGAGGATTCATGATCTCCATCATTTCCATGAACTCCTATCCCTTCCAGGCGCACCGATGGATCGGCCTGGCTTCACTGATCACCTTCCTGACGATCGGTACCGGCGTGGGCATGGTCTTTGCAGAGATGGACCGCGACGCGATCCTCAGCCGGATTACCTACACCAAGGCGAACCGGGTCGGAACCGCATTCTTTCTCCGCCTCGGCCGGTTCGGTGCCCTGCCTTTTCTAACTGTCCTGGCCGCGCAATACCCGTCAGTCAACCGGGCCCTGTTCTTCTGGGTCAAGCCCGTATTTGACGCGCTCAAATAGCTTTCAGACCAACGGCCTTGAGTGCGGGCGAGCGGAGCAAAAGACGATCGTCCGCTCCGCGAGTACCACCTCAGAGAAACGATTCAACTCTTAGGCGCACTATTTACCGGCTGCCGGTCTGTCGAGCATACGCCAAGTCATTGCACCGGTTTCGGCGCAGGTATAGTATCATGACCAACATTGTGATCGTGGCACTTCGCAGGGAGTCGACCAATCAGGAGATGGAATTGGTTTCCGGATGTGGCTCGTGGAAAGGCCGGTCGTGAACACGAGCCGCACCATTCGCGTCTTCATTTCCTCTACTGCGGAAGACCTGAAGGACTATCGCGCCGTCGCGAGGAACGTGGTGCTCGACATAGGCTGGATGCCGAACATGATGGAGCACTGGGGGGCTATTCCCAACCCCAGCGTGCAAGCCTGCCGCGACAAGCTTGCCGAATCGGACGTAATGCTGCTGCTGGTGGCTTTCCGGCGCGGGTGGGTTCCCACTCCGGAGCAGGGTGGCGACGGAACAGAGTCGGTTACAGCGCTGGAACTCGACTATGCCCGCGAGAAGAACATTCCCGTGCTGGCGATGCTTGCCAATGACACCTGGCCGGGCAATCGATGGGACCGGGATCCGGCGGCGTACGCGTGGGTGGAGAAGTTCCGCG
>DATJYJ010000114.1:0-5254 GCA_035578025.1 Verrucomicrobiia bacterium
CGGCAAGCAGCAATGGAGCGCTCCCGCCACGACGTGGCTGCTGGCTTCCGTGCTCGCGACCGCGGGCGACCTCATCTTCACCGGCGATCCGGAGGGCAACTTCTTCGCGCTGGATGCGCGCACGGGCGAGCGGCTCTGGAGTTTTCCCACGGGAGCGGGCCACCGGGGGTCGGCGATCAGTTATTCGATCGGGGGCCGGCAGTACATCGCGACCCCGACGGGATGGGGCTCGCTGATCGGACAGGCGCACGCGGCGTTGTGGCCGGGTGCGCTTCCCCGCCCCGGTTCGGCGTTATTCGTTTTTGCGCTGCCGGAGGCCACGCGATGAAGCGCGCGTTACTGTTCGCGATCGCAGCAGCGGCGTGCCGCGCGCAGGACGGAGCGGCGGAGCGCGGCGCTCAGCTCTATAAAGCCAATTGCGCGATTCCCTATTGCCACGGTCCGGAGGGAAGCGCCGGACGCGCGCCCCGGCTTGCCGGGCATCGCTACAACGTGAACGGGATGTTCAAGGTGATCACGTGGGGTATCCCCGGCACCGGCATGCCCGAGTTCACAACGCGGCTGAAGTCCGATCAGATCGCCGACCTGGTCGCGTACATGATGACATTGGGCGGCCCTGCCGCGGCACCGGCACCCGCGCCTGTCGCTCCGCCGCGCGCGATGACGCCGCAAGCCAAGGCGGGCCGCGCGCTGTTCTTTGACGCGGCACGAATGGGCGCTTGCGGGTCGTGTCATGAGCTCGATGGATGGGGCGTGGCGGTGGGACCCGATCTCGCCCGATTGCCCGCGGAACGGTTCACCGGTCTGCGCGAGATCGCGATCCAACACGTCGTCACTGCCCGCCCTGCCGGTGAGGCGCCGTTCGCGGCGGTGGTGGTGGAGCGTACGGAATCGAGGATGCGGGTCTACGACCTCACGGCCGCGATCCCGGTACTGCGCAGCTTCGCGGCGGGGCGCGTCGCCATCGAGCCGGGCACGGTATGGCGCCACGCACAGGCGGTGCGCAGCTATAACGCGGGCGAACTCGAGATCATCGCGGAGTATCTGCGGTGGCGCGGCGCGGAAAAAGACATACACTAGCAAGAACGGAGGCACCATGGGCCGGATTGGGATGCTTGTTCTTGCGTCCGCCTTGACGGCGTTCGCTGGGGATGCCAACGACGACCTGCTTGCCGCGTCGCGCGCCGGGGACCTGGCAGGTGTGAAAACGGCCATCGAACACGGCGCGGCATTGGAGGCGAAGACGCCTTACGGCCAGACGGCTCTATACCTGTCGGCGATGAATGGGCACGAGGACGTCGTGCGCTACCTGCTCGACAAGGGAGCCAATACCAATATTCGCGACACGTTCTACAAGGCGCCCATGCTGGGGTTCGTCGTGATGCGAAAGCATTGGGAAGTGGCCAGGCTGCTGGCGAGCAAATCGACCAACGTCGATCAGGACCTGGGAGAGGTCGCGGACACCGGACGCGCGGACCTGGTGCAGGCGGTGCTGTCTGCCGGCAAGCCCAGCCAGGCGTCGCTGGACAAGGCCTACGAGAGCGCCCTGGAGCGGAAACGCACCGAAGTCGCGGGGGTGCTGAAGGAAGCCGGAGCGCACGAACCCGCGCCGCCGGTCGCGGTCGAGGCGGCGGTGCTCGAATCGTACGCGGGCAGTTACAAATCGGAGCAGCTTCCGGTCGAAGTCAAAGTGTTCGTCAAGGAAGGCAAGCTCTACCTTCAGGCGGTGGGGCAGCCGGAGTTTGCCACCAAGGCGTTGAGTCCCACGCGATTCGCGTACGCGCCGGCGCAGATCGAAATCGAATTCGATGCGGCGGACAGCTTCACGCTGAAGCAGGGCGGGGGGACTTTCAAGTTCAAGAAAGGGGCGGCGAAATGAAGTGCAGGCTGGCAGCTTCGATTTGCGCTCTGGCGCTGGCGTGTGCCGCCGCGGACGGGAATTGGCCGCAGTTCCGCGGGCCGTCGGCATCCGGTATCGGCGACGGCGGGCACCCGCCGCTGCAATGGGATATCGCCAAGGGCAAGAACATCGCCTGGACCGCGGAAATCCCCGGCCTCGCCAACTCCTCGCCCGTGGTGTGGGGCGACCGCATCTATGTGACCACGGCGGTCTCGAGCGATCCCAAGCAGACGTTCCGCACCGGCCTCTACGGGGACACGGACTCGGCTGGGGATCGCAGCCCGCATCAATGGAAGGTGCTGGCGTTGGACAAGAAGACCGGCAAGGTTCTGTGGGAGCAGACCCCGTATCAGGGCACGCCGAAGACGAAGCGGCATCCGAAATCGTCGCAGGCCTCGCCGACGCCGGTCACCGACGGCAAGATCGTGGTGGCATATTTCGGGTCGGAAGGGATCGTGGCCTATTCGACCGAGGGCAAGCTTCTCTGGAAGAAGGACCTGGGCCTGCAGAACGCCGGCTGGTTTTTCGATCCCGACTCGGAATGGGGCGCGGCGAGCTCTCCGGTGATCTACAAGAATTCCGTCATCGTGCAGTGCGACCGCCAGAAGGATTCCTTTATCGCGGCGCTCGACCTGAAAGACGGCAAGGAGCTCTGGCGCACCGCGCGGGCCGAGATCCCCGCGTGGGGCACGCCCACCATCGTTCCCGGCGAAGGCCGCACGGAACTGGTCACCAACGGCACCAAGGCGATCCGCGGGTACGACGCCGATACGGGCAAGGAGCTGTGGAAGCTCGGACCGAATTCGGAGATCACCTGCACGACGCCGGTTTCTGCGCACGGCCTGATCTTCGTCACCGCCGGATATCCTCCGGTGCAGCCGATCTACGCGATCAAGGTCGGCTCCAACGGCGACCTAACCCTCAAGGACGGCAAGGAATCGAGCGATGCGATTGCGTGGAGCAAGAAGACCGGCGGATCGTACCTGCCATCGCCGATCGCCTACGGCGACCATCTGTACCTGGTCGGCAACAACGGCGTACTGTCGGCGTACGACGCCAAGACGGGGAACCGGGTGTATCAGCAGCGGGTGGGAAGCGGCGGGTCGGTGGTCGCGTCGCCGATCGCGGCGGCGGGAATGCTGTACATCACGGGCGAAGAGGGAGACGTCTACGTGGTCAAGGCCGGACCGCAGTACGAGTTGCTCTCGAAGAACTCCGTGGGCGAGCCGGTTCTGGCAACGCCGGCGATGGCCGGGGACATGCTGATCGTGCGCGGGGCGAGGCATCTGTTTGCGATTGCGGAGGGGGAGAAGAAGTAGGGCGGGACGCTCCGCTGACTCCCGGGGTGTCACACGAGGATGTTGCGGCCGAGGTCCTCCGGCGTAATGCTATCCGTATCTCCGAGCTGCCGGGGTCGGACGATCAATTGCTAATTCTCGACAGGCAACTTCCGGGCCTTTTCCCTATCACCCCCGACTCGCTGACTTGGTCGAACGAAGCGCCGCACAAGCCAGTTTGGTTCCACCCGGCGACCGCCCCGCGAATGCGGTTCTCTACCGGCCCTTGCCGGCTGGAGTGTTACGGATCGAGTACAAGTGATTCTCGGTGCGCAGGATCAGGCGATCGCCGATCAGGGCCGGGGTAGCCAGCGCCATTTCGCCGAGGTCGTTGGAATCGAGCAATTCGTACTTATCGCCGGCGCGGATCACGAACGTCCGGCCTTCTTCGTTCATGCAAAAAATCTTGCCGTTGTAGCCCCATGGTGAGGTAGTGAAATCGCCGCCCTCGCCGATGCGGGCCTTGTACGTTTGCACGCCGGTCCTGGCGTCGAAGCGCGTGAGGATGCCGTTGTGGGTGAGGACATAGAGCCCTCCGTCATAGGCCAGCTCGGTCGGAAGGTAAGTTCCGGCTTTGGGCTGAAGCCAGGCAACGAAATCGTTGAGCTTGGCGCCGTCCGGCGTGGTGAGGTCGCCGGCCGCGCCGGGTTTGATCGCGGCGAGAGCCTTCCCCGCACCGCCGTTGAGATACAACAGGCCGTTGTAGGCGAAAGGGCTGGGGATGGGCATAGCGGACATCCCGCCGAGGCGCCACAGTTCCTTGCCTTCGAGATCGTAGCTGATGGCGAGGCCAGGACCGACGGTGACAATTTCGGTGCGCATCGAGCTCTTCCAGATGTAGGGGCTCGACCAGCCGGTCTGGCGATCGGAGCCTTGGACGTGGATCGAGCGATTCGTGCGCCAGACCTGCTTGCCGGTGTTCTTGTCGAACGCCGCGATGAATTGCTGTTTCTCGTTGTCGTTGACGATGACGACCAGGCCGTTGACCAGAGTGGGCGAAGAGGCCGTGCCGAAATCGAGGATCGTCGGGAAGTTTTCGAGCGGTGTGCTCCAGGCCTCGTTGCCCTCGAGATCGTAAGCGAAAAGGCCGAGGTTATTGATGTACACGTAGACGCGTTTGCCGTCGGTGACGGGGGTTTCCGAGCAAAAGCTGTTCTTGCGATGACGGCCTCCGGGAGGGTGGCCCGAATGGAATTCGCGTTTCCAGTCGATCTTGCCGGAGTCGAGATCGATGGAGTAGAGAAAGTAATGCAGCGAGACTTCGCCGGGCATTTCGAAATCGCGCGCATTCAGGCGGTCGATAAGTTCCTTACCTTTGAAGCCCTGCTTCTCGAGTTCGGCGATGTAGTCGTTGGAATAGTTGGTGCCGGTCTGCGGCTGCTTCGCTTTGCCGTCGGTGGTGACGGTGGTGAGGAAGATGCGGGTGCCGGCGACGATCGGGGAAGACCAGCCGAGGCCGGGGATGCTCGCGGTCCATTCGATATTGGAGGTGCTCGACCATTTGTCGGGCAGATTCGAATTGATGGCGGAGGGGTTGGAGGAGGGTCCGCGGAAACCAGGCCATTCGGGTTCGGCGGCGAAGGCGCAGGCGGCAAGGAAGAGCGGTGCGATGACCCGGTTCATGCATCTATTGGACTACAAATGCCGTAAAACGTCACCGATTGCGTCCCGAGACTACCCCGGCGTGGCATGATGAGGCATGCGAATTGTGTGCCTGGTGGTGCTGCTGGCCGGCACGGCGAGCGGGCAGTGGGACCGCTTTCGGGGGCCGAACGGATCGGGCGTCTCCGACAGTACGGGATTGCCGGTGGAATTCGGGCCGGCGAGGAATCTCGTCTGGCGGCTGGAATTGCCACCCGGGCATTCGTCGCCCGTGATCGGTGGTCATCGCATCTATGTCACCGCGGTCGAGCATGACCAACTCTACACGATCTGCGTCGAACGGGAGAGCGGCCGGATTCTGTGGAAGCGCGAGGCCCCGCGGCCGCGCCGCGAGAAGCTGCACTCCTTGAACAAT
>DATJYJ010000115.1:0-4300 GCA_035578025.1 Verrucomicrobiia bacterium
CTGAGGGAAACTTCCAAGCTCCTGCTGGAATTCTTGCACTGCGAGGAACTGGAACTGCGCCTGCACGATCCGGATCTGTCCTATCGCTGGGAAATCACAAACACGCTCACGCTGCCTCCGCGATTCACCATCCTCAAGGAGAAATCAAAGGGGAGAAGCGCGGCGAAACCCAGTTCGCACAAGGACCGCCTAGAAACGCTTTGCCGCGAACTGCTGGCGGGACGGCGTGCCCGTGCTGCGGCGCCGTTTCAGGCCACCGCGCGAGGGAGCGTTTGGACCGGGGGGCGTCCCGGAGGTTCGCTGGCATTGATCCCTTTCACAGTGGACGAGCGTACCGCTGGCGTGCTGCGTCTCAGAAGCCAGTTGCCGGCGTTCTTTACGGAAGCAGATGTGGAGCGCTGCGAAGACGCCGCGCAGACACTCGGGCTGGCAATCTCCATCCGGCGGGCGCAGTGGGCATTGCGCGAGCGGGTCAAGGAACTGACCTGCCTCTATGAAATTGGCCGCATCGCGCAACTCCGCGATATCTCCCTGGAAGAAGTGATCCAGCAGATCGCCGGAATCCTGCCGGCGGCGTGGCAGTTCCCGGAGATTGCCTGCGCACGCATCGTGTTGAACGGGAAGTCCTTCGAGACTTCGGACTTCCGGCCAGGGCCGCACCGCCAGACTGCCGACCTTATTATTCAAGGCAGTGCGCGCGGCATGATCGAGGTCTCCTACACGGAAGACCGCCTGGAGTTCGCCGAAGGACCGTTCCTGCGCGAAGAGCGCAGCCTGATAGAGACGGTCGCCCGGGAGGTGGCGCTGATCGTGGAGCGGCGCAAAGGCGAGGAAGGCCAGGCGAGGCTGCAGGCACAACTGCGCCACGCCGACCGTCTGGCCACCATCGGCCAATTGGCCGCCGGCGTGGCGCACGAGTTGAACGAGCCGCTGGGGAGCATCCTGGGGTTTGCGCAGCTCGTGCAGAAAGCCCCTGCCTTGCCGCAGGAAACGGCCGCCGACGTGGGGAAAATCGTCAAAGCGGCTCTGCACGCACGGGAGATCATCCACAAGTTGCTGGTTTTTGCGCGGCAGAAGACGCCGGTGAAATCGCAGGTGAACCTGAATCGCATTGTGGAGGAGGGCCTCTATTTCCTGGAGTCTCGTTGCCTGCAGGCTGGGATACAGGTGGAGCTGCGTCTTGCGCCGGGCCTGCCAGAGGTGCGCGCCGACGCTTCCCAGTTGCATCAGGTGCTGGTCAACCTGCTGGTCAACAGCATTCAGGCCATGCCGGAGGGCGGCACGCTCGCCATCGAGACGGGCGTAACACCGGACTGCGTGATCCTGTCGGTTCAGGACTCCGGATGCGGGATGACGAATGAAGTGAAGGAGCGTATCTTCACACCATTCTTCACGACCAAAGATATTGACCAGGGCACCGGCTTGGGTCTGGCCGTGGTGCACGGTATCGTCAGCGCCCATGGAGGTTCGATCCTGGTGGACAGCGCTCCCGGAAGGGGCGCACGTTTCGAGGTCCGCTTGCCCCACCGCGGAGATCCCGAGGTGGCAGAAGATGACTGAACTGGGAGGCTCCGCGAACCCGGAGCGGATTCTGGTGGTGGACGATTCCGCCGACACGCTGGAGGTTCTCCAGCGGAATCTGCAATCGAAGGGATACCGGGTCTATTCGTCTTCGAGCGTCGCGGAAGCCATCGGCATTCTGGAGCGCACGACTGTCGAACTGGTGATCACCGACCTCAAAATGCCGAAAGTGAGCGGACTGGAACTGGTGAGGCACGTGCGGGCGAACTACGCCGAGACCGAGGTCATGATGATCACCGGATATCCCTCCGTCGGCAGCGCGGTGGACGCGGTCAGGTTGGGCGCCGAGGACTACCTGGCCAAGCCCTTTACCGACGAAGAGTTGTACGCCGCCGTGGCGCGCGCCCTGGAGAAACTGCGTATCCGGCGCACGGTACAGGCGCCCTCCTACCACACGCCGAAGGCGCCGCACGGACTGATTGGAGAATCCGCCGCGATGCGGAAGGTATTCGGCGCCATCGCCAAAGCTGCGCCCACCTCGGCCACTGTGCTGATCACGGGCGAAAGCGGCACGGGCAAGGAACTGGTGGCGCGGGCGATCCACTACGGCAGTCCCCGGGCAGCGGCCCCGTTTGTGCCGGTGAACTGCGCGGCGATTCCGGAGAGCCTGCTCGAGAGTGAACTCTTTGGCCACATTAAGGGCGCCTTCACGGGTGCCGGCGAGACACGCGCCGGCTTCTTCCAGACCGCTGATGGCGGGACGATCTTCCTGGACGAGATCAGTGCCATGTCTCCCGGCATGCAGGCGCGTCTCCTGCGCGTGCTGCAGGAGCGGGAGGTTTGCATGCTCGGATCGACGAGGCCACGGGCGGTTGATGTGCGCGTGGTGGCCGCTACCAACAAGGACTTGTTGGCGCTGGTTCAAAAAGGAACGTTCCGGGACGACCTGTATTTCCGCCTGAACGTGATTACGATCGACCTGCCCGCGTTGCGCGATCGAGACGACGATGTGCTCCTACTGATGCGCCATTTTGCCGGGTTGTTCGCGGCGGAATTGGGAAGGCCCGTTCCCCGGTTTTCCGACGCGGCCATCCTGGTGCTCCAGCGGTATCGCTGGCCCGGCAACGTTCGGGAGCTTGAGAATGTGATCCAGCGCCTGGTGGTGATGGCGGAAGAGGACCGCATCGATGTGCCGGATCTTCCATCGCTCATGCGATTTTCGGCACTGGGCAAAGGCGGATTCGACCGGACTCTGGCGGAAGTGGAAGCCGAATACGTGCGCAACGTGGTAGCGAGCACCGGCGGCAACCGGACGCGCGCGGCCGAGATTCTGGGAATCGACCGCAAGACTCTGCGGGAGAAACTCAAGGATAAAGAATAACGGAGGCGCTGATGCAGGCGGCGTGCCAGACCTCGTCAGAGTACACCGGGATCGCCGCGAGTCACGCCGGCCAGGATTTCCTCCACCTGCGCGTGATCGATGTCCATGATGTGCCGGATGGCGCTGATCTCCGCACACTCGCGCGTCAGTGCGGCGATGTCGTCGCGGCTGATGTACTCGACCGCGAACTTGCGGCTGCCCGCCATTAATTGCCGCAGCCCCTGCGCCAGCCTCTCATAGTAAGTGTAGAGGCCCAGCGCGCCGGCCGGCAGAGTCTCGAAGACCGTGTCGCCCACTTCCCGGCGCAAGCTTGTCGCGGTGACGAAGATCTCATCCCGCGAAGACCCGAACCGCTCGATATAGACCGGCAACTGGCCCTCGTCAATGGCGCGGCCGATCGTCTTACCAACCATCGCCGCCGCAATCGGCGAGCGGGCCATCCCCACGAGTTTCACGTACGGGGCGCCCAGTGCCAGGCCTTTGAAGATCTGGTCTTCGAACGTGAACCCGCCGGCCACGGCTAATGCGGGAACGTGCTTGCTGCTTTCCGCCAGCCGCTTGGCTTATTGGTAAAGAAGCGAATGCAATTCCACGGGCGGAACGCCCCACTCGTTCATCATCCGCCAGGGACTCATCCCCGTTCCGCCTCCGGCGCCATCGACCGTGAGCAGATCGATGCCGTACTTCGATACGAAAGTGATGGCCCGCGCCAGGTCGGCCGGCCGGTATGCACCTGTTTTCAGGAAGACATATCTCGCGCCTGCCTGACGCAGTTCCTCCACCCGCCTGGCAAACGATTCCTCGGTCACCATGCCCACGCGCGAGTGCCTCTCGAATTCCTTGAAGGCGCCGCGCTCGAACGATTTGATCACCGCCGGGTCCGTCGGATTGGGCAGTACGATATAGCCGCGCGCAAACAGCATCTGGGCTTTCTTGAGCGAGCTGATCTTGACCTCGCCGCCGATATCCTTGGCGCCCTGGCCCCACTTCAATTCCACGCATTGAATCCCCAGTTTCTCGATGGCGTATTCCTGTACGCCGAGCCGGGTGTCTTCGATGTTCGCCTGCACGATGATGGCGCCGTAGCCGTCCCGTTGATAGTCCTTATAAAGCGTGACGCGGCGCTTCAGATCGGCCGTGTCTACCACGCGGCCGTTCTGGATGGTAGCCTCGGGGTCCATCCCTACCACGTTCTCACCGATAGTCAACCCCGTGCCCGCCAGTGCCGAGCCGATCGCCAGACCCTCCCAGTTGTTCCGGGCGATGTTGGTTGAGCCGATTCCCGGGATGATCCACGGATAGCGGAACTTGAGGCCCTTGTCGTGACCGATAGCCACCTCCAGGTTCGCCGCCGGGAAGATCGCCTTGTCGCTGTCCGCGGCTACGCCGTGCGCACCC
>DATJYJ010000116.1:0-22235 GCA_035578025.1 Verrucomicrobiia bacterium
GGGAGAATCGAGGTCTACGTGCGGCCGCTCTCGGGAGGGTCGCCCGGTCCTGGCGGCAGGGTGCAGATTTCGACGGGCAGCGGAGGCTGGCCGCGGTGGCGCGCCGACGGGAAGGAGATCTTCTACCACCTTTTCACCAGCCGCCCCCGGCTGATGGCGGCGCGGATACGGACGGGAAACGGCAGGATCGAGGCAGACGCGCCGCTGGAGCTTTTCTTCTTCGCGGGGACGGCCACCAGTACCGCCCGGCTGTGGGACGTGACTGCCGACGGCCAGCGATTCCTCACCACGGGACAGGTTGGAGGATCCATCACCGCCGACCGGTTGAATGTGGTGGTGAACTGGCAGGCGCGGGTGAACAGGTAACGGCAGCTCTCGATTCTCATTCGGCACTCGGAAATTGGCAGGCCGACCGTCAACTTGACGTAACACGCCCTAATCGCGGATTGGCGGTGTTCGCGGCAAAGGAATGGTATGTGGGCGTTCTGGACTTCATCCCGCAAAGAGGTTTGCGGACGGTGCATCGCGTACCATTTCTGTTTAGTAATGCCCCCTGTATCGCTCTGACTGACGTTATCGTGAATTCGGGCTCCTCTTCAACTTTCGCAAGAGATACCGCTCAGCCATTCGTTACCGTGACTGAAAATCCAAGTTCGCTGGTTCGCTCGGAGTTCCGACAATGTCGGTAACCGGCAATGTGTTCTCGACCACCTCGAACCTCACGCCGCTCAGCCAGACCGTGCCAGCGCCGTCCAGAAGGATGCCGAAGTTTACACCGGTCGCAACAGCACCTTCAACAGGGAAAGAAAGAACAGAGAACAGTACCGTCCCAAATAGCAGGAATCGTCGCATCACGCAGATCTCCTTTTGTATGACGACGCGTGAAAGGACCGGGTATGGGGCAAATAGCAGTTCCATTTAGATCGTCGCGTCATGAATTCAGGAATGATGAATCGGGAAACCACGTCTGCTATGTCGAACGTAGTTCGTCCTGCTCACGGGGACGGCTCACGAACATGCGCCCGGCATTCTAACGCCAGAGGAGTTTGCCGGCACAGCATCGTCAGGTGAGCAGTGCTGGCCTTGACCGGACGAGATCTCTCAGCGCCGCCGCGGCAGCACCAGGTCGAGTCGGAGAGCCGCCAGCGCCTCGTTCACCGCGATTCCGATCGCGAAACGCCGGGGCGCGGCGTTCCCGCGCTGGTGCAGCGCCACGGGAGCGCGCGTGTCGAGCGCGACCCACGGTGCCCCCGAGTCGCCGCCGAGCTTCACAACCAGGCACGCGGCAGAAATCGGTGGCGTCATCCGGGCGGTATCTTTGCTGCGCCGGCGAGGGTTTTTCACCGCCCCTCGCCACTGATTTTTCGTTGATTCCGCTCCACTTATCCGAAATCCAGCCCGTCTCCCGCACTCCGCCGTGCTAGCCTCCCCTCAGGAGGCAGGTATGCGGGTCACCGTTTCCAACATGGGTCTGCGCCCTCGATCGCCACTCTTGTGTCACACCCCCGCCACCCGCCACTCCAATTCGCGCGGGAAAAAACGAACCTACCATGTCATTGAAAACAAAAGACCGCAAGAATCTCTACCTCACTTTTCCACAGGCGTTCCGTCCCGCGAACCCACTGCATGGATTCCTCCTCGTGTTCCTCGGCGTCTCGGCGTCTCAGCGGTGAAAATCACGCCTGACCCGTCAGCCGCGCCTCCCCGCCTCGTCCTTTTTTCTGATATATTTATCTCGAATTTCACTTCATCAGCATTCATCGTCACGAGAAACGCGAAAGGAAGGTGTCTGGTGAGTTCCAAAAAAGATTCTGAGCTCGCAAAACCAGCCAAAACCCGCTTCTCCCGCCGTGGATTCCTCGGCGGGATGGGTGTCGGTACCGGCGCGCTGGGCACGGGCTTACTCGAACGCGAAGGGGAGGCGGCGCCCGCACCGGCTAACGTGTCGGGACCCGGCGCCGTGCCGATCACTCTCAACATCAACGGCAAACCCATGAAACTTACCGTCGAGCCCCGCGTCACCCTGCTCGACGCCTTGCGCAACCACCTCGACCTGACCGGCGCCAAGCGCGTCTGCGATCGCGGCGCGTGCGGCGCTTGCACCGTCATCCTCAACGGCAAGACGGTCTACAGTTGCGACGTGCTCGCCATCGACGCGCAGGGCAAGGACATTCAAACCATCGAAGGCCTCGGCGCGAACAATCCAGTCAGCGCCGCTTTCTTCAATCACGACGCGCAGCAGTGCGGCTATTGTACGCCCGGCTTCGTCATGGCCTGCAAGGGATTTCTCGATCATCACCCCAACCCGACCATGGAAGACGTCAAACATGGCCTGGGCGGCAACCTCTGCCGCTGCGGCACCTACATGGGTGTCCGCCAGGCCGTCCTCGAAGCTTCAAAGAATATGAAGGGAGCGAAGAATGGCTAACACACCAGACTATAGCTGGCCGCCCATGGAATCCCGGAAGGTGATGGGCAAGCCCTTCAAGCGCCTGGATGGACCCCTCAAGTCCACCGGCCGCGCCAAATACACCTCAGACCTCAACCTGAAGGGCATGCTCTTCGCGGTCTACCTCACCAGTCCGTACGCGCACGCCCGCATCACGTCGATCGATACCAGCGCAGCCGAGAAGACCCCCGGCGTGAAGTCGGTTTACGTGATCTCGCCGGCCGGCACGGAAATCCAATGGTTCGGCCGCGAAGTCGCCGCGGTCGCCGCCACCAGCGAGGAAATCGCCCGCGACGCCGTGCGCAAAATAAAGGTCGATTACGAGGTCATGCCCCACCTGGTGAAGGAAGCCGATCTGAGCAAGGCCGGCTCCAAGGGCAAGGCCGCCGGCGAAAAGATCGTCGGCGATCCCGATAAGGCGATCCAGGAGGCCGAGGTCGTCTCCGAAGGCACCTACGGAATCCCCATGGCCGATCACGTCTGCCTCGAGCCCCATGGCTGCGTCATCCAGTGGCAGGGCGACCAGGTGCAGGCCTGGCCCTCCACGCAGTTCGTGACCGGATGGGCGGGCTCCATCGCCCCCAATCTCAAAGTTCCCGCCGCCAACGTGAAGGTGAAGATGGACTACATCGGCGGCGGCTTCGGCAGCAAGTTCAGCCCCGGAGCCTGGGCTGAAGTCGGCGCCATTCTGTCGCAGAAAGCCGGCGGCGCGCCGGTCAAGATCTACCTCGATCGCGCCACCGAGATGGCCATCGCCGGCCACCGCCCGTCCGACTACGGCAAAATCAAGATCGCCGGCAAAAAGGACGGGACGATCACTACGTTCCAGGCCGATAGCTGGGGCAGCGGCGGCTTCCCGGGAGGCCCGCAACCGCCCTTGCCGTATTGCTACGCCAATATTCCGAACCAACGCATCAACTTCGTCTCCATCGTGACCAACCAGGCCGGCTCGCAGGCATGGCGTGCGCCCAACAACCAGCAGGCGTCGTACCTCACTTGCAGCGCCTTCGAGGACTTCGCGGCCAAGGCCAATCTCGATCCGCTCGACGTCTTCCTGAAGAATGCCGATTACGCGCCCGCCCGTCCCGGCCCCGATCACTACCGCTGGCAGCTTCAGAAGGCCGCCGAGCTAGCCGAATGGAAGAAGCTCTGGAAGCCGCGCGATCAGAAGAGCGGCACCGTGCGCCGCGGCCTCGGCCTCGGCATCAATCTCTGGCAGGGCGGCGGGCACTCCTGCACCGCTCGCACTACGATTCACCCCGATGGTTCCGTCCTGCTCGAAATGGCCACCCAGGACCTCGGCACGGGCACCCGCACCGTCATGGTGCAGGTCGCCGCAGAAACCCTCGGCCTCCAGATAGGCCAGATCAAGCTGGTGATCGGCGATAACTCGCTGCCTCCGGGTGGCGCCTCTGGCGGTTCCACCACCGTTGGCGGCGTTTCGTCCGCCACGCGCAAATCCACCATGAACGCACTCGCCAAGCTCTTCGAAGTGGCTGCGCCTTCGCTCGGCGCGCAGCCCGATGAGCTCGAAGCCGTCGACGGCCACATCCGGGTGAAAGGCAGTCCCAACAAGAGCATGACGTGGGTCGCTGCCTGCAAGAAGATCCCGCCCGGCGAAGGCAAAATCAGTGAAACCGGCGCCAACGATCAGCGGAATCCGATGGGCCTTAACTCCGCCGGCGCCGGCGGCGCGCAGATCGCCGACGTCACCGTCGATATGGAAACAGGCCTGGTGAAGATCAACCGGTTCGTCGCCGTCCAGGACTGCGGGCTGGTGGTCAACCCGCGCCTGGCCGAAAGCCAGATCTACGGCGCCATCATCATGGGCATCAGCACCGCGCTCTACGAAGAACGCATCTTCGACGAACAGACCGGCCGCATGCTCAACCAGGATATGGAATTCTACAAGCTGGCCGGCATTAAGGATATCGGCGACATCGTGGTGCACGTCGACATCCGGCCGGAGAATGACAAGCGCGGCGTCATCGGATTGGGCGAGCCGCCCGCGGTCGGCATCTGTGCCGCAGTCGGCAACGCGGTAGCCAACGCCATCGGCGTCCGCGTGCCCAATATTCCCATGAGTCCGATGAACGTGCTCAATGCGCTGGAAGGGAGGAACGCGTAATGCAGAACTTCGAATATGCCAACCCGTCCACGCTTCAGGAAGCTACGTCGCTGCTCTCCGCAAAATGGGGCGAAGCCGACGTGCTCGCCGGAGGCACGGACCTCATCAGTTGCATGAAGGACCACCTCCATACGCCCAAGCGCGTGGTCAATATCAAGGGCATCAAGGAGCTCGAAGGCATCTCCAAGTCCGACGCCGGCCTGCGTATCGGCGCCCTCGTCACCATGGAAGAGCTGGCCACCAACGCCGATGTGAAGTCCATGGCCAAGGCGCTCAGCGATGCCGCCGCCGGGATTCCCAGCCCGCAGATCCGCCACATGGGAACCGTGGGTGGCGATCTCTGCCAGCGCCCGCGCTGCTGGTATTACCGCAATGGCATGGGCCTGCTCGCCATGAAAGACGGGAAGAGCCTGATCCCGGACGGCGAGAACCGCTACCACTCCATCTTCGGCGGCGGACCCGCGTACTTCGTCAGCGCCTCCAGCCTCGGCCCGGCGCTGATCGCGCTCGGCGCCAAGATCAAGCTGGTCTCCGCCAAAGGACCGCGCGAAGTGCCGGCCGCCAGTTTCTTCGTCGTGCCGCAGAACGAAAACCAGCGCGAGATCGCGCTCCATGCGGATGAGATCCTCACCGAGATCACCATCCCGGCGGGCGCGGTCAAGAGCGCGACCTACGAGGTGCGGCAAAAGGAGGCCCTGGATTGGCCTCTCGCCGCCGCCAGCGTCGTGCTCCACATGAAGGGCAACGCCGTAGGCAGCGCCAAGGTGGTGTTGGGCCACGTTGCGCCGAAACCCTGGGATTCTTCCGACGCCGCCAAGGCGCTCGCCGGCAAGACCATCACGGCCGACACCGCCGAGGCCGCCGGGAAAGCCGCGGTCGGTAGTGCGCAGCCGCTCAGCCAGAATGCCTACAAGGTCACGCTGGCGAAGGTGGCCGTGAAGCGCGCGCTGCTCGACGCCGCCAAACAGAAGGCCTGAGTATGGAACGCCCCGGTTTCACCAAGGTCAGCATGAACCGCTGCGAAAAGCTGCGCTGGAAGGGCCTGTACATCGAAGCGCTCGAGGACCCCTCGATTCCGCCGAACAATGAACGGTCCTTCTGGTGCCAGCACACCTTCACTTGTCTCGGCCCCGACGGCAAAGTCGTGGACGAGTTCGAGTGCAGCCCCGCGCGCACCTGCTACGAACAGTTGTGACGTGGCGCAGGCTTCCCGGCCTGCGCGCTACTGCTTGCGGAAGACCAGCTCTACGCCGCCGACGATCGTGCGGCCGGGCATCGGGACGCCGGCCACTTCCTGGTAGCCGGTGTTGGAGAGATTCGTCGCCTGGATGAAGGGATGGACGCGGCCGTGCGGCAGGGCTGCGTAGACATCGCAGAGTACGTAGGGGCTCTGCGCGTAACGCTCCACCACGCCCACGCGCGTGCGGAAGAGGAAGTTGGCGCTCGGGGTGATGGTCCAGGAGAAGATGCCGTAGTTCTTCGGGTAGTTGAAGGTGTACTTGGTGGCGCCGGCGGAGATGGTGTCCTGGCTGCCGTTGAGCGCGGTGTAGCGGAAGTCGAACGTGTTGACGTTTGACGGCGTCCAGCGCAGGCCGGCTTCGATGCCGCGGAAGGTGAGGTTCTGGATGTTGAGCGCGCGCCAGACATCGGTGGGCGAGTTGCGGTAGTAGTCGATGCCGTCGCGCACGCGGCGATCGAAGATGGTGAGGTCGGCGCGGGTGTGGGGTGAGGGCAGCCAGTCGAGCCCGGCTTCGTAGGTCCAGGCGCTCTCGGGGCGCAGGTTCGGATTGCCCTGGTTGGCGGGGTCGTGATAATAGAGGTCGGTGTAGGTGGGGATGCGGAAGGCGCGGCTGGCGGAAGCGCGCAGCTTGGTTCGCGACGAGAGCCACGCGCCGCCGGCGATGGTCGGCGTGAAAGCTCCGGACCAGGTGCGGTAGATCTCCTCGCGCGCGGAGATGGTAAGCGAGTAGCGCTTGAGGGCGCGCCAATCCAGCGCGGCGTAGGCGGCGGCGCGGCTGCGCGAGTGGTCGCCGAGGTTGTTGCTGGCGATCGATTCGTGGATACCTTCCAGGCCGTAGAAGAGCGTGGTGGACACGCCGAACTCGGTCCGGCGGCGAATGGCGAGTTGGTATTCTTCGTCGGAGTGGTGATTGGCGTAGACGTCCGGCTGGTCGCGCAGGAGAACGAACAGGTCGCTGTGGCGGCGGAATCCGAAGCTGATGTTCGTGTACTCGCCGAGCGGCTGGGAGACGCCGGCGAACCACGTCTTGGTGTCCTCCCAGGAGTTGTAGGGGCCGTAGAACTGATTGGCGCCGAAAGGGTGGTCCATGTAGGCAAGGTTCAGGGTGCCGGTACCGTACGTGGTGACCAGGCTGGTGACGGAGGCGAACTGGAGGTTGCGGTAGTCGCGGTCGGGCATGAAGCCGGTAGAGAAATCGCGCGAGAAGGAGACCTGTTCGGAGAGCTTTTTGCCGGCGATGCCGAAAGAGGCGCGCTGCTGGTTGATTCCGTCGCTGCCGAATGCGGTGCGCAGGCGGAACTCGGTGGCATCGGGCGGCGCGGTGATGACGTTGAGCACACCGCCGATGGCATCGGAGCCGTACATCGTGGAGCCGGACCCGCGCATGACCTCGAGGCGAGTGATGGTCTCGAGCGGGACCGGAATGTCCATGTTGTGATGGCCGGTCTGGACGTCGTTGAGGCGCAGGCCGTTGAGCAGGACCAGAGTCTGGCCGAACGTGGAGCCGCGGATGGAGAGATCCGCCTGGATGCCGTTCGGCGCGCGCTCGCCGAGGTCGAGCGAGGGATCGAGCTTGAGCGCATCCACCAGGGTGTTGAGGACGAGGTCATTGGCACGGATGGGTAGGACGCGGATGGCGCGGTCGATCTCTTCGAGCGAGAGCGGCTCGTAGGTGCCTGTGACCACGACGCTCTGTTTCTGCGTGGGGACGTACTGAGCCAGGGCCGAAACCAGTGTGAACGGGAGAACCACGAGGAAGGATGGCTTGCTCAAAACTGTATTATACGGGAATGAACTGGAATGACGCCGCGGAGGACTTCCTGAACCAGGTGCTGTTGCAGACGCCGTATCCGGTGCGCGAGCAGACGGAGGCGCAATTACGCGGAGTATCGGAAGCCATGGCTGAGGATGAAGGAAAGAATCGCGTCGGCGTAGAGACCGTGATCGCGGCGTGGGTACGGACGACGCCGGAAGCCCTGCGTCCGGACCTGCCGAGACAGATGGAACGCTTCGGGTTGGATCCGGAAGATTACCGCCATTTGCTGGACTAGATCGACCTACGTGTAGTAATTCCGATCCCAGGCGTGGCGCTTGAGGATGGCCAGCGTTTCGGGCGGGAGCGGGCCGGCGTCGGAGAGAGCGGTGTTCTGCTCGACGTGGCGGCGCGCGCGCATGCCCGGAATCACGGTCGAGACCGCCGGGTGCGAGAGGCAGAAGCGAAGGGCGGCATCGGGGATGCTCGCGCCGTCGCCGAGATCGCGCTTCAGGGCGTCGACGTGCTGGACGACGTGGCGGCGGCGGTTGCCGCGGAAATACCAGTCCCGGAAATCTCCGGCTGGAAACTGGATGTCTTCCGTGAAGTGGCCGCTGAGCGCGCCTTCATCGAGCGGCACGCGGGCGAGGATGCCGACGTGGTGCTTTTGCGCCAGGGGGAAGAGATGGGCCTCGGGCGTCTGGTCGAAGATGTTGTAGATCACCTGCACGGCGTCGATCAGGCCGGTCTCGACGATGCCGAGCGCTGAGTTGGCATCGTGTTCGGTGGCGGAGATGCCGGCGCTGCGAACTTTGCCCGACCGCTTCAGATCTTCGAAGGCGCGGCGCCACTCGTCGGTGGAAAGCCAGTCGGCGCTCCAGACGTGGAGCTGGAGAAGATCGATGGCGTCGAGCTTGAGGTTGCGCAGGCTCTCTTCGGCGCTGCGCATGATGTAGTCGTAGGGGAAGACATCGGTGATAGCGCCGCTCGCGGGCCAGATGCCGTTCTTGGGCGGCACCTTGGTGGCGACGTAGATTTTGCCCGGTGTATCGCGGACTACCTGGCCGACGAGCTGCTCGCTGTGGCCGTCGCCGTAGGCGAGTGCGGTGTCGATCAGGTTGACGCCGAGTTCGATGGCGCGCCGGAGCGCGGCGAGCGATTCGTTGTCATCGCCGCCGAGCCATTGCTTGCCGCCGATGCCCCAGGCGCCGAAGCCGATTTCGCTGATTTCGAAGTTGGTTCTGCCCAGTTTGCGGTATCGCATGTCAATTCGATACCGCGATGGTAACGCCATTCTGGGAATTGGAATTGCCGACCGTGACGACTACGGGCACAGCGCCGCCGGGCGTGATGCCGGACGGGATCTGCACGTTGATTTGCGTGATCCCGGCCACCGCGCCGGGAGCGCCGCCGACGAATTGCGGCGTGACCTGCTGGCCGCCGATGGTGACGGTAACCGGCGTGACGATCGGAATCGGCAGCGGGACCGCGTTGGGCTGTCCATCGACGGACGGCGGGTTGGTCGGGCCGGCGCCGGTGATGTAGAACTGGATGTAATCGCCGATTTTGACGGGGTGGGCGGCGCCGTTGATGGAGCCATCGGTGTTGTTGATGGCGGCTGCCTGGCCCTTCCCCGAGCCATCGACCGTGAAAATGGCGGGCGTCACGAAAGCGACCGAAACATTCACGGGCAGCGAGGTCTGGCTCTGGTATTGGACGAAGACCTGATCCAACGCGTTGTTGTCCAGGTTGAAGGGGACAACGGCTCCGACCTGGTTGGAGGACGTATACAGGACTGGCGCCGCGGCGCCGTTGAAGTATACGGTGGTGCCGCTCAGGGTGGTGGGGATCAGTCCATTGGCGTCGAGCTGATATTGCACAAGCTGATCGGGGCCGAGGCCGCTGCCGTAGATGACCACGACGAGGCCGGGCGAGATGGGTCCGAGCTGGTTGCTGGCCGCGTTGACCACACTGCTGACGCTGATGCCGGCGTTGTTCGGCTGGAGCACACGCACGGCATTGTTGTTCGTGTCGGCGAGCCACACATTGCCCGACGAATTGACGGCCAGCGCCGAAGGTGCGTAGAGCTGCGCGTTGGTGGCGGAGCCACCGTCGCCCGTGTATCCGCGGGTGCCGCTGCCGGCGATGGTCGTGATGATGCCCGACGTGTAGACTTTACGCACGCGCAGGCTGCCATCGGCGATGTAGAGGTTGCCGAAGGTGTCCACCGCCACGGCGACGGGATTACCGACGTTGGCGGCGGTCGCCTGGACGCCATCCCGATCGTATCCGGAAAGGCCATTGCCGGCGACGGTGTTGATGGTGCCGCCCGATACCTGCCGCACCCGATTGTTGTTGGCGTCGGCGATGTAGATGTTTCCCGAGGAATCGACCGCCACGTCCTGCGGACCATTGAGCATGGCGGCGGTGGCGCTGCCGCCGTCGCCCGAGTAGCCGGAGGTGCCGTTGCCGGCGACGGTGCTGATGGTCCCGTCCGGAGTCACTTTGCGCACGCGGTTGCCGAGGAACTCGGTGATGTAGATGTTGCCGGTGGCGTCGGCTGCGATGCCGAAGGGCAGGTTGAGCGTAGCGCTGCCGGCGGCGCCCCCATCGCCGCCGGAACCGGCGGTTCCGTTGCCGGCAAAGGTGCTGATCGTTCCGTTGGGAGCGACTTTGCGTACCTTGTTGTTGCGCGAATCGGCGATGTAGAGATTGCCGGCGGGATCGACGGCGAGGTCTTCGGGCGTGTTGAGCTGCGCACTGGTGGCGGCGCCGCCATCACCGCCGTTGCCGGCGGAGCCGTTACCGGCGAAGTTGGTGATCACGCCCTTGGTGTCGACGCGTCGAACGACATTGTTGACGGTATCGGCGATGTAGAGGTTGCCGGCGCTATCGACCGCCACGCCCTGAGGCGCATTGAGCTGGGCCAGGGTTGCCTGAAGGCCATCGCCGGAATGCGAGATCTGCCCGTTGCCGGCGATGGTCGTGACACTGCCGCCGGCGAGTTTGCGGATGCGGTAGTTGAGCGAATCGACGAAGTAGATGTTGCCGGAGGAATCGACTGCTACGCCGGTGGGCTGGTTCATCTCGACTTTGTTGGGCGGACCGCCGTCGCCCGTGAAGCCGGGATTGCCGTCGCCGATGGCGGTGGTGATCTTTCCGGAGGTGTCGATCTTGCGGATGCGGTCGGTGCCGAATTCGGCGATGAAGACGTTGCCGGAAGAGTCCTGCGTTACGCCGGTGGGCGCGATCATGGTGAGGGTGGTGGCGACGTCGTCACCGGATGCCTTCGTTCCCGTGGCGCCGGTGCCGGAGATGGTGGAAATGGTGCCGTCGGTGGCCACTTTGCGGATGGCGGCGTTGCCGGTGTCGGCGATCAGGACGGTGCCGTCCTTGTTGATCCACATGTCCTGGGGGCTGGTGAGGCCGGCCTGGTTGGCGGGTCCGGGCGTGGTGCTGGTGGTGTCGCCGTAAAAACCTTTGTAGCCCTGGCCCGCGAAAATCGAGATGATGCCGTTGACGTCGACCATGCGGATGCTGTTGTCTCCGGAGGCGACGATGTAGACGTTGCCGTTGGAATCGACGCCGAGGGCGACGGGCGCGTGGATCTGGGCGTCGGTAGCGCTGCCGCCATCGCCCCAGAAGCCGGGGACGGAGACACCGCCGTTGCCGGCGAAGGTGGAGATGATGCCCTGAGGATTCACCATGCGGACACGATTGTTGAGTGTGTCCGCGATGTAGAGGTTGCCGGCGGAATCGAAGGCCAGGCCGCCGGGCGAGCTGAGCTGGGCGTTCACGGCGGGGCCGCCATCCCCCGAGAACCCGGCGCGGGAGTTGCCCGCAATCAGAGTCATGGTGCCGGAGGAATCCATCTTGAAGACGGAGTTGCCGGCGCTGAAATAGATGTTGCTGCCCGCGAGAAGGACTTTGCGCGGCAGGCCGATGGACGTGCCGGTTGCGGCCACGGGTGTGGCGGGCGGTGCGCCGCCGGCGACGGTGGCGATGATGTATTGCTGCGCGAGGACAGGGATCGACGCTGCGAGCAGAATCAGAGATCTGAACATGTGACTGGTAAATTCCATTATGACGGTTTGGAGGCGGCGGTGGCGACTGCCAGCGCCGCCGCGGCCGCCTCGAGGGCCTGCGCGCATTGATCGCGGGAGACGTCGTAGTGAGTCACTGCGCGGAGACAGCGGTCGTTGATCGGGTTCAGGAGGATGCCGCGGTCCTTGAGCCTCGCGCTGATAGCGGCGGGGGAATGGCCGGTCTCCGAGACGTCGAAGACCACGACGTTGCTGTCCACCATGGCAGGGTCGATCTTGACCCCGGGGATGCGGGCGAGGCCTTCGGCTAGAAAGCGCGCATTGGCATGATCGGCGGCGAGCTTGGCGGGTGACTCTTCGAGCGCCACCAGCCCGGCGGCGGCGAGCACACCAGCCTGCCGCATGCCCCCGCCGAGGCGTTTGCGGTAGAGGCGCGCTTTGGCCATGAGATCGGCCGGTCCGGCGAGAATCGAGCCGACCGGCGCACCGAGTCCTTTCGAGAGGCAGAACATGACGGTATCGGCAGGAGCAGCTATTTTATGCACGGGAATGCCCAGAGCCACACTGGCGTTGAAAATACGCGCTCCGTCCAGGTGGACGCGCAATCCGCGCTCGTGCGCGCCGTCGCAAATCTCGCACACTGTGCGCATCGGGTACACGGTTCCGCCGGCCATATTGTGGGTCTGTTCGAGGCAGACGGCGCCGGTGGGAGCGCTGTACGGATTCAGGGGGCGGATCTGGCGGCGGACTTCTTCCCAGCTCAGCAGGCCGCGTTCGGTGGGAACGGCGCGGATCACGCAACCGCTGAACCAGGCAATCATGGAGAGCTCGTAATCGATCAGGTGGGCGCGTGAATCGCAGATGACTTCCTGGCCGTGCTCGGTGAGCAGCTTGATGGCGACAGTGTTCCCCATGGTGCCGGTGGGGACGAAGAGGGCGGCCGGCTTGCCGACGATTTCCGCGGCACGCTCTTCGAGGCGGTTGACGGTGGGGTCTTCGCGATAGACGTCGTCGCCGACTTCGGCCTCGAACATCGCCTGCCGCATGGCGGGCGTGGGCTTGGTGACGGTATCGCTGCGCAGATCGATCATGGAACCAGAAACTCCTGGAAGACTTCGTTGGAAAGCAGGACGCCGCGGCTGGTGAGGCGGAGCGTAGCGCCGTCGGTCTCGAGCAGGCCGGCATCGAGGAAGCGGCGGATGGGGCGGTCGAAGCGGCGCCAGTCGGCCGCCTTGGGACGGATGCCGCTGGTCAAGCGAAGGCCGACAAAGAGGTGCTCGGCGGAATCGGCGGGGGTCGCGCACCGGCCGCGGCCGGCAAGATAGTCGTCGACGGATTCGCCGTTTTGGGTGCGGACGACGCCATCGAACGAGTGGGCGTCGGCCCCGAAGCCGGCGTAGGGCTCGAGGCGCCAGTATTTCAGGTTGTGGCGCGACTCGTGGCCGGGGCGGGCGAAGTTGGAGATTTCGTAGCGGAGGATGCCGATGGCGGCCAGGCTCTCGACGGCGATCTCGTAGAAATCGGCGACGGCATCTTCGGAGGGCGTGTCGCCGGCGCCGTAGCGCGTGCCGCCGAGCAGGAGTTCTTTGCCGAGGCGGCTGTCTTCATCGACCTCCAGCATGTAGACCGAGACGTGCTCAGGGGCGAGGCGGGCGATCCAGTCGAGGGATTCGCGCCAGGAGGACTCGGTCTGGCCGGAGAGGCCGGCGATCAGGTCGATGTTGATGTCGCGGATGCCGGCGTCTCGGAGGAGGGCCGTTTCGCGCGCGACGACTCCGGCGGTGTGGCGGCGTCCGGTGCGGCGGATCTCGGTTTCGACGAAGGACTGCACGCCGAGGCTGACGCGATTGATGCCGGCGGCTACCCATGCACGGCTGAGGTCGGAAGTGAGGTTGCCGGGTGCGGCTTCGATGGTGGCTTCCTGCCAGGAGAAGCCGGGGACGAGGGAGAGGATTTCGCGGAGGGCATCGGCAGGGAGATTGCTCGGGGTGCCGCCGCCGAGATAGACGGTTTCGGGGCTCCACTGCCAGTGATGGGCCCGGATTTCGGCGAGGAGGACATCCCGATAGAGACCTTCCCGATCACGGGGGAAAACCCCGGAGGCGAAGTTGCAATAGGTGCACTTCTGGGCACAGAAGGGGTAGGAGATATAGACGCCTGGCACTGTTGACCCGGGCGCGGACGGCAAGAGACGATCGTGCGCGCCACGATCCATGGTAACGCGGCGCGGAAGTAATTGTGGGAACGGCGGTTAACCCGCGATATCCGGGGCGCGTATGATACAATCCAGCACACTTGCGTGAACCAGACGTCGCGTAGTTCCGACGAACTGATCCGGTCGTGCATCGAAGAGGGTAACGAGGCGGCCTGGGAGGAATTTGTGCGCCGGTTTCGCGGAGTGATCGCGGGAACGGTGGTTCGGACGGCGCGCAGGTTCGGAGCGAGCGACCCGCAACTGATCGACGACCTGGTGCAGGACACCTATCTGAAGATCTGTGCCAACCGCTGCCGGGTATTGCGCGAATTCAAGCCGCAGGCCGAGGAGTCGATTTTCGGACTGCTGAAGACGGTGGCGTTCAGTGTTGCGCATGACCATTTCCGCGGCGGACTGGCAGCAAAGCGGGGAGCGGGCGGACGGGAGATTCCCCTGGATCTTTATGCGGAGGGCGCCTTCGCAGGCCGCGAAGGACTTCCCCCGATGGAACGGGAGGTCCTTCTCGGGCAGATCGATCACTGGTTAACGAGTGAAGAGGAGTCTGGGGCGAACGAGCGCGACCGGCAGATCTTCTGGCTGTACTACCGCCACGGGATGACGTCGCGGGCAATTGCAGCGATCCCCCGAGTCGGACTCACGCAGAAAGGGGTCGAGAGCGTGATCTACCGTCTGACGATTTTGGTGAAGCGGCGCATGGCGGAAGGAAATCCGCCGGCGAATCCGTTATAGGAGGTGAGCGGTTGGAAGACCCCATCGCCGTGGGTGGCTCGCAGGAGAGTTTCGGAGGAGCGAGCCACTAATGCGCACTTGTGGCGCGGAGACGTAGGTCGTAATGGAAGAAGCAGACGACACCCGGTTTCGGCGGCTGGCCGGCGGGCCAAGAGACGGCCCCGGCGAGGGCTGCCCCGAGGCGACCGAGTGGGCCCGGTTGGCAGCCGGGCTGTTGGAGGACGCGCGGAGCGATGAGCTGTTGGCGCACGCGAGCCGGTGCGACGCCTGTGGCGCGATGCTGCATGCAGTTGCGGAAGATTTTTCACAGGAGATGCCGCCCGAGGAACTGCGGGCTCTGGAAGATCTCGGCAGCGCGAAACCGGAGTGGCAGCGCCGGATGGCTCGACGAATGAGTGAAGCGTCCGCGCGCGGCCGGGTGGTACAGATACGGTTTGCGCGATGGGTGGCGGTGGCGGCCGGGGTGATCCTGATGGCGGGGGCCGGCTGGTGGGCGTGGGAGCGGTGGGGCGCGAACGATCCGGCGCGGCTGATCGCGAAGGCTTATACGCAGCAGCGGCCATTCGAGCTTCGGATTCCGGGAGCGGAGAATGCTCCGGTGCGCGTGGAACGCGGCGGGGCCGGATCGGCTTTCGGGCGTCCCGCGGCGCTTTCGGAAGCGGAAGGACAAATCGCGGCAGCGTTGGAGCGGGATCCGGAGAACGTGAAGTGGCTCTCCTTGAGGGCGCGCGCGGAACTTCTGGACCGGGACCCGGATGGCGCGATCACCACGCTCGAGCGCGGGCTGGAGCGCAAGCCCGACGATCCCGACCTGCTTGGAGATCTGGGAATGGCGTACGCGCTCCGGGCAGAGACTCAGAATCGCGATGTGGATTACGCGCGTGCCATCGAGTACCTGGAGCGTTCGCTGAGGGCCAAACCGAATGCGCCCGAGACGGTGTTCAACCGGGCGTTGGTGTACGAACGGATGTTTCTGTATGACGAGGCGATCCGCGAGTGGCGGCACTTCCTGGAATTGGGCGCCGGAGACGGCTGGAGAGAGGAAGCACAGCGCCGGCTGGCCGAGCTCGAGCAAAAAAAAAAGCCCGGCAGGCAGCCGTAGACCGGATTTCAGACAAAGACCCCGGAGGGCTGCTGCGGAGCATCGAGAAGGGTGATGCTGTGGAACCCGAAGACTATCTGAACGTGGCCGTTGTCGAGTGGCTGCCGCGCCGGTGGGAGGACGCCCGGTACGAGCGGGCACTTGGCGCGCTGGCGGAGCGGTTGGTGCAGCAGCATGGCGACCTATGGCTGCGCGACGTGATGGCAGCCAAGCGGAGCGATGAGGAAATGCCAGGCCTGCGTGAATTGGCCGCGGCGACGCGAGCGAATCTCGAGGACGAAACGGAAGAGGCTCTGGAAAAGTCCAGAGAAGCCGCGCGGCGTTTGCGTGCCGCGGGCGATTCCGCGGGCGCGCTGCGCGCGGACGCGGAGCATATTTATGCGCTGCATTGGAGCGCGGCGTCGGCGCCCGAGTGTATCAGCGAGGCAAGAACGGTGGCTAGCCGTGCCGAGGCAGCACGATACTTCTGGATTCTGGGCCAGGCCCTCATCGACCGCGGCAACTGTCGCTCGATTACCGGCAATTCCGGCGCTGCGCACAGCGATATGAGGCTGGCGCTGGAGTTCACTCACCGGGCGAGCTATCGCGACCTGGAACTGCGTGCCGGCGGCATTCTGGCGGACGCGCGGACAGAGACCGGAAATTTCGCCGCAAGCTGGACCGGAGCGCGCACGCGGCTGGAGGAATATTGGAAGAGCCCGCACTCGGGAATCCGGGCACAGCAGATCTATTTCGGGCTGGCCCGATCGGCCAAGAGCCTCGGCTTACCGCAGGCGGCATACCGCCTCCAGGACGCTGCGGTGAGAGCCATCGGCCAGACACCGCACCGCCGATTGGAGGCGACTGCGTGGACCGAACTGGCCCGGTGTGCGGTCGCGGCCGGCCGTCCGCTGGAAGCCGGGGCGGCGTTCGATCGGGCAGATCGACTGTTCCATGTTTTGAAGCCGACCGACACCATCCAGAGATTCCGCGCGTTGGCGGACCTGGATCGGGCAGAGGCACAGATCGATTCCGGAGAAGCAACGGCTGCACTCCGCGTGCTGGATGATGTTCGGCCGCGGACTACAGGGCTGGCCGACGCGCATCTGATCGAATTCCAAGCGCTGACAGGAGACGGACTGCGGTCTGGCGGCGCGACGACCCAGGCAGAAGCGGCCTATCTACGGGCGATCGAATTGAGCGAGCGAGGTCTTGGTAATTTGCAGGGATCGGCGGAGAGCGCCCAACTGATTGCCGCGGCCTCGCGGCCGTATCGCGGCCTGGTGCAGATGCTGTGGGAGCGGGGCGACTCGGAAGGCGCCTTACGACGTTGGGAATGGTTCAGGGCCGCTGGCGCGCTGAAACCGGCGGCCGATCTTGGGCTGGATCAGCGCGTCAAGCGGCTTCGGAACGAGTCGTTTCTGTCGTACGTGATGATGCACGGGCAAGCCGTAGTGTGGCTGTTCGATGACCGGGGCATCGCGGGACGCCGGCTGGCGGTATCGAGCGGCGATCTGGACGTGGTCGCGGCGCGCTTTCTGCGCGAATGTGCCGACGCGGGATCGGACCGGCAAGCGCTCACGCGGGACGCGAGACAACTGTACGACTGGCTGGTGGCGCCGCTAGCGGATCGGCTCGATGCCGGGAGAATGCTGGTCATCGAGCCGGATGGTCCGGTGGCCGCGGTCCCGATGCAGGCGCTGATGGACGAGCATTTCCGTTACCTGGGCGAGCGCTTTGCCATCGCGGTGGCCGGCGGGCTGGCGGATTACCAGCGGCGGGTGGAGGCCGGGCCCGTGGATGCGGACAGGAAAGCGGTGGTGGTAGCCAACCCGGTGCTGGCGGGCGACACGGTCAGAACGTTCCCGCCCCTTCGCGGGTCGATGCGCGAAGGGCAGGCAGTGGCAGCAAGATTCCGCGGTTCCGTGCTGCTTTCAGGGACCGGGGCAACGATTCCAGCGCTGGAGGAGCATCGGCGGGAAGCCGAGATACTGCACTTCGCGGGGCATGGTTTCAGTAACGGAGGCAACGGCGGGTTGCTGCTCTCGCCGGACGCGAGCCGCGCGGAGGAAGCCGGGGTATTGGATGGGAATGTGATCGCGGGGCAGGACTGGAGCCGCTGCCGGCTCGCCGTGCTGTCGGCATGTTCGGCGGGCACCGGAGAGGCAAAGGGGCCGGTCAATCCGGACAGCCTGGTTCGGGGATTTCTCTGGGCCGGCGCCGCGCGGGTTGTGGCGTCCAGATGGAATGTGGAGGATGAGGGCGGACCGTTCATGGAGCAGTTCTATGCGGACCTGCTATCCGGGAAGGATGCGGCGGCCGCGCTGCGCGAGGCGGCGCGGCAGGTTCGAGAGAAGAAGTCTACGAGTCACCCTTACTATTGGGCGGGATTCCAGGTTTTTGGAAGCCGCTAGAAAAAGAACACAACACAGGGCAGGCGGGAGACCTGCCCCACGGAAGGAGGAACAACCAGTGAGCACTCAAGGGACACTCAATGTGCTGCTTCACGGTGCATATACTTTTGTGCGGAAGAAGGACGACGCGCAGATTCTGGCCCTCGCGCCCCTGATGCAGCATCACGTCTACCGCGCCGGCAGTTGGCTGGCAGAAACCGCATTGCGCGGACGGGACGATTCCGGCGAGGCGACCGCCGTTTTCGAGTTGTCAGGCGTGGAGCCGGCCGACGGCAGAATCGACATTCCGCCGGGGAACCTGATTGTGAAGTACGACGAGTTGCCGGCCAAGCCTGCCCCGTTCGTGGTTCTCAAACTCCCGGAGCCGCGGCAGATTACGTCGCTGCGCGTGGCGGACATTTCCAGCGAGTCATTCAGTCACGAAAAGAAGCTGGCAGTGGCGGGCGAGACGCAGCACATGGCGACTCTGCAGGTGTTCACCTACGACATCGCGGACGAGAACGCGCTGCGGCTGCACTCGCGGCACGGCGGACACTACTGGGAACCCGCGTTCACGGGAGACTATATCAACCTGCATGTCTTCGCGGCCGAAGATCATTTCCACAGGTTTTCGAGCGCGCAGGAGGACATCAACCGATGCCTCGCGCTCCTGGGCGTGGAGGTGAGGTTGAACACCCAATTTCTTCCGGCGGGCGAGATCCCCGACCCGACTCACCTGCCGGCGGGTGTGACCCCGGAGGAGACGGAAGACCTGGCGCTGCGCACGAGGCGAATGGCGCGGCTCGGGCGGCTGGTGACCCAGAATGGAGACGCCAACCTGGCATGGCACGGGAACGACGCGCTCGACGGGGACCAGCATGCCTGCGGGGGGGCGTGGGGCGACAACGGTGACTAACGCACATCGGAGGTGATGAAATGAGCACAATACAGACGGCACCGGTGACACCCGATCTCGGGAAAGCGAAACAAGAGGCGGTGGCGGCACTGCTGCGCCCCAACTCCAGCGTGCTGGGAGTGGGCATCGGCACGAAGGGGGTGGGCGGCGAAGAAGCGGACAGCGTCCGAGTCTATGTTCTGGACAAGGACTACGTGACGCGGTGGGGACTGGTCCCGCCGGATTTTCTGGGCGTGCCCACGCACGTGATTCAGGTGGGCCGGTTTGGAAGGAGCGGAGGCAGGCCGATGGCCCATAAAGGCGCACGGTCGCGGCCGGGGTCACCGATCCGAGTCAGCACCTCGGCGTCGAACGTCAATGAGGGGCAGCGGGGCACGCTGGGAGCGGTGGTCGCGGACGACACGGGGCGACGCTACATTCTCAGCTGCAACCACATCCTTACCGTGAATGGGCGGGTGCGGACGGATCCGAACGCGGAAGTGGTTTCCGCCGACTTCGTGGGTTCGGAGAATTCCCTGGCGCACCCGGGGGCGTTCGTGTCACTGAAGCGCGACCAAGGCAACGCGGTGGACTGCGCGATTGCGGGAGTAGGGCATCGCGCGCCGGTTCTCTCCGCGTTTCCGGACGGCACCCTGCGGTTGAACCCGAAAGGGGCGATCGATCCGGCGCCGGACATGAACGTGGAGAAAGTCGGAGCGGTGACGGGACACACGAAGGGCACGATCGTGGATGTGGACGCTGATTTGTATATCGACTACAGCTTCGGCACGTACCGTTTCGACCACCAGACGATGATCGACGGCGGCTACGACGACCTGAATAATGCCTTCGCGAACGCCGGAGACTCGGGGTCGATCGCGGTGGACTCGCAGACGCATCAGCCGGCGGCCCTGATCTTCGCGGCGTCGGGGAGATTCGCCGTGGCGTGCCCGCTCAGAACGGGATCCGGCACCGGTGTACTGGACCTGCTCGAGCTGCAACTGAAGCGGCCGCTGCATTTCGTGGCGGAGTGACTCGAAGGAAACGGGCAGGGCGCCGCGTTCTTTCGAGTGTAGGAGTAACCATCGGAGGAACTCAATGGCGTCGCCTGATTTCCGGTGCGGTCCGGGGGCATCGGGAAACGTAGTAGAGAGCCCGGAATGCGATTCGGCAAATTCGACTCAACCGTGCGGGAGTGCGCGCCTGGTGGACACAGGTGCGCCGGCTCCGCGCAAGTGGGGACATCTCGAAAAGCTGCGCAAGATCGGCCAGGGCGTTTTCGGAGAAGTCTATCGCGCGTGGGACGCCCTGCTGGAGCGCGAGGTCGCGCTCAAATTGTACCGGGAAGCCCGCGAATGGCTGGACGAGTGGGCCCGCTTCGGGTTACAGGAAGCGCGCTCGCTGGCGCGCATCCAGCACCCCAACGTGGTTACGGTATACGGGGTGGATTACCGCAAACGGCGGCTGGGGGTGTGGATGGAGTACATCCAGGGGCGTACGCTGGAGGCGCTGTTGCAGGAGGGCGGGCCGCTAGGCGCGGCGGATGCGGCGCGGATCGGATTCGACCTCTGCTCGGCGGTGACGTCGGTGCACGAGCGCGGAATCCTGCACCGGGATATCCAGTCGAAGAACGTGATGCGCGAGGACTCCGGACGCGTCGTGCTGATGGATTTCGGGCTGAGCCAGGATCTGCGGCCGTGGCGAAAGGACTCGGCTCCGAGAGTCTGCGGGACGCCGCTGTATATGGCGCCGGAGACTCTGCGGTGTGAGGCGGCCTCCGTGCAGAGCGATATCTACAGCATTGGGATTCTGCTCTACTGGCTGGTCACGGGATGCTTTCCGGTCCACGCCGACAGCCTGCGCGAGGTGCGGCTGAGATATCAGCGTGGGGAGACGGTTCCGCTCCGGCTGCGGCGGCGCGATCTGCCAGAGCCGTATCTGCGCGCAGTCGAGCGGGCGCTGTCTCCTGAGCCGCAAGAGCGGTTCGCTACCGCGTACGAGATGGGCAATGCTCTGAGGGCGTCGCTGGGCACGGCTAGCGCGGGCTGGGCGTGAGGGCGCCGAGCCTGGCGGCCTGGGCCGCGAGGTAATTCCGTTCCGGAAGGCTGGTAGTGCCGGCGGCGGCGATGCGGTAGTGCGCGATGGCGGCCAGGCGGTCGCCGGCCATTTCGAAGAGATGGGCGCGAACGGCGTCGAGGCGATGATGGCCGGCGAGGCGCGGGTCGTCGTCGAGCGGCACGAGGAGCGCCAGCCCCTTGGACGGGCCGTGAACCATGGCTGCGGCGATAGCGTGATTCAGAATCACCATGGGATTGTCCGACATGCCCTTCAGCAGATCGTAGAGCGCCAGGATCTGGGGCCAGTCGGTGTCTTCGACGCGCGCGGCTTCGTCGTGAACGGCGGCGATCGCGGCCTGGAGCTGGTACGCACCGATGGAACCTCTGGGCAGCGTGGCTGAAAGAAGCGCGACGCCTTCGGAGATTTCGGCCCGATCCCATAGGGTCCGATCCTGTTTGGCGAGGGGGATCAATTCGCCATCGGGGCCGGTTCGCGCGGCGCGGCGCGCGTCGGTGAGGAGCATCAGGGCCAGCAGGCCGGCCACTTCCGCGTGGTCCGGCAGCAGATTGTGCACACACCGCGCCAGGCGGATGGCCTCAGTGGACAGTTCGAGCCGCTGCAGGCGGGGGCCGGCGCTGGTGGTGTAGCCCTCATTGAAGATCAGATAGAGAACGTGGAGGACAGCCTGGAGGCGGTGCGCGCGCTCGCAGGCATCCGGGAGGCGGAAGGGGACTCCGGAGGACTTGATGCTCTGCTTGGCCCGGCTGATGCGCTGGGCCATGGTGGCCTCCGGCACCAGAAAGGCGCTGGCGATTTCGGCCGTGGTCAGGCCGCCGATGACGCGCAGGGTGAGGGCGATGGCGGAGGACTGCGTGAGAGCGGGATGGCAGCACATGAAGAGCAAAATGAGCGTGTCGTCTTCGTCGGGCGGGGCTTCGGTGTCGAGGGCAGCGGAGAGTTGGTTGAGTTCCAGGGTGAACTCGGATTCGCGGCGGCGGCGGGCGGATTCACTGCGCACGTGGTCGGTGAGGCGGCGTGCCGCGACTTGCGTCAGCCACGCGCGAGGGTTCTCGGGCACGCCGTCGCGCGGCCATTGCACAGCGGCGGCAAGCAGGGCCTCCTGAACGGCGTCCTCAGCGGCGGCGAAGTCGCGGTAACGGCGGATGAGGACGCCGAGGACTTGGGGCGCGAGGGCGCGCAGGAGGTGGTCGGGAGGCATGGGCACCAAGCGTCGGGAGGGCGGAAGACAAA
>DATJYJ010000117.1:0-6380 GCA_035578025.1 Verrucomicrobiia bacterium
AACGTGCAGAACATTCTGGCCGCCGAAAAAGAAGGCCGCGAGATCCCGGCGGGCGACAGCCTCTTCCAGATGGACTGGCTGGACGCCTGCAAAGGCAAGAGCAATAGCGTCGTCCACGGCACCAGCAGCAAGACCCATTGCGATTTCGATTACTCAGGCACGATGATCGAGCAGATGCTCCTCGGCCTGGTCGCGCATCGCGCCGGCAAGCGCCTGGAGTACGATCCCGCGTCCGGGCGGGTGACCAACATGTCCGAGGCCAACGACTGGCTGAAGCGGCAATACCGGTCGGGCTGGACGCTGAACGGGTGAGTGGAGCAGGCCTCCCGGCCTGCTCATCGGCCCTGCCCCACCGCCCGATACTCGATCTTCCGCACCGCCCCCGTGGTGTTGTACGACGCAAACCCCAGCGGCGCCGATAGCTTGATCTCTCCGTACCGCAGACTGATCTTGCGCCCGCCGATCTCCGCATTCACGATCGGCCGGTCGTCGATCCACGCCATGATGCGCTCGTCCGTCACCTGAAGCCGGAAGCCGTACCAGTGGCCGGTCTCGAACGTAAAGTAAGTGCGCGTCTCGTTGTCCGAAGCGTCCCAGCCGTCGATACTGGAGAGCCCGACGATATCGCCGCCCCAACCCCCGGTGACCCATGTGCAGAACGAATCGCCGACCGGAAACGTCAGGCTGGCAAAGAAATCTCCGCCGGACAAGCGCGCCGCCTCGAAGCGCACTTCGTAATTCGACCTCGGGAACTCGCCCGTGTACGTCACACCCGCCAGCGGTTTTCCGGGCCCGATCACCAGCGTGCCGTTCTCCACCCGCACCGGCCCGCGGCCCGTGAATTCCGTCTCGCGCCAGCCCGCCAGCGATTTGCTGTCGAACAGCGGCCGCCACCCGGTCTGCGCGGGGGCGGCTACAGCCAGCGACAAAGCGGCCACGAGTCCAAACCCGGACACCATTCGATTAGGGACTATATCATGAGGGTGTGCTGCGCGCTCTCCGATCGATCTGGTTGTGGACCGCCAACCTCGCCCTGATCCTGCTCTGGGTGCCGGTCGTGGTCGTGGTCCGGCTGTTCGACCGCGATCCGCGGCACGTGCGCACCGCCCACTGGTTCCGCGGCCTCGCGCCTGTGCTGGCCAAGGTTAATCCGTGGCGAATCCGGATCTCCGGGCGCGAGCATCTCCGCCACGATCAGGTGTACGTGATCGTGAGCAATCACCAGTCGCTGGCCGACATCCCGGTGATTTCGCTCCTCGGGCTCGACACCAAGTGGCTGGCCAAGGCCGAGCTGTTCCGCGTCCCGGTGTTCGGCCCCATGATGCGCATGGCAGGCGACGTGCCCGTGGATCGCGGAGACCGCCGCAAAGCCGCCCGCGCTCTGCTCGAATGCGCCCGATACCTCCGGCAGGGCTGCTCGGTGATGTTCTTTCCGGAAGGAACGCGCTCCCGCGACGGCAAGGTGCTGCCCTTCAACGACGGGCCGTTCCAGCTCGCCATCCGCGAGCGCGTCCCGGTTCTGCCGCTGGCCATCGCGGGTTCGGGAAACGCCCTGCCCAGGAACTCCTGGCTCTTCGGCCCGGCACAGGATATCCATCTGCGAGTGCTGGAGCCCGTCGCGGCAGACAGGTGGGACACAACTCAGGCCGCGGATCTTCGCGATCTGGTGCGCCAGAAGATTGTGGATAGCCTGGCGGCTACCGCATCCGGTCCGCCTCGGTCTTCATGACGAGGGCATTGTGCCGCGCCTGGTCGGCGTAGACGCTGTCGATTGCGGCCGACTGCTCGCTGAACTTCGCACCTTCCAGAACCTTGGCCTTGTTCAGCGTCATTTTGCCGAGCTGGTAATTGGCCATCCCGAGATAGAACAGCGCCGGCCCCATCATCGCATCGTTGCCCTGAATCAGCGGCAGGGCGGCGCGCAGGTTCTTGTCGGCGTTGGCATATTGGCTGCGATCGCCATAAATCACGCCGGCGATCCAGTATCCCCGCCCCAGGCTGGCGCTGTGCTTTTTCTCCCACTGAGCGGCGTTCACTCCCTCGGGTGCCTTCGTGTGTTTATTCAGCGAAGCGGTCAAGCGGTTGGCCAGGGTCAGCGCACGGTCGGGTTGTTTGCGGTTGAGGGCGTTGTCTGCCAGCACCAGCAGAAGATCCCCGTTCTCCGGGAAGTTCGCCAGCGCCTTCTCGGCAATTGGGATCACCTTCGAACCCGAGCCCGTTTGCGTCAGCGCAACCAGGTACGGGCCGTAGGCGGTATCGAGATACGGGCTCTTGGGATTCTCCTGTTCCAGTGTAGAAATCAAATCCACCAGGGTGGGCGCGGGCGACGCCAGCGCCGCTTCGCACAAGGAATACTCAGCGTACTGGGCGATGCTTTTGGCATGGGCGACACCGTTGGTCCATGCCTGCTTGGCATCTTCCGCCTCCGGCGCGGGAGCGGCGGCGGCTTCCGCCACCATCGGGAAAATCTCCAGCGCCAACTTCTTGATTTCCGGGACGCTTTTTGCAGTGACTGCGTCTTTCAGGCTCTGGTATTTGTCTTCCAGCGTGTCCGCCGCGGCCACAACGGGACCGGCGAGGAGAACGAGCGCCACTAACGCGGGCAGCTTCACGGCACCTCCTCACTCCCGGTGCGAGAACCGGGAGTCCTTCATCTGAATTCGATCTGAGATGATTGTGCTCCTTTTTGGGTTTGAGTGCAACAGTGGGCGGGCTCGCGGGGCTCCCGGCCTGCCCGGCGCGCGTAGCACGCCTCTCTTACGCCCCGTGCCGCGAAGCTGCCTCCGCCGCAATCCGGTTCGCAAAATCCCCGATCTCCCGCGCCGTCCATCCCTGGCTCAGACCATGCAGAAACGCCGCCGAGAACGCATCCCCCGCGCCGACCGCATCCGCCACCGTCACCGGATGTCCTGGACAATCCGTCCGTTCGCCGTTCAGGTAAATGCTGCATCCGGCCGCGCCGCGCGTAATGCAGGCGGACGGCCACTCTCTCGGCCCGAACATGCGTTCGAGTTCGGCGGCCTCGCTCTCGTTCAGCTTCACCACGCTCGCTTGCCGCAGGAGTTCGGCAATCAGCGACGGGGTGTAGCAGTTCGGCCGCAGATTCACGTCGTAAAACCGCCGGGCCCGCGGGCAAGCGTCCACCAAATCCTGCGTGAGCCGCCGCATCGCGGGAGCGGTCTGATGGAGCGTCCCGAAGCAGATCCAGTCGGGGTCGAATCCGATCGCGCGCGCCGGGATGCAATCGTACGCCGCCGGCCGGTGGATGGTGAAGGTCGGCTGGCCCTCCGCATCCAGCGCGACCGTAACAGTGCCGGTAGGCGCCCCACGCACGGTTTCGATGTAGTCCGTGGGAATGCCGCGCCTGGCCGCTTCCGCCAGCGCAGCCCTTCCCAACTCGTCATCGCCCACCGCGCTGACGAACGCCACATCGTGTCCCAGCCGCCGCGCCTGCACCGCCAGGTTAAACGGCGCGCCGCCCAGGTGCGCCTCGCCGCCGATCAGGTCCCACAGAATTTCGCCGATAGAAAGTAGCTTCACGGTGATAGTATCGAGAATTCAGCATAAACCCTTATGAGCGCCAGCGGCACGAACATTTATCTTCTTCGCAGCACGGCGGTGGCAGCGCTGGGCGGGCTGCTGTTCGGATTCGACACCGCGGTCATCTCGGGCACGACGCAGGCCCTGACCCAGGTCTACTCGCTGACCCCGACCATGCTAGGTGTCACCGTGTCCAGCGCGCTGGCCGGAACCGTGGTCGGTTCGGCCACTGCCGGCGGCCCCGCCGACCGCTGGGGCCGCAAAGCGTGTCTCGGCGTTCTGGCGGTGCTATACGTGTTGACCTCGATCGGCTGCGCCGTCGCCTGGAATTGGCCCGCGCTCCTGGCATTCCGCGCCATCGGCGGACTGGCCATCGGAGGATCCAGCGTCATCGGACCCATGTATATCGCCGAGATCGCGCCCGCCGCCAAGCGCGGCCGGCTGGTGGGGATGTTCCAGTTCAATATCGTGGTCGGCATCCTGCTGGCCTACTTCTCCAACTACCTGATCGGCACCCTGGGATTCGGCGGGGAGGAGTGGCGCTGGAAACTGGGAATCGCCGCCGTGCCCGCGGCGCTGTTTTTCGCGCTGCTCTACGGTATTCCGCAGAGCCCGCGATGGCTGGTACGCCAGGGCAGGCTGACGCAAGCGGAAGAAGTCCTAAGGCAAACGGGCGAACCAAACCCCGCCGCCGAGGTGCAGGACATCCTGGATTCCATCGGCGCCGAGCGCGAACACGCGTCCACGGGTTTGTTTCAGCGCCGATTCCGATTCCCCATATTCCTGGCCATCTCCATCGGCATGTTCAACCAGCTCTCGGGCATCAACGCCATCCTCTATTACCTCAACGACATCTTCGCCCGCGCCGGCTTCACCAAGGTCTCCGGCGATTTGCAGGCCGTGGCCATCGGAGCCACCAACCTGATCTTCACCATCATCGCCATGAGCGTGATCGACCGTCTCGGCAGGAAGAAGCTGCTGCTCACGGGAGCAGTCGGAACCGCGCTCTGCCTGGCCGGTGTGGCGGCCATCTTCGCCACCCGCCAGCACGAAGGATGGCTGCTCTGGCTGCTGGTAGCCTTCATCGCCCTGTTTGCCTTCTCGCAGGGCGCGGTGATCTGGGTCTACTTGAGCGAAGTCTTCCCCAACGTGGTCCGCGCCAAGGGACAGAGCCTCGGCAGCTTCACCCACTGGATCATGAACTTCGCCATCTCGCTGGTGTTCCCGGTGATGGCCGCCGAATCGGGGGCCATTCCGTTCGGATTCTTCGCGGCCATGATGGTACTCCAGGTGATCGTCGTGTGGCGCTTCTATCCGGAAACCTCGGGCATCACGCTGGAGGAGATGCAGAAGAGGCTTTCCGTAGGGTAGGCCTCCCGGCAGCCTCCCGGCCTGCCCCGCTCCGCAGGCGCGTTACCATGAGGAGAGCAGTGCACTCCCACGCCCACAGCCACGGCCATTCTCACGGCACCGGCAGCATTCTGCAATGGTCGCTGGCAGCCACAACATTGTTCGTCCTGATCGAATTCGCGGCCGGACTCAAAGCCCGCTCCCTGGCGCTGCTCTCCGATGCCGGACACAACTTCACCGACGCGCTGGCGCTCGGCCTCGCCTGGGCCGGCGTCTACCTCCAGGCCAAGCCGGCCGACGAAATCAAGACCTACGGCTACCACCGCGCGAGCGTCCTCTCTGCCTTCGTCAACGCCCTCACCCTGGGCGCGCTCTCCATCTGGATCCTCTACGAGAGCGTGCTGCGCCTCCGTGAGCCCCAGACGGTGCAGGAGGACATCATGATCGCGGTGGCCGGGCTGGGCCTGCTGCTCAACGCCGGCATCATGCTGGCGCTGCGCACAGCCAGCCGCGGTGACATCAACATCCGCAGCGCCTTCGTCCACATGCTGGGCGACGCCCTCGGCTCCATCGCCATCGTGGCCGGCGCCCTGGTCATCCGCTACACCGGCTGGATGGCCGTGGACCCGCTGCTCTCCATTGCCATCGCCCTGCTCATCATCTGGACCGCCTGGGATATCGTCCGCGAATCCCTGAACATTTTGCTCGAAGGGCTGCCGCGCGGCATCAGGCTGAACGACGTCGCCGGTGCCATGGGCGCGATCGAAGGCGTGCTCGACGTCCACGACCTGCACATCTGGAGCCTGGGCTCCCAGACCCACGCCCTGAGCTGCCACGTCAAGATCGAAGACGTTCCGCCGTCAGCGAGCGACGCCATTCTGCAGCGCCTGAACGGCATGCTGGAATCGCGCTTCGGCATCTCCCACACCACCGTGCAGTTCGAGCATGCGAGCTGCGCCATCAGCGAGAACGGGTGCGCCATCCCGGTGCCCGAACATCACCATCACCATGAGCACTGAAACCGGGCGGGCCGGACGGCACGCCGCACCGCTGTCTCAAATCGGGCTGTTCGCGAGCCTGACCGAGACCGAAACGCAGGCCCTCGCGCAACGCGCCGTGGAACGGCGCTTCGCCGCGGACGAGATGCTTTTCTGGGAGGGCGAGCCGTGCGCGGGCATCTTCCTCCTGGTGCAGGGTAGCGTCAAGATTTTCAAAACATCGCCCGCGGGCCGCGAGATGATGCTCGCTCTGGAAACCGCGCCTTCCACCGTGGCCGAGTTGCCCCTGTTCGATGGCGGGCCGTATCCGGCGAGCGTACGCGCCGTGGGTCCGCTCGTCACGCTCTTCATCAACAAGAACGATTTCCAGCAGGTGTGCCGCCAATACCCCGACGTAGCCCTGAAAGTGCTTGCCGTGGTGGGCAGGCGCCTGCGGCACCTGGTAGGCGTGGTCGAATCGATGACCTTCGGCAGCGTGACCCAGCGGCTGGC
>DATJYJ010000118.1:0-8441 GCA_035578025.1 Verrucomicrobiia bacterium
CGCCAACGTCGCCCAGCAGCTTCTGGCGCGCCACGGAATCGTGATGCGCGAGACCGCGGCCGCCGAAGGCATCGTTGGCGGCTATCCGGTCATTTATCCGGCGCTGAAGACCATGGAGGAGAGCGGCTGGATCCGGCGCGGAATGTTTGTCGCCGGCTTGGGCGCGGCGCAGTTCGCCATGACCTCCGCGGTCGACATGCTGCGCAGTCTGCGCACGTCACCCGAAAAACCCGAGGCGGTCCACCTGGCCGCGTCCGACCCCGCGAACCCGTACGGCGCCGTACTTCCCTGGCCGGGCACCGGTTCGATGGCGCGTGCTGCCGGCGCGAGCGTCGTGCTGGTCGACGGCGAGCTGGCCGCTTTCCTGCGGCGCAAGAACCCGGCTATCGCGGTGATGCTTCCCGAGGACGAGCCCGACCGCGGCCGCGTGGCGCGCGAGCTGGCGCGCTGCCTGGCGCAGGTGGCGCACCGCTGGCAGGGCCGCCGGACCGGCCTGCTCATCGGCGAGATCAACGACGCTCCCGCGCGCGAGCACTTCCTGGCGCCCTTCCTGGAAGAGTCGGGGTTCGTCAACAGCCCGCTCGGCTTCCAGATGCGCCGCCACGTCGAGGCCGTGGTCGAGAACTAACGACGCGAGGCAGACCCGGGAAATCCCGGTGCGGTGTGTCCCGTTTTATTGCGGATCTGCGCTTTATCAGATGGACGAGGGACACGGGAGCTGACGCGGGCGCCGCAGCGCGAGGCACCGGATGTCCCCCGCGGCAGCGGCTTCCGTAGTGGGCGAAGGCAGCGCCGGATGCAAACCGACGCCGGCACCGGCGTGTCGGGAACCCTGAAAAGGGTCCGCGGCTTCTGCAATGTCGCTCGGAGGCCTGGCGATCGGCGCGGGCGCCCACCTGTTATCTTCTCGAATAGGAATGCCTGAAGGCGATACGCTTCTTCGCATCGCGCGCACGCTCGAGCGCGCCATCGGCGGCCAGACGGTCACGCGGTTCGAAACCGTGCTGCCGAAGCTGGCGCGCGTGGATGTCGATACGCCGCTCGCGGGGCGCACCGTCGAGCGCGTGGAGTCGGCGGGCAAGTGGCTCCTCATGCATTTCTCGGGCGACTTGATTCTGCTCACCCATATGCTGATGAGCGGAAGCTGGCACATCTACCGGCCCGGAGAGCGCTGGCAGCGCGGACGCCAGCATATGCGGATCGTCATCGAGACGGCGCGGATTCATGCCGTGGCTTTCAATGTTCCCGTGGCCGAGTTTCACACCGCGGCCAGCCTTGCGCGGCGGCCCGGCTTCAACCGGCTTGGACCTGCGGTCCTCGCCGACGACTTCGATTCCGAGGGGGCTATCCGCAACCTGCAGGCGCAGCCGGCGATGGAGATCGGGCCCGCGCTGCTCAGGCAGAACCTGCTGGCCGGGATCGGCAACGAGTTCAAGAGCGAGATCTGCTTCGGCGCCGGGGTGAACCCGTTCCGCACCGTGGGCTCGCTGACGCTCGACGATCTGCGCCGCCTGATGGAAGCCGCCAGGGCCATGATGACCGACAACGTGCTCCAGCGCTCGGCGAAGCGCCGCACCACGCGCCGCGTCGAGCCCGGCGAGAACCTCTGGGTCTACGGCCGCGGCGGCGAGCCCTGCCGCAAGTGCGGTGAGCCGATCCGGGCGCGCCGCAACGCGATCGACGCGAGGCTTACGTATTGGTGCCCGCGCTGCCAGCCCAACGCTCCTCGAAGTGCTCCCGAGTGACGAACGACTTCTGCGTCCCCGGTGAGAGCGTCGAGAGCGCCGCGTAGAGATTGGCGCGGGATAGAGACTCCGCTTCGGTGTAACCTTCCGCGAGGAAGCAGGCCAGGCTGCCGGTGAATGCGTCGCCGGCGCCGGTGGTGTCCACGGGGGTGACCGCGAAGGGCGGGATGTGCTGCATCGTGCCGGGCTCAGCGAGCAGGCACCCATTGGCGCCGAGCGTGATCACCACGCGGCGCAAACCGCGGTCCAGCAGGCGCTGCGCACAGGCGCGGGCGTCGTCCAGGTTGGTGACCGGGATGCCGGCCAGCGCTTCGGCTTCGGTCTCATTGGGCGTGACGTAGTCGGCGAAACCGGCGGCTTCCAGATCCAGCGGTTGGCCGGGCGCGGGGTTCAGGATCGTCCGGACCCCGCGGGTGCGGGCGAAGCGCAGCGTGTGGAAGACGGTTTCGAGCGGCACCTCGAGCTGGAGCACCACGAAATCGGCGCGCTCGATCAGTGGCGCGGCTGCCTCGACGTCTTCGGGCATCAGGCGGTCGTTGGCGCCTTTGACCACCCAGATACGGTTCTGCCCCGAGCTTTCGACGAAGATCGGCGCCACGCCGCTCGAGACGCCCGGCGTGATGTTCACGTGGCTGACGTCGATGCCGCGCGAGGAGAAGTTCTGGATGGTGGCCGGGCCGAACAGGTCGTCGCCGACTCGCGCCACCATCGCGGTCTCCGCGCCGCAGAGCCGTGCGGCGACGGCCTGGTTGGCGCCCTTGCCTCCGAAGCCGAGGCTGAATTCACGTCCGAAGATGGTTTCGCCCGGGCGGGGAAACTCGTCGGTATAGGTCACAAGATCGATGTTGGCGCTGCCGACCACCACGATCCGAGGTGCGCGGTTCATAAGTTCTACTTGTTCCCGATCGCTTTCAAAAGCCGCTGAGCCCGCGCGTACTCGGGATCGGCGGGCCGGATGGCGAGCAGGATTTCGCGCGCCTCCCGATATTGTCCCTGCTCGGCGTGGGCCGCCGCAAGCAGGTATTGCGCCGGAACGCCGGGGTCGAGCTTGAGGCTGGCTTCGAGGGCCGCGAGCGCCTTGGCGGGCTCGCCGCGCAGCAGGTAGAAGCGTCCGGCGCCGAGCTGCTGTTCGGCATCGTCGGCGTTCAACTCGGCGCGCTTCTGGTAGAGGAGGCGGGCGCCGGCGAAGCGCGGCCCGTCCTCACCCGGAAGGTCGCGCACTCCCAGGCCAACCAGCGACACAGCCGCGCTCAGGCGCACCGTCGCGGCCGGATCGCCGAGCACCTTGGCAAGCGCGGCAATGGCAGCGGGCTTCTCGGCGGGCGATGCAGTGATACGCAGGGCCGCGTTGGCGCGCACCAGGGGATCGGAATCGGCCAGCGACCGCTCGAATGCCAGGTACACGCCGGGCGCGCTGCTGAACCGGGCCAGGTACCCGAGGGCGTTGGCGCGCACCAGCGGGCCTTCGCTCTCCAGCGCCAGAAGGTCGAGCAGAAGCGGCACCGCCGCGGGATCGTTGGCGCGCGCCCTGGTGAAGGCGTCGGCCCGGCGGATGAGCTTCTGTCGCGAGGCGGCGCTCCACCATTGGTTCATTTTCTCGATGGACCACCTGGCGTCGCGGTCCTTGTGGCACACGTTGCAGGCGTTCGGAATGCCGTGATTCAGGGTGTTCTCCGGCACCGGAATACTGAGCGAATGGTCGCGGATCTCGGCCTTGATGCTGTAGACGGTCCGCGGCATGTGGCACTCGACGCAGGAGCTGCCCTTGCTGTTTTCGGCGTGATGGCTGTGCGCGGCCACGTTGCGGGTGAGCGCTTCGTGGCAGGGCGCGCAGAGCGCGTTGGAATCGGGGCGGAGCTGCGGGTTCTTGTCGATTTCCACCAGGTGCGGCGTGACGTGGCAGTTGGTACACGCAACTCTTCCCTTGAGGTAGCACTCGCTCTGCCAGAGGCCGAAGGCGTCGTTGGAGAAGCGGCGGGTGCGGCCGTCGGGCCAGTACGCGGGGTCGCTATCGTGCGGCTGGGTGGATTCCAGGATGGGCAGGAAATGATCGTAATAATTGTCGCCGGCGGCGAAGCCGTTGACGTAGATGTCGCGGAAGGAGTGGCACTGGGCGCAGACCATGGTGTTGCGCGTCGCGCCCAGCCGCGTCTGCACCACGATGTCGTTGGCCGGGCCTTTGGGCGGATTGGGCGAGCTGTAGTGAGCCACGTGCTCGCTCCCAGGGCCGTGGCAACGCTCGCAGTTGGTTCCGAAATCGAGCCACGACGATTTGTACTCGTTCTTCGACGCGTCGAAGTTCTTCTCCTGCTGGCTGACGTGGCACGAGTAGCAGTTCTTGTTCCAGATCTGGATCAGGGCCTCGTCGGTCTCGTCGGGATCGGCAATGTCGGTGTTGTGGAACCACTGCTTGCGCAGGATGTCCCAGCTCGGAGCGAGCACGATGATTCGCCCGCTGGGCAGGGTGGTCAGGTAGTGCTGGATGCGGCGGTTGCCGAGGGTGTAATCGACGCGGTGCTCCTGCTCGCGGCCGGTGAGGGTGGACTCGGTGATGTAGAAGGCGCCGTTGCGCTCGCGCAGGCGGTAGAGCGCGCCGTGCAGGCGCACCTGGCCGCGCGTGAAGTCGCCCTGGACGGCGGCTTTGGTCGCGGGCTGGACCATTTTGCTGTGGCGGGACTGCGTCCAGGTCTGGTGAGTGGCGGCGTGGCACCTGGCACAGACGGCCGCTCCGGCATAGGTGGCGCTTCCGGCGGCGAAAGCCGGCACGGCAGTCGCCAACAACAGCAAGACAGCACCCCTCATGCAGGTACTCAGGATACCACGGGGGGCGCCGGAAGCCCGTGGGGCGGGCCTTCGGCCCACCTGCACGGGGACAGGCTGAAGCCTGTCCCACAAAGGCAAGAGCAGTGCGCGTGGTACACTCGGGCCATCCTCGGCCGCGAGAAACGATCGATCGGACTACTGCAGGCCACCTGCATGGTGGCCGGCATCATCATCGGCGCCTCGATCTTTGTGCAGCCTTCGGAGATCAACCGGCACGTGCCGAGCGTCGCGGGAGTGCTCTCGGTGTGGATCGCGGCGGGCGTGCTCACGCTGTTTGGGTCTCTGGTGTCCGCGGAACTCGCGACGGTCTATCCGCGAACCGGGGGCGTGTATGTCTACCTCAAGGAAACGCTCTCGCCCGCGTGCGGATTCCTGTGGGGATGGGCGATGTTCTGGAGCACGCATTCGGGCATAATCGCGGCGTCTTCGGTGATCTTCGCCCGCTACGTGGGTTACTTCGTGCCACTCGGCGACACGGGAACACGCGTGGTGGCGATCGGCGGCATCCTGGTGTTCTCGGCGGTCAACTACGTGGGAGTGCGGCAGGGGAGCGGGTTGCAGACCGCGGTCACGATATCGAAGGTCGCGGTGATCGCGCTGCTCCTCGTGATGGTGGCGTTCTGGAGCGCGCCGGCACGGCACGCGGCTGGAGTGGTGGCGGAACCCGCGGCGCCCTTCCGCGAGTTCGTGCTGGCGGTTTCGGCGGCGCTCTTCTCCTACGGCGGCTGGCACATGGTGACTTACACGGCGGGCGAGACCCGCGACCCGGCACGCACCATTCCGCGCGCGCTGCTCATCGGATCGCTCACGGTGACGGCCTGCTACGTGGCGCTGAACGCGGCGTACCTGCGCCTGCTGCCGCTGGATCGCGTCGTGTCGTCGACGCGTGTGGCGGCGGACGCGGCACAGGTGATGGCGGGCGACCGCGGCGCCTTGCTCATCTCGGCGCTGGTGATTCTTTCGGCCACCGGGGTGCTGAACGGCGTGATTCTGGCCGGACCGCGGACGTACTACGCGATGGCGGCCGAGGGCCTGGCGTTCCGCTGGCTGGGAGTGCTTCACCCGCGCTTCGAGACGCCGCATCGCGCGCTGGTGCTGCAAGCGGTGTGGTCGTGCGCGCTGGTGGCCACGGGGACTTATCGCGCCCTGTTCACGCGCGTGATCTACACCGAGTGGATCTTCTTCGCGCTGATGAGCGTGGGCCTGATGCGGCTGCGCCGCCGCGTGAGGCTTGTGCCGGTGGTGTTCGCGATCGCGGCGCTGCTGGTAGCGGCGATTCAGATTCAGGCGGATGTGCAACAGGCAGCCGGCGGGCTGCTGCTGGTGATCGCGGGCCTGCCGGTGTATTGGCTGCGCAGGCGGTACGTTAAGTGGTAGCATTGCGCTTCTACTCCTCAGATGCGGATCATCGATTTCCATAACCACTTCTATCCTCCGGCCTACCTGGAGGCGCTGCGCTCCGGCTCGAGCGCCGTGCAGGTCACGATCGACCACGATGGCAACCCGCGCATCTACTACCCGGGCGATTACAACGTCGCCGTCCCGGGGCACCGCGATATCGACTATCGCGAGCAGGTGCTGATGGAGCACGGCGTGGATACGCAGGTGATCACGCTGACGACGCCGGGCACGCACGTGGAAGCTCCGGCCACGGCGGCGCGTTTCGCGAGCCTGGTGAACGACGCGTTCGCCGACATCCGCGAGAGCAAGCTCGGGCGCTTCACGGCCCTGGCCACGCTGCCGCTCAACGACCCGGCGGCCAGCGTGAAGGAGCTGAACCGCGCCTGCCGCGACTTGCGCTTTCCGGGCGCGATGCTGTTCAGCAACGTGAACGGCGCGGGATTGAACGAGCCGCAATTCTGGCCGATCTACGAAGCCGCCAACGAGCTGGGCGCGGTGCTCTACATTCACCCGACGCATCCGGTGGGGGTCGAGGCGATGACCGACTTTTGGCTCATGCCGCTGGTCGGGTTCCTGATGGACACCACGCTCGCGGCCGCGAAACTGGTGTTCAGCGGCATTCCGGAGCGCTTCCCGCGGATTCGCTGGGTGCTGACCCATATGGGCGGCGCGATTCCCTATCTCGCCGAGCGGCTGGACCGCGGATTCGAGGCGTTCGGCGAATGCCGGGCACACATTTCGCGCCCGCCCACGAGCCACCTGAAGCAGTTCTACTTCGACACGGTCAACTTCGACCCCAACGCCATCGAGCTGGCGATCGCGTTCGCCGGCGTGGACCACATCCTGGCGGGCAGCGACTACCCGCACATGATCGGCAGCATTCCGAAGATGCTCTCCACGATCCGCGGACTCGATCGCCCGGACGCCGACAAGGCCGCGATCTTCGGCGGCAATGCGGCGCGGCTGCTGAACCTCCCGTGAAGGGCAAGGTCACTCTCTGGCCGCTGATCGCGGCGGTGTACCTGATGGTGTCGGGCGGGCCGTTCGGTGTGGAGGATACGGTCGCACAGGCCGGATACCTGGGCGCGATCCTGATTCTGCTGCTCACACCGCTGCTCTGGGCGTTGCCGACGGCGCTGATGGTGTCCGAACTTTCGAGCGCCCTGCCGCAAGAAGGCGGCTATTACGTGTGGGCGAAGCGCTCCATGGGGCCGTTCTGGGGATTTCAGGAGGCCTGGCTCTCGCTGGTGGGCAGCGTGTTCGATATGGCGCTCTATCCGACCCTGTTTGTGAGCTACCTGGAGCACTTCAATCCGGCGCTGACGGCCAACGGCAAGGGGCTGTGGATCGGCGCAGGGCTGATCGCCGCCTGCGCGCTGTACAACCTGGCCGGAGCGAAGGCGGTGGGCGTGAGCTCGTTCGCCTTCACCGCGATGCTGCTCTCGCCATTCGTGGTGCTTGCCTTGTATGCCGGCGCGCATCCCGGGCCGGCACAGCCGCACGCCGTCCAGCCGTACGATTTCCTGCTCGGCATTCTGGTGGCGATGTGGAACTTCATGGGCTGGGACAACTCGTCGACGATCGCGGACGACGTGCATCATCCGCAGCGTACGTATCCGCTGGCGATGGCGGGCGCGGTGTCGCTGGTGACGCTGACTTACGCCGTGCCGATCGCGGCAGTGGCGGCGACGGGCTTGAGCCCCACGAAGTGGAGCACGGGCGGATGGGCCGAGGTGGCGCGCGCCGTGATGGGCAGCGGCGGAGGTGCGCAGGGCGTGGCGGCGGCCATCACGATCGGCGGGATGATGGGCGCCGCGGGCGCGCTGAACGCGCTGACGCTGACGCTTTCGCGGCTGCCCGCGGTGATGGCCGACGACGGCTACCTGCCGGGTTTCTTCGCGCGGCGCGGCGCGCGCACGGGAGTGCCGTACGTGGCGCTGATCGCCTGCGCGATCGTGTGGGTGCTGGCGCTGAACCTGAGTTTCGCAAAGCTGGTGATGCTCGACGTGCTGCTCACCGGCGCCAGCATCCTGCTGGAGTTCGCGTCGCTGGTGGCGCTGCGCATCCGCGAGCCCGGATTGCCGCGGCCGTACCGCGTGCCGGGAGGGCTGGCGGGAGCGATCGGGATCGGCGTGTTTCCGCTGATGCTGCTGATCGCCGCGGTGGCCCGCAACCAGGCCGAGCCCGTGGGACCGTTGAACGCGCTCCAGCTTGGTGCGATCCTGATCGGCTTCGGGGTTGTATCCTATTTTTTTAGCGCTCGTTTTCGGAGTAAAAAGTCATGATCGTCGCCGATCTCGCCCAAATCGCCGGGCGAACCTATCCCGCGCGCCGCCGCACGCAGAACCTGGTAGGGGGCGCGAGCCCAATCCAGGCGAAGAATTTCTCGATGGGCCATGTCACGCTCGAACCCAACGGCGGGCAGGTGCCGTGGCACAACCAGGAGCAGGAAGAGATCTACTTCATCGTGGA
>DATJYJ010000119.1:0-3926 GCA_035578025.1 Verrucomicrobiia bacterium
CGACTGGGTGCAGGCCGTGCGCATGGAGGAAGCGCGGAAGAATGCCGGCGACCCTGGTCCGGTGCTCGCGCGCCGGTTGAGTAATTCCGAGTACAACTACACCATCCGCGACCTGACGGGCGTCGATATGCGGCCGGCGCGAGAGTTCCCGATCGATCCTGCGAACACCGCCGGCTTCGACAATTCCGGTGAGTCTCTGGCCATGTCGCCCGCGCTGCTCAACAAGCATCTGCAGGCCGCTCGCGCGGTGGGCGATCACATGGTCTTGACGCCCGATGGATTCGACTTCGCACCGTATCCGATGCTGGTGGAGACCGACCGCGAGAAGTACGCGATTCAGCGGATCGTCGATTTCTACCAGCGGCAGCCAACCGACTACGCGGATTACTTTCTGGCAGCCTGGAGATTCAAGCATCGGACCGAGTTGGGCAAGCCGGACGTGACGCTGGGAAGCGTCGCGGCGGAAGCCAAGGTAAGCGCGACATATCTGCCGATGGTGTGGCAGATTCTCGAGCAGCCGCAGGATGCGGTGGGACCGGTCGCGAAGCTTCAGGCGATGTGGCACGCATTGCCCGCACCTGGCGCCGACGCGGCCGAGTTGCGCGCCCGATGCGTCGAGATGCGGGATTTTGTGGTGAAGATCAGGAGCCACACGGCGATGCAGTTCGCCGCCCCGCGCGTGGCCGGATTGCCCGCCACATCGCAGCCTTTAATGAATTGGAAGCTGCGTGAATTCAATTCGCACCGCCGGGAGTCCGATCCCAAAGCCCTGCGCAACGACACCGACCCGCCCATGGAGGTGCCGCAGATCCCGAAGTATCCGGGCTTGCACCAGGAATCGGCGTATCGCTGGGCGGCGCTGATGGACAAGGCTCGCGCCGGCGACCCGGACCTGGTGGTCCCCGCCGCGGAGCGCGACCGTTATGAGGCCGCGTTCGCCCGCTTCGCGTCGGTCTTTCCCGACGTGTTCTACGTGAAGGAGCGCGGGCGCTATTTCCCGGACGATTCCGAGGACAAGGGACGGCTGCTGAGCGCGGGCTACCACAACGTGATGGGCTATTGGCGCGACGACACTCCGCTGATGGAACTGATCCTGGATGAAGCCGGCCAGCGCAGGCTGAACCGGCTGTGGGACGAATTCGATTTCATCTCCGACTACACGGCGCACACGTGGGTGCAGTTCTACTTCAACCAGAGCGGCGAAGTCCAGGGGAAGGGCGCCGAATCCGGCACGCTCCGGCCGTCCGACAAAGCAGTGAGCGCGTCCCCGGTTATCTTCGAGCTGCGGGATGCGTATCTGGCCAAGGCGGCGCCGTCCAACAATCCGGTGGCGATGGAGGCGATCCGGTATCACTTCCAGTGGGTCAACGACACGCTTCGATCGGTGGAGCGGATGCGGGAAGAGGCCGAGCCGAAGCACGTCGAATCACTGGTGAAATTCGCGGCAAAGGCCTGGCGGCGGCCGTTATCGCCCGAGGAGCGTGGCGAAGTGACCGGCTATTATCGCTCGCTGCGTGAGAAGGAAGGATTGACGCACGAGGAAGCCATTCGGGATTCCATTGTGCGCGTGCTGATGTCGCCCAAGTTCTGTTACCGGGTCGACCTGGTGGAGGTGTCCGCGGGTAACCGGCAGGGTTCCGCGGCGCCCCTCTCGGAATATGCACTCGCCAGCCGGTTGAGTTATTTTCTGTGGTCGAGCATGCCGGATGACGAACTCCTGGCTCGCGCGGCGGCAGGCGACCTTCGGAAGCCGGATGTGCTGGTGTCGCAAGCGCGGCGCATGCTGAGGGACGATCGCGCGCGGGGACTGGCGGTGGAGTTCGGCGGCAACTGGCTCGACTTCCGCAGGTTTGAAGAAATCAATACGGTGGATCGCGACCGCTTTCCGAGCTTTACGAACGAACTGCGCGAGGCGATGTTCGAGGAGCCGGTGCGGTTCATCGAAAACATGGTTCACAACGATCTTCCGGTGCTGGAGCTACTCTACGGCGATTACACCTTTGTGAATCCGGTGCTCGCGCGGCACTACGGGATGCCCCAGCCCACAAGCGGCGGCTGGGTACGCGTGGATCATGCCGGCAAGTATGGGCGCGGCGGCGTGCTGCCCATGGCCGCGTTCCTGACCGAAAACGCGCCCGGACTGCGGACCAGCCCGGTGAAGCGCGGATATTGGGTGGTGCGGCGCGTCCTCGGCGAGACGATTCCACCGCCTCCGCCTACGGTGCCGGAGCTGCCGGCCGACGAGGCGAAGATGAACCTGCCGCTGCGCGAGATGCTGGCCAAGCATCGCGAGAACACGACCTGTGCGGCGTGCCACGCACGGTTCGACGGGCTGGGGCTGGCCTTCGAAGGCTACGGTCCGATTGGCGAGCGGCGGACCGTCGATCTTGCGGGACACCCGGTGGAGACCCAGGCCGTCTTTCCGGGGGGCCGCCAGGGTGACGGGTTCGAAGGTGTGCGGGCCTATATCCGCGAGCACCGCGAGAAGGATTTCGTCGATAGTCTCAGCCGGAAGCTGCTGGCGTACGCGCTGGGCCGGTCCCTGCTGCTCTCGGACGAGCCGCTGATCGAAACCATGAAAAGCAGGCTGGAGGCGGATGGGTACCGGTTCGCGCCGCTGGTGGAGGCGATTGTGGCGAGCCCGCAGTTCCGCAACAAACGAAGCTGGGCGCCCGTGGAAGAGAGTCCGCCGCAACAGAGGGGGAATTGAGATGCCGAATCGAAGGAAACGCCTGGAAAATGGGATTTCGCGGCGCGCGGTGCTGCGCGGCGCCGGCGTCACCATGGCGCTGCCGTGGCTTGGGTCGCTGCCGGCGTTTGGCGACACACCCGGCTCGTTCCCGAAGCGCTTCGCGGTGCTGTTCATGGGCAACGGCGTGAACGAGGACCACTGGGGCTCCGAGGGTTCGGGCAGCGAGATGACGCTTAGCAAGACGCTCTCGCCGCTCGAGCCGCTGAAAGGCAAGATCAACGTCATCCACGGGCTGTTCCAGAAGCGCGCGGTGGGGCTGGGCATCCACCCGGCGCAGACCGGCAGCCTGCTCTCGGGTTCGACGATTCAGAAAGGTGCGATCATCCGGGCCGGGATCACGGTGGACCAGGCGATCGCCAATCACGTGGGTCAGGAGACCGCGCAGCCGAGCATCGTGCTGGCCTGCGAGCAGCCGATGACCGGGTATCACGAGACGAACTACTCGATGGCCTACAGCTCGCACGTTTCGTGGCAGACGCCGGATTCGCCGGTGCCGAACGAAGTGTATCCGTCGCTGGCGTGGGACAGCCTGTTCGAAAACCGCGGCAGCCTGCGGAATATGAGCATTCTGGACCGCGTGAAAGAAGACGCTGCGGCGCTGTGCCGCCAGATCAGCTCGGACGACAAGGCCAAACTGGACGAGTACCTCACCAGCGTGCGCGAGGTGGAAAAGCGCATCGAAGGCACACGCAAGAGCAAAGACCAGGCCGAGGACCTGGCGAAGCAGAAGAACCGCCCCGTGTTCTCCATGGACCGGCCGGCGAACGGCCTGCCGGAAGATCTGCGGGAGCATGCGCGCCTGATGTGCGACATCATCGCCATCGCGTTCCAGACGGACAAGACGCGGGTGGCCACGCTGCTGTTGGCGCGCGATCTTTCGGCCATGTACTATCCGTTCCTGGAGGTGCGCGAGGGGCATCACGCGGCGTCGCACAACAACCAGTCCGACGGGTATGAGAGGATCGCGCGTTTTCACCTGAGCCAGCTCGCGTACCTGGCGGCGAAGCTGGACAGCATGCCGGAAGGCGACGGCACGGTGCTGGATCATTCGTGCCTGATGTGGCTGTCCAACATGTGGATCGGGCGGAAGCACGATAATACGAGGCTGCCGCTGGTGCTTGCGGGCGGGTTGGGCGGCACATTGGAGACCGGCCGCACATTGAACTACGTGGAA
>DATJYJ010000120.1:0-2265 GCA_035578025.1 Verrucomicrobiia bacterium
ATCGCGGAATGATGGAACCCATAGCGCCACTGGCCATCACCGGCGCGGTCTGGTATCAGGGTGAATCCAACGCTGAGCGCGCCTGGCAGTATCGCTCGCTGCTGCCTGCGCTGATTTCGAGTTGGCGGAAGCTGTTCGAGCAGGGCGATTTCCCGTTCTACGTCGTTAGCCTGCCTGCGTTCAAGCATCGCAGCGACACGCCGATTGACGATTCCTGGGCGGAGCTGCGCGAGGCACAGGCGCTCACCGTGAAGAATGTGCCTCACACATGCCTGGCCGTCACCATCGACACGGGTGATCCCGACAATATCCACCCCATCGACAAACAGGTGGTCGGTGACCGCGTGGCATACTGCGCCCTTGGCGAGCACCACGGACTGACGATCCCATACGCCGGCCCCACGCTCCGCAAGGTGGAACCCGAACCCGGCGCGATGAAGCTCGATTTCGACCACGCCGACGGCGGCCTGGCAGTGAGAGGCGACAAGCTCGGTGAATTTTCCATCGCTGGAGCCGACCGCAAGTGGTACTGGGCCGACGCCCATATTCGGGGCGACTCGGTCATCGTCTCATCCGCGTCCGTGCCTGCGCCCGTGGCAGTCCGTTATGCCTGGCAGGCCAACCCTGCTGCGACGCTCTATAACGGCGCGGGCCTTCCAGCCGTGCCGTTCCGCACCGACGAGTGGTCGGGCATTACCGAAAGCCCATCGGCTCGCTGACCAAAACGGTCCGACCTTCCGTCGGCGACGGTGAAGGCAAGTCAATACCTGCGGGGGCCAACTCGATACAGCGGCTCGACCCCGCCCTTACCGCCCACGAGCTTGCTAGCGCGGCCGTATTCGGCCCGAACAATAACCGAACATCAATGGGCTGAAAATCGCCCAGATCAAACTAATCCAGCCCAAACTGCACGACCATCAACTTCTTTGTCCTTAGTCAGATCCCTTGATTTCAAACCACTTGGACGTGTCGGTAAGCAGCCCTGAAAAGGCTGGCGTCGGCGGTTCAAGTCCGTCCCTGGCCACCACATTTTAAACTGTCCGGACCGGACACATGGGTAACAGAACGTTCCTAAGACATAGGTAACACTTTTGGGCCGAAGGGGTTTTGGAGGGGCTGCAGAGTTTTCTCCTCCAGATCGATATAACCCAGATCATAGTCCATGAAGCTGACCAGCCAGATGCCATGGTCGACTTCCTTGATTCCGACGGCCTGGCCGGCCAGGCAAGTGCTGAGATTGATCTTCTTCCGATACAGGCAGAGACGGCCGCAACTGGTGACGACAACAGTACGGTCGTGGAACGGATAGTGTGGTTCGCCGATGCCACGGCAGGGCCGGGGCGAAGGCTTATACACTTCGGCCGGACACTTCATGGCGAGGGCCTCATGGGGGCGTTCGTTGTTGAACTCTTCCACGAAGGCATCGAAGCGGGCCTGCTGCTGCAGGATGTTGGTGCCGGCCGGCCGGGTGGCTTGCTGTTTGAGGGTCAGGTGCATGCGTTCATGGCGGCCGTTCTGCTGCGGATGACCGGGTTTGATGCGTTCGATGGCGATGCCCAGGCGCAACCACCAGACCGCCAGCCGGGAGAGGTTGAACAGCCCGTTGGGGGAAGCGAAGGGAACGCCGTTATCGGAGCGGATGGCGCGGGGCAGCCCGCGCTCGCGGAACAGGCGCTCAAAGGCAATGAATGCGGGCTGTTCCGCGTTCGATTCCATGGCCTCGCACAGCAGCAGATAGCGGGAGGCATGATCGGTGGCCGTCAGCGGATAGCAGTAACGCCGGTCGGCGAGCATGAACTCGCCCTTGTAGTCGGTGCACCACAGATCGTTGGCATGCAGACCTGCGGAAAGAGGCGTGCCCTCGCTGCGGGTGCGCGATCGCGTGGGCCGCGTCACCAGCCCGTGACGATCGAGCACGGCGTGAATGGTGCTGGTGGCGGGAACTTTCACGGCATGCGGCAATCGGCGCAGCAGGCGCTCGCGAATCTTGCGTGCGCCCCAGTGCGGCTTCTCGCGCCGGGCGGCGACGATGGCCGCTTCGATCACTTCGGGCAACTGGTTGGCATAGCGAAACGGCCGGCGAGTGCGATCGCTCAGACCCTCCATACCGCACTCTTCGTAGCGCTCAAAGATCTTGTAGCCGGTCTTCCGGGAAATGCTGAACTCGCGGCACAGGGAGGCCATGCTCTCCCCGTCCTTCAGCCGAATCACAAAACGCATTCGTTCGTCCATCACAGAACTTTCCTTCCATGGCATCCCTACTTC
>DATJYJ010000121.1:0-7954 GCA_035578025.1 Verrucomicrobiia bacterium
TCCCCGCCGCCAACGATTCCACCGGCACGCACTACGTCGGCACCGCCGCGCGGCAGCGCACGCTCAACCAGGAGACCGGCCGCATCGACTACAACCTCAACGAGAAGAACTTCCTGTTCGGCAGCTTCATCATCAATCGCGACCAGCGCACGGAGCCGACCCTTCAGGGCAACAACCTGCCGGGCTTCGGGGACCTGCGGCCCGCCAAGCGATTCCTGATCGCGCTCGGCGATGTCCACGTTTTTTCGCCCTCCATCACCAACGAATTTCACGCGGGCGTAAACCGGGTCTACATCACGTTCACCCAGGCGTTCAATGGCAGTCCCTCCACCTATGGCATCAGTTCGCCCTCCAGCGTGATGCCGGAGATCGAGGTGGGCAGCCTCAATAGCGGCACTCCCTGGTTCGGCGGAATCACCGGATTTCCGCAAGGACGCGGGGATACGACGTTTAGTTATTCCGACACCGTGGCGTGGCTGCACGGGAAGCACTCGATCAAGATCGGCGGCGAATACCGCCGCTTCCGCAACAACAATTTCAACGGCGGCACCGGCGGGTCCATCCTCTTCCCGTCGCTGGCCGCCTTCCTGTCGGCGGCTCCGTCACAGGCGATCGAGACCGCGCTGCCGGTCACGCCCGCGCTGCGCGTGAATGCCATCGGCGCGTTCGTGCAGGATGACGTAAAGCTCAGCCCGCGGCTGACGCTGAATCTCGGCCTGCGCTGGGAGTACAACGGAGTGCCGAGCGAGATTCACAATCGCCTCAGCGTGTTCGATTTCACCAACCGCGCGCTGGTCCAGGTGGGAACCAACGGCATCGACGGGCCCTATCACAAGCAGTTCGCCAACTTCGGCCCGCGGGTCGGGCTCTCCTGGGATCCCTTTGGCAAGGGCAAGACGGTGGTGCGTGCCGGCGCCGGCTATTACTACGATCAGCCGGTGACCAACATCGTGACGGGCCTCGGATCCAACCCGCCGTTCTCGCAATCGGTCAATATCACCCAGAACATCAACCTGGCGGCTCCTTTCAATTCGCCTCCGGGCGTGGGAGCCGCGCTGCAACTGGTGGACCCCAATTTCAAGAGCGGGCAGGTGCTTTCCTATAACTTCAACATCCAACATGAAGTAGCCGGCACCGTACTGCAAATCGCGTATGTGGGCAGCCAGGGCCGCCACCTGCGGCTGATTGGAGACTATAACCAGGGCATCGGCGGCCTGCGCCCGATATCGCCGATCACGTCGCTCAACGCGTCGGGCCAGCCGGTCACCCAGGCCGGGGGCGCCATGACGATTCAGGAATCGGTTTCCAACTCGGTTTACAACGGCATGTGGCTGAGCGCCGAGAAGCGCCTGGCAAAGGGGCTCACGTTCAACGCGTCTTACACGTTCTCCAAGTCCATCGACAATAACTCGGTAGGCAGCTCGAATCCGCAGATCCAGAATTTCTATAACATTGCGGCCGAGCGCGCCCTCTCCGATTTCGACGCCCGTCACCGGTTCGTTCTGAGCGGCATCTACCTGCTGCCCCTCAAGTGGGACCAGAACGGCTTCACCCGCAGGCTGGCGCAGGGATGGAGCGTGGCTCCGATCGTGAATTTGCAGAGCGGCAACCCGTTCAGCCCGATCATCCCCACCGCCGACCCGAGCAGCCTGGAAACCTTCGATCGGCCGAACGTGGTGCCGGGGCAGCCGCTCACCCTGCCGAATCCGACGCCCACCCTGTGGTTGAACAAGGCGGCGTTCTCCCTGCCGGCCACCGGAACGTTCGGCAACGCGGGGCGGAACATCCTGACCGCGCCGGGATTCCAGGACATCGACTTCGCCATTTCTAAGATGACGCAGATCAAAGAGCGCGTCTCGTTACAGTTCCGCGCGGAAGCGTTCAACCTGTTCAATCACCCGAACTTCGCGCAGCCGTCGAATAATTTTGTGGCCGCCAACTACGGGCAGGTTACGGCGACAAGGACGACGAGGGGGGATTTGGGAAGTTCGCGGCAACTTCAATTGGGTATGAAGCTGGTGTTTTAGACCGGGTATGCTGGAGTTTGGCCTTCAACCCAAGCTCCATGTCGAGGGTGCTGGTGCGCGCCACCAACTGGCTGGGCGACGCGGTCATGTCGCTGCCGGCCATCCGCGCCATTCGCGGTGTGTTCCCGCACGCGCACCTGGCGGTGGCGGCGCGGCCGTGGGTCGCGGATCTTTACGCTCGCGAGCGCGCCATCGACCGCGTGATCGTGTACCCGGCCCAAAAGGGCTGGAGCGCCCGGCGCGAGTTCGCCGCGCGGCTGCGCGCCGAGCGTTTCGACTGCGCGATCCTGCTGCAAAACGCCTTCGACGCGGCGTTGGTGAGCTGGATGGCGGGCATCCCCGAGCGCATCGGGTACAATCGCGACGGACGGCGCCTGCTATTGACACGCGCCATCCCCGTTCCCGAGCCGGGCGACATCCCGCGGCACGAGCGCTTCTACTACCTGGAACTGCTGCGCCGCGCGGGAATGATGGAGCGCCTGCCGGCGAGCGAAGAGATCCGCTTGGACGGGGCGGAGGAGGCGCGCGAGACGGGTCTGAAACGCTTGCGCGACCTCGGCATCCCCGGACCGGCGGTGGGGATCAGCCCGGGCGCCGCCTACGGCAATGCCAAGCGTTGGCCGGCCGAGCGATTTGCCGAAGCCGCCGGAAGCCTCGGCATGCCGTGCCTGATTTTCGGCTCGGCCGCCGAGCGCGCGCTTTGCGAGGAAGCGGCCGCGGCCCTGCGCCGCGCCGGCAGGGATGCCTGGAACCTGGCGGGCGAAACCACCCTGCGCGACTTCATCGATCTGGCCGCCGCCTGCCGCGTGTTTCTGACCAACGATAGCGGGGCGATGCACGTGGCCAGCGCCCTGGGCGTGCCCACGGTTACCATCTTCGGGGCCACCGACGACACCACGACCGGCCCGACGGGGCCGCTGGCGCGCGTGGTTCGCGAGCACGCCGAGTGCAGCCCCTGCCTGCTCCGCGAATGCCCCATCGACCATCGCTGCATGACGCGCGTGTCCAGCGAGCGCGTCTCCGCTGCGGCCCTGGCACTGCTCGAAGAGACCGCATGGATACGCGAACCAAAATCCTGAGCGCGGACGACGCGCCGGCCGGATGCACGGTGGTCACCGGCTATTTCGACGTGTTGCTCGCCGAACATGCCCGCGAACTGGGAGCGCTGCCCAGGCCGCTGTTGGTAGTGGTGCTGCCGCTCGCCAACGAGGTGCTCAGCCAACGTGCGCGGGCCGAATTGGCTGCCGGATTGCGCGTGGTAGACTACGTGGTGATTGCCGATGACACCGATGCGGATGCGTTGTGCGCCCGCCTGCGGCCCGCGCGGGTTGTGCGCATGGAAGCAGCCGATGCGCGCCGCATCCGGCAGTTGAAGGAGCATGTCCGGAACCGGCAAACCCGCTGACGGCCGAATCCTGGTGGTCCGGCTGGGCGCGATGGGCGACATCATCCACACCCTGCCCGCCGTGGCGGCGCTCAAGCAGAATCACCCCGAGACGCATCTTACCTGGCTGGTAGAGGCGAAGTGGTCCGCGCTGCTGGAGGAAAATCCATCCGTCGATCGCGTGATGATCCTGCGCCGGGGCTCGCTCGGCGGCCTGCTGGATACGTGGCGCGAACTGCGCGCGGAGCGCTACGATTTCGCCGTCGAGTTTCAGGGCCTGCTGAAATCCGCGCTTTGCGCGAAGGCGGCCAGGGCCGGCCGCGTCTACGGCTTCCACGAATCGCTGTTGCGCGAGCGTGCAGCCGGCCTGTTCTATTCCCATAAGACGCTGAGCCAGTCGGTCCACATCGTCGATCGCAACCTGGATCTGGCGCTCGCCTGTGGGACAGGCATTCAGCCTGTCCAGCGCGTTTTCCCCTTGCCGCCGGGCCGCCCCGAAGGCGAATTGCCGCCCGGCGATTTCGTGCTCGCCTCGCCGCTGGCGGGCTGGCGGTCCAAGCAGTGGCCGATGGAGTATTACGCGCAGCTCGCAGAACGTTTGAAACAGAACCTCGGGATCCCGTTGGTGCTGAACGGGCCGCCCGATTCTGCCCTGCCCCACCGCTCCGGCCTGCCCGGGCTGATCTACGCCACGCGGCGGGCGCTCGCCGTGGTCGGCGTAGATAGCGGCCCGCTGCACCTGGCCGCGGCCCTCGGCAAACCGGGCGTCGCGATATTCGGTCCCACCGACCCGGCGCGCAACGGTCCCTACGGCGATACCCTTCGCGTGCTGCGCGCGCCCGCCGCGGACACGACTTACGAGCGCGGCTCCCAGATCGATACTGCCATGCGGCAGATCACACCCGGCCAGGTATTCGAGTCTCTCCTCGCGGGAAGCCTGGCCCGATGATCCAGTTTCCCAAGCCCTATGCCGACCTGGTGGCCCGGCTCCGCGTACCCAGCGGATTCCTGATCGTGATTGTTTTCGCCTGGTTTTCGCTGCCGACCGCGGCATCGATGGCGTGGGGCATTCCGGTCTCGGTCGCGGGGCTGGCGTTGCGCGCGTGGGCGGCCGGATGCCTCGCCAAAAACCGGAACCTGGCCACCGGCGGGCCGTACGCCTACACGCGAAATCCGCTGTACATCGGGACGCTGCTGGTGGCAGCGGGACTCGCGATCGCGGCCCGGAGCATCGGGCTGGCGGCCCTCTTCGCAGTCGTCTTCGTGTTCGTATACCTGCCCGTGATTCAGAACGAGGAGCAGCACCTTCGCAAGATCTTCCCGGAGTACGCAACCTATGCCGAAGCCGTGCCGGCCCTGTTTCCCAGGTTTGCCGCGAGACCTCGAAAAAACCCGAATCCTTTTTCCGCGGCCCTTTATCTAAGGAACCAGGAATACAACGCCGGCCTGGGATTTCTCGCCGGGATGCTGTTTCTCCTTTGGAAATTGCGATAGCGGGGCAGGTCGAGGGGCCTGCCCCGTTCTATTTGAAGTAGGGATGTGGCTCCGGCACCGCGGCGCCGTCCTTTCGGGGGTCCGAAGCGCCGTACTTGACGCCTGTGGCCGAATCATAGATCACCGCCTGTCCGCCGCCCATCTGGTTCGAAAAGTCCCCGACCACTACCAGCGCGTGTCCCTTCGCCGATAGCGCGTCGCGAACGTCCTTGGCCACGCGGGCTTCGATCAGGACGTCGCAGCCGCCGAATCTCAGCTTGGTGAAGCGCGGCGCTTCCAGGGCCGCCTGGATATTCATGCCGTGATCCACGACGTTGGAGACGAACTGCGCGTGCGCCGGCGTCTGGTTCAGCCCGCCCATGATGCCGAACCCGATGTGCACGTCGCCCTTTTCCATGAATGCCGGAATGATGGTGTGGAAGGGCCGCTTGCGCCCGGCGAGCGCGTTGGGATGCGCCGGATCGAGCTCGAACAGCGCCCCGCGATTCTGTAGCGCGAAACCGTAGTCGTCCACGATCACACCGCTGCCGAAATGCTGATAGACGCTTTGAATCAGCGACGCGATGTTCCCCTCCTGGTCCACCGCCGCCAGGTAGACGGTATTGCCGGCGAAGGTCGCAGGCGCGCCCGCCGACTCTTCGCAGCGCGCGTGGCCGGGATCGATCAGCTTGGCGCGGCTCTTGGCGTAAGCCGGCGAAATCAGCCCTTCCACCGGCACCTTGCTCGCGCGCGGATCGGCCAGGTAGCGGTGCAGGTCGGCGAAGGTCAGCTTCTGGGCCTCGATTTGCGCGTGCAGCTCCTGCACCCCGCGCGGGGCGTAGGTCGAGAGCGGGAACTGCGCCAGGATGTTCAGCATCTCGAGCGCGCCGATGCCCTGGCCGTTGGGCGGCAGCTCGTAGATCTTCCAGCCGCGATACTCGGTCGAGACCGGCTGCACCCATTCGGACGAAAATTCGGCGAGGTCCGCGGCCGTCATCTTTCCGCCCAGACGATCGCTGGTCTTGAGGATCGCCTTGGCAATGGCGCCCTTGTAAAACGCAGCGGCGCCCTGTGCCGCGATCAGTTCCATGGCAGCGCCCAGGTCCGGATTGCGCACCATCTCCCCGAGCTTCGGGGTTTCGCCGTTCTTCATGTAGACCCGCCGGCCGTTCACATCCTTGGCCAGTTTCGCGGCCTCTTCGTGCCAGGTTTCGTGGATGATCTCGGTCACCGGGAAGCCGTTCTTCGCGTAGTAGATCGCGGGCGCGAACAGGTTCTGCCAGGGCAGCTTGCCGAAGCGCTTGTGCAGCTTCTCCCAGCCATCCACGCAGCCCGGTACGGTCACAGAGTGGATGCCGTCCTGGGGCATGCTGCTGTTGCCGTAGCTTTTCAGGAAGTCGATGGTCAGCGCCTTGGGTGCCCAGCCGCTGGCATTGATGCCGGTGAGCTTGCCGGTCTTGGCTTCGTAGTAGATCACGAACAGGTCGCCGCCGATGCCCCCGCGCTCCGGCTCGACCACGCCCAGCGTTGCGTTGGCCGCGATCGCCGCGTCGATCGCGCTGCCGCCCCGCGCCAGAATCTGCGCGCCCGCCTGCGAGGCGAGAGTCTGGCTGGTGGCCACGATTCCACGGTCGGAGATGACCATGGAGCGCGCCTGCGAGCGGTCCTGCGCCGGGGCGAAAGAAACCAAGGCGAGAAACAAAGCGAAACGCATGATCTAGAATTGTTTCACATGATGGCTCGCCTTGTGCTGTTCGCCTCCCTTACGCTGGCCCTGGCCGGCTGCAACTGCGCCCCGCCGCCGGCGGTCGATCCGTCGCTGGCCGCGGAAATCGCGCGTATCAAAGCGATCGACAATCACGCGCATCCCGTGCGCAACGTGGCCGGCGATCGCGAATTCGATGCGCTGCCCGTGGACAACATGGAGCCGCAATCCGATCCGGTGGCGCTGCGTCCCGGCGCGCCGCCGCTTCGCGTGGCCGCACAGTTCTTCAAAAACAAGGCGGCGATGATGAAGGAAAAAGGCGACCAATACCCGGCGTGGGTGCTGGATCAGGCGGGCATCGACATCATGTTCGCCAACCGCGTCGCCATGGGATCGTCGATCCAGCCGCCGCGCTTCCGCTGGGTCGGCTACGTGGACGCGCTGATTTTCCCGCTGGACAATACGCACCTGGCCGAGCGCAACTCCGACCGCAAGAGTTTCTTCGCACTCGAAGATCAGCTTCGCGCGCGCTATCTGAAGGAGGCCGGCCTCGGCGCCATGCCCGCCACGCTGGCCGACTACCTGAGCCGCGTGGTCACGCCCACTCTGGAGCGGCACCGCCAGGGCGGGGCAGTGGCGGAGAAGTTCGAAGCTGCATACCTGCGGTCGCTGGCCTTCGATCCCGCGGACCGCGCGGCGGCGGAACGGGTGTGGGCGCAGCGCGCGCCATCGGAGGCGGATTACAAGGTGCTTCAGGATTACCTGTTCCGCTACGTGGCCGGCGAGTGCGGACGTTTGGGCATGGCGGTCCACCTGCACACCATGGCCGGCGCCGGCGGGTACTTCGACGTCGGCGGCGCGAATCCGCTCAACCTGGAATCGGTGCTGAATGAGCCGTCGCTGCGCCAGACGAAGTTCGTCATGGTGCACGGAGGCTGGCCGTTCACGCGCGAGATTACGGCGTTGATGACCAAGCCGAATGCGTATCTCGATTTCTCGGGGCAGGGACTGAGTTTGCCGCCGGCCGAGCTGGCCGGGATCCTCCGCGAGTGGCTGGCGTTCGTCCCCGAGAAGATCCTGTTTGCGACGGATGCTTATCCGTATTCGAACGAGATGGGGTGGGAGGAATCGGTGTGGCTCGGGGCGAGGAACGGGCGCGAGGCGCTGGGCCGCGCGCTGACGGAGATGATGGCGGCCGGAGAAATCGACCGGCAGCGAGCGGGCAAGCTCGCCCGCATGGTGCTGCGCGACAATGCGCGGGCGCTGTATGGGCTCTGATGTGTGGGGCAGTGCTTCAGCCTGCGCGGGACTTCAGTCCCGCTGGCTCGTTGGCAGGCTCTAGTTGGGCTGGAGGCTTTTCAGCTT
>DATJYJ010000122.1:0-29212 GCA_035578025.1 Verrucomicrobiia bacterium
GTCAGCACACACCTGCTTCAGCACGCCCCGGCGAAGTCCCGGCGTCGCGCGGCCTCCGAGATTTGTCGCCGTAGCGATTCGTGCCGCGGGCGAGCGGTGCATTTTTTTCTTCGTTACAGGAGTAACCGGCACCGGTGTCGGTGTGTTAGCGTCGGAAAAGCGGAGATTGAGATATGGATAAGTCGAAAACTATTACCCTGTTGAACCAGGCCGTCGCCGACGAATTGCAGGCGGTTCATCAATATATGTACTTTCATTTCCACCTGGCCGACCAGGGATTTGGCCCCCTCGCCGGACTCTTTAAGCGGATTGCCATCATGGAGATGGGACACGTTGAGCTGTTCGCCGAGCGCATTCTTTTTCTGAAGGGTGACGTCGAGATGACCGCGGCCGGCCCGGTCCAGAAGATCGGCGAACCCGAAGTGATGCTGGCCAAAGCGATGGCCATGGAAGAGGAGGGCGCCGAGGCCTACAACCGGGCGGCGATCGCATGCGGGGAGAATGCCGACTCAGCTTCCAAGCAGATCTTCGAGCAGGTAGTCAAGGACGAAGAGAGCCACTTCGATCAGTTCGAGAAGCAGCGGGACAACATCAAGCGGTTCGGCCCGAGCTATCTGGCGCTCCAATCCTTCGGCGGCGGAGAGGCGCAAGGCGCGCCCGGGGAATAGCGGGAAATTAGCCAACTGCCGTCCGCGTTCCAACTGCCTGCTCGGCGTTCCGAATTCGGGGGAATAGCGCGCCGAATCCGGGCCGGACCAGTGCCCAGGCAACGTCTGCCACGTCCTGAGGGGACTCCGGTGTGATGCGGAACAGGAAGACCCCGGTTCCCGCTGGTCGTCCGCGACGGAAGATCCGCTCGCCGAAATCCTCATCGAACGTAAGAAGGACGCACTGCTGGTCTGCGCAGAGCGCAGCGACCTCCTCGTCTGAGACCCCGGGACATTCTCAGCGACCGAGAGCACCGCCCACCCCGCCCGCCTCAGCGCCTCCAGGGCCGGCGCGGAAAGTTCTCGTCGGCCAGAAGCCGCGCCCGGTACCGAGGTGCAGTCCGGGCCGGTCATGCGGCGCAACCTCACCAGCATCGTCGGCGCTACCGGCGAAATCAAGCCCAAGAACTACATCAAAATCGGAGCCAACGCGATGGGCACAGCCTCATTGGCAGGCTTTGTTGCCCGCCTGCGCAAACGTCAGAAAGGTGCTGCTCGTCGCCGGCAGGGCGAGGCTGCCCGCCCCGAACGCCATCCCCTGGATGGAGGGGAGCGAACCGTCAGGGCCGGCTTTCAGGAGGTGTCCGTTGAGTTCGACCCCTTCGCTCTCGAGTTCCTTGGCAGTTAGCGTGTAGCGCGCGCCAGGAAGAGGTGTGTTCAACTCCCGTGCCGACGGACCCGCGTTGATCGCCAGCACCGTCACCCTTCCGTGGCCTTCCGGCATGCATTGCGAATAGAGGTACAAGCCGCCTCCGGCCGCTGCACCGGGGCTGAGAACGACTGGCCCCATAAGCCGCCGCCAGAGGAGCGCGGCCCAGTAGTTCGGACGAGGGTCGAGCGTGTCTTCGTCGAGCAGCGCGTAGTCGCTGGCCGAGAGAGTGTTGTGAGCGATCGTTTGCACTCCCTTCTGTGCCAGGCGTGCGTGCTGGTTCAGGTACCGGAATGTATCCACGTACGTCGAGGACCATGGATCGCCGCCGCACCCTGTCTCCGCCGTCTCGGTAAGCCAAATCGGCTTCCCCGGCTCGTACCGGTCCCGGAGTCCGGCGTAGTACGAGTGGATCGTTTCGGGACGCGACAGCCAGTCTTCAGAGAGCGCCGCGGCACTGGTGGTTCCGAGTCCCGGCATTGCGCCGCCGCAGCGCTGCGAGAGGGCGGCGTAGAGGTGGTAAGAGAAGACGTCGTACACCGGTCCGGTCGCCTGCAGCAGTTTCTCGGTGACGAGCTCCGGCTGGATAGAGATCTTGACCTTGCCGCCTTCCATCACCGACCCAGGTCCTGCGAACAGGGCATCGGGCGCCATTTGCCTCAGGAAGGGGCGAAAGACCGCAATATCCCGGCCGTATGCGGCGGCATCATAGCCCTTCGGCGCCTCGCCATGGTTCGCAACGTCCGGCTCGTTCATGAATTCGACGGCGGCGATCCGGCCTCCGATCGACTTCGTGTAAGCGAACAGTGCCCGTGCCTGCTCCGGCGTCCACACGCCCTTGTCATCGCGCGTGCCGTCGCTGATCGCGACCGAGATCATCAGGTCCGCTTTCACCGCGCGCGCGAAATCGACCACGCCCTTCCACTGCCGGCGCGTGAGCACGGCGTTGAAGCCCTTTGGCGGCGTCGCGGGAGCGGCCGCGTCCGTGTCCTGGAAGTAGGTGCTGTTCGCCCAGGTTCCGCTGACCCGCAGGTAAAAGGGGCCGAGAGCCGCCGCCAGCTTGCGCAGGCGTGGCTTGGTGAGATCGGCCGGCGGCCTGTATTCGTACAGGTCCGAGCTCATCGGCGCAGGCTTTGCGCCCGCGGGGTAGGCTTTGTACGGCTTCCAGAAACGGCCGCCCGTCACTTCCAGCATCTCGGTGTTGAACGACTGGAAGCGTTCATCGACGGCCCCGATGCGCGGCATCGTCGCCGGGGACAGTGAAACCGGCTGAGCGTGGGCCACCGGAACCATTGTCAGCGCAATCAGAAGCGCGTCCACGGCCCGGCTTGGAGGTGCCATCCCGCGTCTGCCCGTTTGTCCCGTCATGATGAAGCCTTTCTCAGGCCTATGCTCCACGCGCCTTTGACGAGCATGCTGAACCTCCATCGCGGTGCCGCGCGATCGCCACGCGTGCAGTCGAGTGCAGACCTACTTTGCCTGGGCAGCCGAGAACTCGCCTTCGACCCCGTACGGATCGACGCTCACGCTCCCGGTCATCTTCGTGGCCGATGCCATCGTCCCGGAATACTTCAGGGTGAGGGGCGAGCCGTTGTATTCGGACTGGACCGTCCACGTGACTTTCTTCTCGGACACTTTCCCGCTGACCTTCACGGCGCCCGCGGGGATGTCGCAGGTGCCTGTCAGATCGTCGCCGGTCTGAGTGAAGGTGCAGGACAGGTCACTTTCGTTGCCGACGATGCTTTGGTGGATCTGCCACTTGCCGCTGACTGCATCGTCAGCCAGAGCGGGAATTGCACCCAAAAGAATTGCCAGGACGTAGAGTAGAGACTTTTTCATAGGTCTGCCTTTCTCTGTTGAATGGCGTAAACGGCCAATGAACAAAGTATAGTGGCACCATAGTGCCATTGTCAACATCAGAGTGTACTTTATAGCGTAATAGTGCTACACTATAAGCCGTGCGACGGGCAACGTCTGGAAGGTCTTCAAGCTCCCCATCTCTTGCCGCGGGCGTTCCGCCCTCCCTTCAGGAACGCAAGCACCTGTTGGTCAAATCCGTCATCTGGGATGCGGCCACCGATCTTTTCGCCGAGAAAGGCTACGACGAAACAACGGTCGACGAAATCGCGGACAGGGCCGGTATTTCGAGACGTTCGTTCTTCCGCTACTTCTCGTCGAAGAGCGACTTGATGGCCTCTGGGATCATCGACTACGGCACGTTTCTCAGCGAAGCGATACGAGCTTGCCCATCGGGAAGTTCGGTTTCGGAAGTGATCCGCCACGCCATACTTCAGGTCGCGCAGCAATGCACGGCGCTTTCCCACACGCGCAAGGTGATGCAGATCGTGGCGAAGTATCCCGCTGCCAAAGAAGCACTGAATTCGCGAACGCCGGAGTTGCGGAAACGCGTCGAGGCGGCATTCGCTTCGCGGGGCGGATCTTTTCGCGATCTCTCTGCAGGCGTCCTGACAGACCTCACCCTCGCCGTTCTCGATGTGGTCTTTCATTTCTGGTTCAGGCAGGGAGAGCAGGACATCCGCGTGTCAGCCGATCAGGTCCTGGCGACACTCGGCCGAATGGCTTTGGACGACCGAAGAGCAGCCACCGGCGGACCGGCTCGGAAATGGTAGCCGCGTCCGTAGATTTCTTAGTTCGCTGAGAGATTGCGATACGAAATTCGTTCAGCGCCCGAACGCGCCCGACGGTTTTCCGCCGCGAGCGATCATACGGTCCAGAGCCAGAAGATTCAACATCAGGTGTCGCGGGTGATGATAGTTCTCGACGCGCGTGGCGTGGGGCTCGAAAGTCACTTTGCGATCGGCGCTGGTGATCCAAAGGGAATAGCCGTGCGGACGCAGCGGGTATTTGGCGCGGACGTACGAGTTCATCCTGGAAAATATCTGGGCGGACCAGGGAGCGCCTGTATGCTCGAACGCCAACAGCGACCCGATCAGGACCTCTTCCTGCTCCCACAGCACCTTGTCCACGGCCCAAAGGTTCCTCTCCACGTGATTCAGGCTCCGGAATACACCACCGTACACCTCGTCCCACGCGACCTCGACGTGGCGGCGGAAGCGCTCCATCGCGCGCTCGAAGAGGCTCTTGTTCCCGGTCCTCACGGCCTCGAACGCGATCATCCACAGCGTCTCGATGGAATGCCCGGTGTAGACGAATTGCGCGAGATCCCCGCGCGGGCGCGAGTAATCGTGCTCCAGCAGCTCGTTATTCAGGTCGAATTCGGGATTGTAGTGCCGGTTCATCACCGCGTCGATGGCGTTGTCCAGCAGCGCCTGAAGCGCGCCATCGGCGCGTTGGTCCAGCATGGGGCCGAGCGTGCGGATCAGCACCATCGACACTCCCTGAATCCGTGCGCCGGGGAATGGCGTCGCCGCCGGGCCGCTATAGCTGGCCACGATTTTGGGCGCGTAGTCCGGGCGGTCGTAGATCCGCATGCACTTCAGCACGAGTTCTTTGGCGATATCCCAATAACGGCGCTCTGCGGTAGCTCTCGCATATTCGGCGAGGCCTTCCGCGACAAAGAGGTCGCCGTAGATCTCGGTCGCGGGCGGTCCCAGAGGCTTGCCGTCGCCCGTGAAACTCGCCGGCCAGAGGGTGTCGTTACCGTCGGGCCGGCGGGCCAGAATAAACTCGACCGATTTTCGCGCCACCTCCAGGTGCTCTTTCTGTCTGGAGAGATGGTTGTAGAGGAACGAATAGACCCAGATGCCGCGGCCTTCGTACCATGTGGTCTTCGTGTCGCTGAGATTGCGGCCGTCGCGATCCGTATTGCACAGAAACCCGCCGCGCTTCCGGTCGATGACGTACTTGTCCATGAACGGCAGGAAATCTTCGAACAGGTCGTAGCGGTATTGATCGCGAAGTTGTGCGAGTGCCAGCGGAGCCGCGCCGGCAGTTTCATTCGGCTTCTGCTGCGCGGCAACCGGCGCGGGGAGCATCGCCGCCGCGCCCAGGAATGCTCGCCTTCTCACGAGTCGCTCCTCGCGACGGCCGCGAGGATGAGTTCGCCGGCCGCACCGCGGATCTTCTCCACCGCCCGCACAAAGTCCTCCAGATCCGCCTCCTCCGCCAGCAGGATCTCCTGCGATACCCAGAAGCACTCGCGGCAGAACCGCTCGGCCTCGGGGCACTCGCCGCGGCGGTACGGACAGTCCGCAAACATCCGGTTGGCGTAAATCGGCTGTGGATACCTGCCGGCGCCGGGAATGCCCTCGGCCGCCAGCGCCTGCAGGAACAGATCGACGGTCAGCCCGGGAATCGCGCCGGCCTTCATCCTGAGAACGTACAGATGAAAACCGTGCGCCGTGACGCGTGGATCCACCGCCGGCGGATCGAGCACTGCGGAGCCGCGCAAGAGCGCTGTGAGCCTTTCGGCATTGCGCGCCCGCTTCTCCAGTTGAGCCGGCAGCCGGTCGAACTGCGCTCCCAGCACGGCTGCCTGCCAGCCGGTCAGCCGATAGTTGCTGCCCAGGCGCACGTGTTCGTACCACGCTCCACCCGTGCGCCGCCCCTGATTGCAGACCGACCGCGCGCCCTCGGCCAGCTCCGCATCGTTCGTCAGCAGCATGCCGCCCTCCCCGGAGGTCATGTTCTTCGATTGCTGGAAGCTGAAACTGCCGAAGTGTCCGATGCCACCGACCTTTCTTCCGCGCCAGCTCCCGCCGTGCGCGTGCGCCGCGTCTTCGATCACCGTGAGCCGGCGCTGCGCCGCGGTTTCGAGAATCGCGTCGAGGTCCGCCACATGACCGGCGAAGTGGACCGGGATCACCGCACGCGTCCGCGGCGTGATCGCCTCTGCCAGGCGCTGGGGAGAAAGACAGAACGTCGCCGCGTCGATATCTGCGAACACGGGCACGGCCCCTGCGCGCAGGACCGCCGATGCCGTGGCGATGAATGTGATGGGAGGAACGATCACTTCGTCGCCGGCTCCGACGCCCGCCGCCGCCAGCGCTGCCTCCAGGGACAAGGTGCCATTTGCCATCGCGATGCCGAATCGCGCCTCGTGGAACGCGGCGAACCGGCGCTCCAGCTCCGCGACCTTCGGGCTGTACCCGCCCCAGACGCCGCTGTGTAGAACTTCCAGCAGGGCTTGTTGTTCGGCCGCATCGAAAACCGGCCACCTGGCGAAGGGCTTACGCCGGATCGGCTGCCCACCCAGCATCGCAAGAGTTGCCATCGATTGCTCCTGACGAGAACCTGCTCCCGGCTCGCCCCTCAGTGTACTATTTTCAGATTCGGGCCTCCAGGATTCTCTGGTATCCTGATCTGCGCGGAGAAACGAATTGCTCAAAGCCGGATTCGGCAAGACTTGCATCACACCGTCTCCGGGCGCATGGTTGGCGGGATTTGCCGCCCGCAAGGGCGCGTGCACCGGAGTCCATGACGACCTCTACGCCAGGGCACTGGCCATGGACAACGGCGCCGCGCCGGTCATCCTCGTAAGCGTCGATGTGCTGGCGCTCTCTGCCGAATTCGTGGACCATCTCCGCGCCTCCATCGCGCGACGGCTGCCCGTCGACTCGGGCAGCGTGATGGTCGCCTGCACCCATACTCACGCCGCCCCCGTCACGATTCGCACCTTCTTCAATCCGGAAGAAACCGTGGACGCGCAGTACATGGATCGCCTCGCGCGCGCGATCGAGGACGCCGCGGCAAGCGCCTGGCAGCACCGTGCCGGCGCGCGGATAGGCGTCGGTGTGGGTCGCGTCACGGGCGTCGGCGTCAACCGCCGCACCGCCACCGGCAGTCCCGTGGACGAAGAGGTCGCCATCGTCAAGGTGGCGGATGAATCGGGAAAAATGCGCGGCGTCCTGATCAACTACGCCTGCCACCCCACCGTGCTCGGGCCCGACAATCTTCTCGCCACCGGAGATTTTCCGAACATGGCGGTGGCGCGCATCGAAGCGCAGGCCGGGCCGGGCAGCTTCGCCATGTACACCAACGGGGCCCAGGGCGATATCAGCATGGGCCACTCTTCCGAGTTGAGCGCCATCGGCGTGATCGCACCGGGGCGGACTTTCGAGCACGCGGCCGAGCTGGGCTCGAGGTTGGCGGACGCTGCGTGGGCGGCACTGGACCATATCGAAACCAGCGACGCGGTGGCATTGAGCGCCGCCACCCTCCCGGTCAAGCTGCCGCTGAAGCACTACCCGGACGCGGCAGAAACCGCCAGGGCGCTGAAAGAAGCGGAGGACCGCGTACAGCGTTTGGAAGAGGCCGGCGACTCGCTCGCGCTCCGCCAGGCGCGCTCGGAACTGCTCTACAGCTCCATCGCTCACTATTACGCTCGCGAGACTGTCCGGTTTGCGGATGGCCTGCTGCCGGTCGGCCTGCAGGGCATTCGCATCGCGGATGCCTTGTTCGTCGCGGTGCCGGGTGAGCTGTTTGTGGAGGTCGCCCTTCGCGCCAGGCAGTCCGCGCGCCACCCGCTATTCGTGGTCGGACTCGCCAACGGCTATTACGGCTATCTGCCATCCCCGGACGCCTATCCGCAGGGTGGCTACGAGGTCGTCTCCTCGATGTGCGACGCCGCCCACGCCGGCCGCCTGCTGGAAGCGATCGCGCAACTCGAACGGAGGTTGATTCCATGAGCGACAGGGTACGGGTTGGAGTGGTCGGCCTCGGGACCATGGGCGACCAGTACACGCGTATCTACCAGGCCCATCCCCTGGCCGAGGTCACCGCCGTCGCGGACCCGAAGCCGGAGCGTGTGGAGGAGTTCGGGAACAAGTACGCGGTCGCCGGCCGCTACGCGGACATCGGCCAAATGCTCGACGCCGGCGCGGTCGATGCCGTCTGTGTCGCCACGCCCGATTTCGCCCACTACGCGGCCGTGAAGGCCGCGCTCGAAGCCGGCAAACACGTGCTCTGCGAAAAGCCGTTCACCACGGACCTCGGCGAAGCCGACCGTCTGCTCGAACTGAGCCGCAGCCGTCCGCGGCAGAAGCTGCAGGTGGCTTTCAATCACCGCTGGCTGCCTTCCTATAACCACGGCCACGCCTCGATTCGCGCCGGGGTCATCGGGCCACCCGTGGCGGGCTATGCGCGCAAGAACGACACCATCTGGGTCTCCACCGAAATGCTCAAATGGGCATCGCGCTCCACGCCGGTTCACTTCCTCGGTGCCCACGACATCGACCTGATGCGCTGGTTCTTCGGCAGTGAGCCGGTGGAGGCGCACGCCTACGGTTCGAAGGGCGTGCTGGCGGCGCGCGGCATCGATACCTACGACGTAATCCAGGCCCAGGTGAAATTCGCCAGCGGCGCCTTCGCCACCTTCGAATCCGCCTGGATCTATCCCAACACCTTTCCCACCATCGTGGATTCCTTTGTGGAAGTGCTCGGCACATCGGGCCATCTGCACTTCGATCGCAAACGGGAGTCGATCGAGATGAGCACGCCCGAACGGTTCAGCTATCCCAAGGTCTTCCTGAACCACGAGGTGTTCGGGAAACTCCGCGGCGCCTTTCCGGACTGCCTGAACGATTTCATCGACTCGATCGTCAACGAAACCCAGCCTCGCGTGACCGCGTTCGACGGGCGGCAGGTCACCGCCGTGCTGGATGCCATTTCGCGCTCGCTCGAGAGCGCGCGGGTTGTCCCTGTCGCGCAACCGGCTCCCATGTCCGCCTGACCTCGTCCACTCCGCATGCCGAAGGCGCTCCATCCCGCCGATCACGTCGTCATCGTCGGTTACTTCGTGCTGTTGGCGTTCATCGGCGCCTATTTCTGGAAGCGCATGCGCCGCGCGCGCGACCTGTTCGCCGGCGGCCACAACATCCCCTGGTGGCTGGCGGGCGTTTCCTTTTACCTGACCGCGTTCAGCGCCTTCACCTTCGTGGCATATTGCGAGATGGCCTACCGCTACGGCCTGGTGGCCATCACGCTCCTCTGGAGTTCCGCGGCCGCCATGCTGGTGGGCGCGTTCTATCTGGCGGGCCGATGGCGCCGCGCCCGCATCATCAGTCCCGTAGAGTTCCTGGAAGCCCGCTACAGCACGCTGATTCGCCAGTTGATGGCATGGGCGGGGCTGCCCTTGCGGCTGATCGACGACGGGCTCAAGATCTACGCGACCGGCATCTTCGTGTCGGCGGGCCTGGGATACGACCTGAAGATGAGCGTCGTCACCAGCGGGATCGTGATGGTGCTGTATACCTTCATGGGCGGGCTCTGGGCCGTCGTGGTCACCGATTACATCCAGTTCATCATCCTGACCCTGGGTGTGGCCGTGCTCTTTCCGCTGGTGCTGGTGCGGGTGGGATCGTTTGCGGCCTTCTTCCACGGCGCTCCCGCCGGCTTCTTCACGCCGGTGCACGCGCCCTTTTCGCTGCTCTACGTTCTGGCCTTCTATCTCCTGGTGCAGCTCAGCTACAACGGCAACTGGGCCTTCGCGCAGAAATTCTATTCGGTGCGCGACGAACGTGCTGCCCGCAAGGCGGGTCTGCTGGCCGTGGTTTTGAAGATCGCCGGGCCTCCTCTGTTTGTTCTGCCGGCCATGGCCGCGCGGAGCTTGATGCCCGAGTTGATGACGCCGCCCAACTCCCCGCAATACACCTATGCGGCGCTCGCCCTTCGCTTTCTCCCGCCGGGCCTGATGGGACTGATGATCGCGGCCATGTTCTCCGCTACCATGTCGACGTTGAGCGCCGACTACAACGTCATGGCGAGCGTCCTCACTCAGGACATCTACCATCGCCTGCTCAACCCGGCCGCGAGCGACCGGCGCCTGGTGGTTGTGGGGCGGCTGGCCACGCTGCTGGTCGGCTCGATCACGGTGGGCACCGGCGTCTACCTCGTCGGCACGGCGGCCAAGGGGCTGTTCGAGATCATGGTGACGCTGTTCGGCCTGTTCGTCGGGCCGATGCTGATTCCCATGCTGGCCGGCCTCCTGAACCGGCGCATCACGTCTCGCGGGGCCGCCGCCGGAATGGCCGGCGGCTTCATCACGGGCTTCGGCCTGTTCCTTTACAAGCTGCTGCTGCTCTCCAAACGGCCGGGCATCGACCCGGACTGGCTGCGCTACGACTACGAGGCCATCAGCATCCTCACCAGTTTCGGAGCCACATTGGGCGCCATGATCCTGGTCACGGTGCTGGCGAAGAGGCGGCCCGAAGAGGACGCGCGGATCGCGAAATTCTTCGAACGCCTCGAGACGCCCATCGACCGCGACGGCCGCGATGCACCCGGCGACGCCTTTTCGCCGTTCGGTGTAATGGGCTGGATCACCCTCGCTGCCGGCGTCATGCTGTGGGGCGCCGCCGCCGTGCAGGCTGCGGGTTTGGGACGCGCCATCAACCTGGTCGCCGGCCTCGTCCTGGTGGCCGTCGGCGGCGGGTTCCACGTGCTGCACAAGCGGACGCTCCAGGCCCTTCGGAGAGTTGGCGATGCGCGTTGAAGCCGCCGTGCTCATTGCGTTGCTCGCGCTCCCGGCATGGGCCGCCGATTCATCGACGCACGCCGTATCCCCGTATGTCTGGAGAGAGGATTTTCGGGGCGTGGGCCTGGCCCAGTTCGCCAGTTACCCTCCGGTGCAGGATATCGGGTACGATCCCTCGCTCTCCCCGACCACGGAATTCGAGCCTCCCAACGGACGCGCCCTCATGCGCGTGGTGAAGCCGGTGCGCGCCGGCCCCGAGCGCTTCGGGTTCATCCGCGCTCTCGATCTGGCAACCTCCGGGGCGGGCGTTGTCGCGTTGACCTACCGGCTCGAATCCGCCAACCCGGAGGACGAAATCGAAATCGGGATTGCCGGTTCCGATGGCAGGCGCTACGCGGCCAACGTTCCGGTCAACAGCGCCAGAGGCTGGCACGCAGTCCGGATTTCGCTCGCGAAACTGGTGGATCCCGCGCTGCACGGCGCTCCCGCGCACACCGGCATCGCCGCGTTGTTTGTGGTGGCGAATCTGAAGCACGCCAATCCCGACCTGATCTATCGCCTTCTCATCGGGAATCTCGCGCTGGAAGCCGCGCGAGACTTGCGTTTCGAGGTCGCCAGCCCGCGCTCCGTCTCGATCGCCCATTGGCCGGAGTTGTTCAGCCGGGACGTGTGGGAGACGGGCCGGCCTCTGCACGTGGAAGCGACTGCGCCGCTGCCCCTGAGCCGCGCGGAGTGCGTGATCGAGGACCAGCGCGGCCGCACGCTCGGCACGCAGGTGTTATCGGGGGGCGGCCGCGTCTGGTCGGGCGACGCCGTCGTCAGCGCCGCCGCCCCAGGCGTCGCGACGCTCCTCGTGCGCGGAGTTGCCGCGAACGGAACCACCGTCTCGACGCGCATCCGCATCCTGCTCCGTTCCGCGCAGCCTGCGGCGCATCCGCGGCTCTACTTCGGACCGGCGGACCGCGAGCGGCTGATCGCCCGCACCGCCGACCCGCGCTACGAACCGATCTGGCGCGCTCTGCGCGAACGCGCGCGCGCAGCGCGGCAACATCGCGACTTCTCCCAGGCGCCGGCAATCCTCGCGCTGCTGGACCGCGTCCACCTTCTCCCGACCCTGCCCGCGTATTTCGATATCGTCACCCCCGCGAGCCAGTGCGTCGAACTGAATGCCCTGGATGCTTACCTGACGGGCGACCCCGGGTCCCGCGACGCGGCCATCGCGGCGTTGCTGGAGATTGCGCGCTGGAATGCCTGGGCGCCGCCCTGGTTCCCGGCGCACGGACAGCACACCTACTATCCCGCGGGACAGCTTGCGGCCAAAACGGCGCTGGCCTACGACCTCTTATTTGATCGCCTCGCGCCGGCCGACCGCACCCTCGTGCGCGGCGCGCTTCGCGAGTACGGCATCGCCGCAACCTACCGCGAGTACGTTCAGGACAACCGGCTGCTGGCCAACACCAGCAACTGGCTGGGCCACACAGTGGGCGGCGGGCTGGTGGCCGCTGCGGCCATCTGGGACGACGGCGCCGACGACGACCTTCCGCTCTACGTCAACGGCCTGTTGCGCAAGTTCGAAGACCATCTCGCCGCCGGCTACCTGGAAGATGGCAGCTACGGAGAAGGCATCAGCTACCAGGAGTTCGACCTGGAAACCACCGGCCCTGCCCTCACGGCAGTCGAGCGCGCGTTCGGTATCGACCTCTGGGACCGTTCTCACGTGAAGGACTCCCTCTGGTATCCGCTCTCCACTCTCGCCCAGCCGGTAAGCGGCAGCCTGGACACGGGCGACTCGCATCCTCCCTCCGGCCATAGCATGGCGCCGGTCGTCTCGCGGTCGCGCGACCCCGTGTTCGCGTGGCTCTACCAACGCTTTCCGCACAGCTCGCTGCTGGACTTCCTATTCGCCGATTTCTCGATTCCTTCGCAGCCTCCCACGGCGCCGGGCTCGCGCTACTTCGCGCAGAAGGGCAACGTGGTCTTTCGGACAGGGTGGAGCGAGGATGACGCCGTCCTGCTCTTCCGCGCGGGGCCGAACTTCAATCACAATCATGCCGACCAGGGATCGTTCCTGTTGCGAGCGTTCGGCGAGAACCTGGTTCGCGAAGCCGGCTACGCGAATTACTATCAGGATCCCTACTACGACAGCTTTTTCAAACAGGCCGTCGGCCACAACACGGTGCTGGTGGACCGCGATCCCGCCAGCCAGGAAGTCGCGGACACGCTGCGATTCCCGGCGCTGCACCAATATCCCCGTATCACCGGTGTGCTGACGAGCCGCGGCGTGGACATGGTCGCGAGTCAGTTGGAGCCGGTCTATCGCGGCCGCCTGAAGACTTATCAGCGCCGGATCCTCATGGTGGGGTCGGACTACATAGTGGTCTCGGACGACCTTGCGGCAAATCGATCACCCGCGCAGTTCGAATGGCTGCTGCACCTGCCCGACAAGGCGTCGGTGAAGTCGGAAGGGGACACGGCGTGGTATGCGGGCGCGAAGGCGGCGCTCGCCGTCCGCGCGGTGTTGCCGGCCGGCGCCGCGGCGCACGTCGAAAGCGGCCATATTCCGTCCGCGGTGTTCAATCCCTCGGCGCCTGCCGAGCCGCCCCAGAACCCCGCAATCCTCGAATTCAGCACCGGCCGCCCGTCGGCGGCGGCGCGTTTCCTGGTGATTCTGGTGCCGGCGCGCACGGAATCGGATGCCCGCAAGGTCGTGGCGGCAGCCCGGCCCATCGACGTCGAAGGCTGGGCAGGTTTCGAAATCGCCGGGGACCGCCGGGACATCGTGATGCTCCGCAAAGGTGCGGCGCGCCAGGAGTCCTCTTTTGAAGGCTGGTCGTGCGATGCCGCATTCTGGATGGCGCGGCAGGCGCCGGGGGGAAACGCGCTCCTGGCCGCCGAATCGGTGACGACATTGAAACATGGCGGCCGCGTTCTGTTTGCCTGCGACAAGTCCGTCAGCTTTGCCGCGGAGCATGAGGCCGGCGCTGTCGAACTCACCGTCGTTGCTCCGCAGGCGGCCACAGCTACCGTCGCCCGGCCGGATGGGACCCTCGTCCGGTTGAGCGTGCCTGCCGGGCAGCACAGCTTCACAGTCCGATAACGCCGGCCTCGACTGGTTGCCTGCCCTTCCACGGTACAGGTGCGCCGGCCTGATCGTCGGAATGATCCGGGCTTGTGCACCCTTCAAGCTGTAACCACTGAGCTGTCCGGCCGCCAATACGCCCGCCTCCCAGTCGCGCTCGTTCGCCCGTACTGGGGAATTGCTGGCCCACGCCGTTCTTGTTCCAGCCGACGTCTGTGACGATGAAACCGTCTTCCGGAACGGCCGCCCGGGTCTATCCGTGGCTCCAACTCTTCAGAAGATCATCTTCAGCGCCAGTTGCAATTGCCGGTCGTCGTTGGTCTTCCCGGTGATGGTGCCGAACGCCCCGCTGGTAGGCGTCGAGTTTGGCGAACCCCAGTTCGGATGGTTCAGAAAATCGAATACATCGAACCGAAACTGCATAGTCAGCCGCTCGACTATCGGAAAATTCTTGCGCAGGCTGGCGTCCGCGGCCCAGAACGGCGGATTGCGAAGGTTGTTGCGCGGCTGCGTGCCGAAGGTCCCCGCTGCCGGCTGCGTGAATACGCTTGTTTTGAACCAAACTAATCGTGAAAGGCTCGCGATTCACCCAACACTTTCGGTGTCCCCAGGCAGCCACGCGAGAGCCTCCTCGATCCGTTGATCTGCGTCTCTGATCAACCAGGCGCTGTATCGCTCCTGAACGGCATGATCGAGTCTACCTGCTATTTCCGCAGCAGCGGCAAGAGAATCGCCCTGGATCGCATTGCGCAAATCCCGAAGAAGCTGTACGGGATCTTTAGGGAATGCTGTCTGCGCCGCCAGGTAAGCGGAAAAGACTGGGAGATACAACAGAGGACGCATAGGTCCTGACGGGTGGTATTCTCGCAGGCGGCGCGACGGGTAATGTGCAGGCAATTCACGTTGACGCGGCGAATGCCAGTACTATCTGCTCGCCATATGTCGAGAAATGTGGATCCCCACATTTCTGGACTTAGGGTATTGGCCCGCGTCCCCTCCATCAGCCCCAATTGGAAAGAAACTCGACTCGGCTACGTATTGCCGAGGCGCTGAGGGCGGCCCTCAGACGCAGAATGCGGCGCAGTTGTTCCCCAACCGTGAACCGCTGCTGCGGTGCCAGCACCATTCCCGCGTGGCCGCGCTCCGCCTTCATCCATTCAACGTGCAACCGATAGAAATCGGCGACATTAAATGTGTAGAGGGCATATTCGCGTTGGCGGCAAGAGCCAACTGTTCCTCGTCCGGCGTCTCGATCAAACCAGCCTCCAAAGCTGTGATTGCCATGACTCCCCGGAAACGCAGGGCTGCCACAAGGTCTCCATCCATCGCATCTTCATCGATGTAGAGCTTGATCTGGTTCTCGTGTCGTGATCAGGACCGGTGCTGCGTTTCCAGGAAGTCCGTCTGGCGTGCTTCGTCTTCCAGGTCCGTATCGACCTCCGCCTGGTTCGCGTGGTAGTAGGCGAGAGCGGCATGCACCTGCGCCAGCGACAAATGGCCGAACTTGCGCGCAATCTCCTCTGGGATCAGGCCCATGTTGTGCCACTGCGCGATTCTGCGAACCGAGACGCCGGTTCCCGCGATGCACGGACGGCCTCCACGGATGTCAGGTCGCCGGGAGATCAGGCTGCCAATCTCAGTCACAGTAGCCATCGATTTCGAGTATATCGCGCCGATTGGATGAGCTTATCCCGCTAGCGCGCTTTCCACTGCCTCACGCATCAGGGTTTGCCGATCCTCGCTCAGCTTCGCCCCGTTTGCCGTCACGTAGAACACGTCGATCGCCTTATGCGCCTGCGTGTCGATCAGCACCACCTCGATGTTCCCGTCCGTCGAGGTGATCGCCGTCGCCACGTCGCACAGCAGCCCCGGACGATCCTCGGCCACGATCTCGATCAGCGTCGCCGTGTCGCTGGCGTCGCCGTCGAAGCGCACCCGCGCCGGGATACGCGCCTTCCGGCTCGGCGGCGCCGGCCTGGGACGGTTCTTCAGAAGTTCCTTCACGTCCGCCTTCCCCGCCAGCACCTTCTCCAGCGTCGCGCGCAGCCGGTCAACCTCCGGGGGATTCAGGTCCAGCGTCCGCGAGGGGTCCGCGAACATGAACATGTCCAGCACCAGCCCCTGCCGGTTGGCGAACGCCTCGGCCTTGAGAATGTTCATCCCGAAGCTCGAGATCGTCCCCGCTGCCGCTGCGAACAGCCCTGGCCGGTCGCCCGCCACCAGCGTCAATTGCCACGCCGATTCCAGACGGCGAATCTCCACCGCCACGCCCTTCTTGCGGCTCTGCGCTTCCAGAGCCATGTGCTCGCTGATCTCGCTCTCCGTGTGCGTGCGCAGGTACCGCATCGGGAAGCCCTGCAGAAACGCCACGCGTTCGGGCGGCCCCGCCGGCAGGCTTTCGATCCGCTCCGCCTGCAGCTCCCGGGTCAGCTCGTTGTACACCATGAGGTAGAGCTGCCAGAGCTGCTCGGCGCGCCACGCCGTCATGGCGCCCGGATTCACCGCGCTGATGTCCGCGTACGTGACCAGCGTCAACGCCTTGAGCCGCTCCACCGTCTCCACCCGGTGCGCCACCTCGCGGATCGTCTGCGGATCGAATACGTCCCGCGATTGCATCGCCGCCGATAACTCCAGGTGCCGCTCGATCAGGAAACCCACCATGCGGCGCACCTGCTCCGGCGCCAGGATGCGCGCCATCGCCGATTGCGCCAGCCGCACCGACCCGTCTACGTGGCCGTCTCCCGCCGCGCCTTTCCCCGAATCGTGAAACAGCAGCGCGAATGCCGGCACCGCGGCGTCCTTGACCTCCGCGAACAGATCGCAGAACCCCTTGTGCGGGCCTTCCCCCGCTGTCTTCAGACCCCACAGATTCTGCACCGTCACCAGCGTGTGCTCGTCGACGGTGTAGCGGTGATAAAAGTCGCGCAGCACCAGGCACTCGATGCCCTGCAGCTCGGGAAACAAAGCCCCCAGCACTCCCGTCTCGTGCATCGCGCGCAGAGCCAGCGGCGCGTGAGGCTGGGAAAGGATCTCCGCAATTGCCGGCCACCGCGCCATCGGCGTCCGGAAATAATCGCGGATCTTCGCCTGGCGCGCCTCGATCCGCTGCTCCGCCTCGGCCGACAGCCGATATCCATGCCGCGCCACAAACTCGAACAACCGCAGCACCAGATCCGGCTCCACGTCCAGCCCCTGGGGCGCGCGGAAGTGGATCCGTTCCCGGTGCACGCTGAAATCCGCACTTGACGCCTTGCTCCGCCGGTCCAGAAGCTGCGAAAACAGCGAGCTCGACTGCTCCTCGCCCTTTTCCAGCGACCTCAACGCCGCCCGGTACACCCCTCGCGCATGCCGGTAGTAGTCGCGCATCCAATGCGCCGCGTCCTCCCCGCGCCAGTGATCCGCGAACGCGTCCTGCGCGTCGAAGCTGAGCTGGTTGTTGTCCCGCCGGCTCTGGCAGTGCAGAAAGGTGCGCAGCCGCGCGAGGAACCGGAATGCCTCGCGCAACTCGGGCGCCGGATCGGCCGCGCCCTCCCGTAACTGCTGCAACCAGCACACCAGTTGGTAATCGCGCAATCCTCCCGGAGTCTCCTTGACGTTGGGCTCCAGGTGGTAGATGGTCGCCGCGTATTTGCCGTGCCGCTCGCGCGTTAATTGCGCCAGGTTGCGAACCAGCGCGTCGCGATTGGCGTGGACGAACCGCGGCAGCTTGTCGGCCATTGCCGCGTACAACCCGCGATCCCCCGTCAGGAAGCGCTGGTCCAGCAGGCTGACGTTCAGCTCCGTATTGCCGTTGTGCACCTCGGTGCATTCCGCCGGCGTCCGGACCGATTGGCTCATACGCAGCCCCAAGTCCCACAGGTGCTGCAAAAACCCGCCTACCTCTTCCTTCGCGTCCGCCGCCGCGCGCTCCGAGCCGAACAACAGCAGCACGTCGATATCGGAATACGGAAATAACTGCCGGCGCCCGTAGCCGCCCACCGCCAGCACGGCCGCCGTAGGGGGCAGGAATCGCGCCGCGGCATCCAGCACATGCCGATCCACATGCGCGCTTCGCTCGGCCAGTGCGGTCAGCGCATCGCCCGTCGCCAGGAATTCCCGCTGGATGTTCGCCAGGTTGGCGTCAGAGGGCAGATTCGCCGCGGTCATCGTTGCGGATCCGGATGGCTTCGGCCACGTCGAAGACGAATATCTTGCCGTCGCCGATCTTCCCGGTCCGCGCGGCGCTCGTGAGAACCTTGATGACCTCGTCGAAACGCCCCGACGGCACCACCAGCTCGAGCTTCACCTTGGGCAGCAGGTCGACATTGTACTCCTGCCCGCGGTACACCTCCTTGTGGCCCTTCTGGCGCCCATGCCCGCGCACTTCGGTGATAGTCATCCCGTCGATGCCGATACCCTTCAGGGCTTCCTTGACGTCGTCGAGCTTGAACGGCTGGATAATGGCTTCAATCTTCTTCATATTGAGCTTTCAGCGGTCAGCTAGTAGCCGGTAGCCATCAGCTTCCAGCTATCAGCTTAATTCCACCTCCGAAGGCGGAGGCAGACAAGCTGAAGGCTGAGAGCTGATGGCTGACAGCTTCTACGCCTCGAATATATACCCCTCTTCGTTGTGCATGCTGGTATCCAGCCCCTCGATCTCCTGTTCCTTCGTAACCCGCACGCCGATCGTGGCATCCACGATCTTCAAAATGATCAGCGTGCCCACGATCGCCAGCACCCACGCAATGACGCAGCCCACAAGCTGGTTCCCCACCTGCGAAGCGTTGCCGTCCACCAGTCCCATTGCCAATACCTTGCCCGATGCATCCTTCAAGCCGTCGTTGATCAGGTTGGTCGCGAATACTCCCGTCAGGATCGCGCCCAGCGTTCCGCCCGCACCATGAACGCCGAAAGCGTCCAGCGCGTCGTCATAGCCGAACTTGCGCTTTACGCGCGTCACCATGAAGTAACACACTACGCCTGCCGCCGCGCCGATCAGCAGCGCCGGGAAGGCCTTGACGAACCCGCTCGCCGGCGTGATCGCCACCAGCCCCGCCACGCAGCCCGAGATCGCGCCCAGCACGCTCGGCTTGCCCGCGTCGAGCCACTCCACGAACATCCACGCCAGCGCCGCCGCCGCCGCGCCAAAGTGGGTCGCCACGAAGGCGCTCGACGCCAGCCCCGATGCCGCCAGCGCGCTGCCGGCGTTGAAACCGAACCAGCCCACCCACAGGAGCCCCGCGCCGATCGTGCTGATCACCAGGTTGTGCGGCTTCATCGCCATCTGCGGGTACCCCACGCGTTTGCCCAGGTATAGCGCGCAAACCAGCGCCGAAACTCCGCTGGTGATGTGCACCACAGTCCCGCCGGCGAAATCGAAGCAGCCCACTTTCCCGCCCGAGAACGCGTTCAGCAACCCGCCCTTGCCCCATACCATGTGAGCCATCGGGAAGTACACGATCAGGCTCCACAGCACCGTGAACACCAGCATCGCGCTGAATTTGATCCGCTCCGCGAACGCCCCCGAAATCAGCGCCGGAGTGATGATCGCGAACATCAATTGATAAACCATGAAGGTGTTCTGCGGAATCGTGGGCGCATAATCGCCGTTCGGCGCCGCGCCAACCCCGTCCAGCAGCGCAAACTGAAAACTCCCGATAAATGGCGAAGATCCGCCGAAAGCCAGGCTGTATCCCACCACCGCCCAGATCACCGTCACCACCGCCATCAGGATGAAGCTGTGCATCATCGTACCCAGCACGTTCTTGCGCCGCACCAGCCCGCCGTAGAACAACGCCAGCCCCGGCGCCGTCATCATCAGCACCAGTGCCGACGACACCAGCATCCAGGCGTTATCGCCCGCGCTCTGCGCGCTTTTGGCCGCCGCCTCCACAGCGGCAATCCTTGTGGGGAGATCCGGCACGGATTGGGCCAGAAGGGCTGCGGGCGAAGCCAGCAGCGTAAACACTCCAATTCTTGCGAGGTGCTTCATCGTGGGACCGATCTCTTTGTAGCGGATAGTTGAGATTATTGTCCCCCGCCGGTTTACGGCCCTCAAAGATGGAACTTTCTATGGAGCGAATTGGAATTTTTTATACTTAGGCCGCCTCCCCACATTAAAAACAGACACACGCCTCCGCTTCAGGGTGTATGATCGTATCGTCAGAAAAAGGAAGAGAGCTGACCGGCAGCGCCGGCGAGAGTCTCCGCTACGGACCGCAGCGCCCAGGCGCGCATCCGTGAGTGGAGCCGCTGCCGAGGACCGGCCGGAGCCACCGCGAGGCGCTCCGGCCGGTCAGTTTTTTTTCTGTGTCCCAAGTCACACAATCGCAAGGTACTTTTTACTTCCCTCCATCGCCTGAAGCGGCTACACTATCCCTATCCTGAAGGGTCGAAACGGGGATCTGCCATACACCATTTCTCTCTCTGTAAGCCGGTACGTCTATGAATTCTCAAACCGCAAAGCTGTGCCTGTGCGCCTTCTCTTCCGCTGTGCTGGCCTTCGCCCAGTCTGAAATCGGCGGCGCTTCACTGAATGGAACTGTGACCGATCCCTCCGGCGCTTCCGTTCCCGCCGCAAGGGTGACTGTCACCAACACCGGCACCGGCCTCACGCGCAGCACGGACACCAGCGATGTGGGACTCTACCGCTTCTCCGGCCTACCTGTTGGAAACTACGACATGACCGTCGACGCCAAGGGCTTCAAGATCGCCAAGCGCACCGCCGTTCCACTCCAGGTCGGCGCAGCCGCCACACTCGACATCAAACTCGAGGTGGGCAACGCCCAGGAGACCGTCAGCGTCGAAGCTGAAGTCAGCGTGGTCGAGACCACCCGCACTTCCGCCGCGTCCCAGGTCACCGCCCAAGCCGTTGCCAACCTCCCCGTGAACGGCCGCAACTTCATCGATTTCACGATGCTCACGCCGGGCGTGGTGCGCGACAACCGCAACCAGGGCGATATCTCCTTCGCCGGCCAGCGCGGCACATGGAATACCCTACTCGTCGATGGCGCCGACTCCAACAACCTCTTCTTCGGCCAGGCCACCGGACGCACCGGCTTCCGCCCCTACGCCTTCAGCCAGGACGCGGTCCAGGAATTCCAGGTCAACACCGTCGGCTACCCCGCCGAAATCGGCCGTGCCGGCGGCGGCGCCATCAACGTGGTCACCCGCTCCGGCACCAACCAGTTTCACGGCTCCGCCTTCGAGTTCTACCGCGACAAGGGCATGAACGCCAATACCTTCGTGAACAACCGTAGCGGTGCCAAAAAACAGTCCTACCACTTCAACCAGTTCGGCGGCACCTTCGGCGGCCCGGTTATCAAGGACAAGGTTTTCTTCTTCGTCAGCTACGACGGACAGCGCAACACCAGCAACCAGATCATCGTCCCCAACATCCAGCCCACCGGCGCCGCGCTCACCGCGCTCTCCAAGTACCTCGCCCCGTATCCCCTCGGCCTCAACAACAACGTCTTCCTTGCCAAAGCCGATTGGACCGTCACCCAGAACGACCGCATCAGTGTCCGCTACAACATGAGCCGCTACACCGGCATCAACTACGAGAGCAACTCCGCCACCAGCGCGCTGGAGCACACCGGCAACAACGAGGTCAACACCGACAACATCGCCGCCGTCTACACCAAGGTGATCGGCACCCGCCTCGTCTGGGACACCCGCTTCAACTATGTCGGCGACGCCGAGCCCGGCTATGCCAATACTACCGGGCCCGAAGTCGCCATCACCAACGGCGTCACCTTCGGCAAGAACAATTTCAGCCCCCGCTACACCAACGCCTACACTTACCAGCCGGTCAGCACGCTGACCTGGCAAGAGGGCACGCACGCCTTCAAATTCGGTGCCGACCTGAACTTCGAGCGCGTCGAAAACTACTTCCCCGGCTACTTCGCCGGCGGTTATGTCTTCGCCAGCTACGACGCTTTCCTGGCCGGCACGCCGTCGCAGTATCGCCAGGGCTTTGCCGCCGGTGGCTCCACCAACCCGCCCATCAGCCGTCCCAACGTCAACGAGTACGCCTTCTTCGCGCAGGACAACTGGCGCGTCAGCCCGCGCCTCACCCTGAACCTGGGGCTGCGCTACGACTACTTCAGTTACGCCCAGCCCACCACGCTCAACAGCAACTCCCAGTTGCTCGCCGCCAACTGGCGCACCAACCGCATTCCCACCGACAAGAAGAACTTCGGTCCGCGCATCGGACTGGCATGGCGGCCCTTCAACGACGAGAAGACCGTGGTGCGCGCGGGCTATGGCATCTTCTACGCACGCACTCCCGGCCTGCTGCTCTCCACCGCCATCCTGCAGAACGGCATCGACGTGCTAACCTACGCCCTCACCTCGAACTTCCCGGTCTACCCCGCGATCCTCACCACGCCTCCCGCCAACGGTCCCGTCCCGGATATCTACCTGGTCGATCCGAACTATAAGTCCCCGCGTCTTCAGCAGTGGAACTTCCAGGTCGAGCGCGCGCTCGGGGGCAGCTTCGCCCTCACCGCCGGTTATTTGGGCGTCCACGGCGTACACCTGACCCGCACACGCGACGTCAATCTCTACCCGTCCGAGCTTACCGCCGGCACTCTGGCCAACGGCAACGCCATCAATTACTGGCGGCATCCCGGCGCCTTTGGCACGCCCCTCCGCCCCAACCCTGCGTTCGGCCGCATCAGCATCTTCGATAGCGGCGCCGGCAGCATCTATCACGGCGGATTCGTGCAGGTCACCAAGCGTTTCAGCCAGAACTTCCAGTTGCTCGCCTCGTACACGCTGTCCAAGGCCATCGACACCGCACCCGACGCGACCAGCGTCGTGTCCGGCAACGCCGGCGATGACGCCAAGGTCGCGCAGGACACGCTCCTGCCCAACCTGGATCGCGGCCCCAGCGTAAACGATATCCGCCAGCGCTTCGTCTTCTCCGCCGTCTGGGATCTGAACTACGCCAACAGCCTGAACAACGCGGCGGCCAAAGCCATTCTCACCGGATGGAACCTCTCTTCCATCACCCAGGTGCAGTCCGGCCGCGCCCTCAGCGTGACCACCTCCGGCGATCCCGGCAACGACACCAACACCAACAACGACCGCGCGCCTCTGGTCGGCCGCGACACCATCACCGGCCCCGGCCTCGCCACGGTGGACCTGCGCGTCACGCGCGACATCCGGCTCTACAAGGAGCGCGCCAGGCTTCGCCTGATGGTCGAGTTCTACAACCTGACCAACCGGGCGAACTTCGCCAACATCCAGACCAACCTCTACACGTTCAGCCGCGGCGTGTTCACTCCGACCACCAACTACCTCTTCAAGCAGACGAACCAGCCCGAGGGCGTCGGCGCCCGCGCGTTGCAGCTCGCCGCCAAGATCACGTTCTAGCGTGTGTGTGGGGCGGACGATCGTTTTTCGTCGTCCGCCCGGCGCCTACTGCAGCACGCGGTACTCGATCTTGCGCAGCCCCGCCTGTGTCCGGTACGCGGCGATGCCGAACGGCTTCGACAGTTCGATCTCGCCGTATCTCAAGTCGATCTCCCGCGTCCCGACTGCGAAGTCCACCACCATCTCATCGTCGATCCAGGCCGCGATCTGTTCGTCCGTCACTCGCAGCCGCAGCCTGTACCAGCGGCCCTTCGCGAAGTCGAACCGCGTCGAAGTTTCGTTCTCGGAAGCATCGTAGCCATCCAGGCTCGAAAGGCCGACCACCCTGCCGTTCCAGCCGCCGTTGATCCACGAACAGAAACTCTTGAACACGGGAAACGTGATGCCCGCGAAGAAGTCGTTGCCCTGAAGACGCGCCGCCTCCAGGCGGACTTCATAGTTGGCCTTCGGAAACTCCTCGGTCCAGTTGATGCCCGTCATCGCTCCTGCGCCCGGCGTCAGGATGATCGTGCCGTCTTCGATCTTCACTGTGCCCCGGCCGCCGAACGGCGTCTCCTTCCAGCCCTTCAGCGTCTTGCCGTCGAACATCGGCTGCCATGAATCTTGCGCCCAGACCAACGGCAGGAATATCGCCAGCAGCGAAATGCGACGCGACATGACTACAATGTACTCCTAAGGGAGAGCTGGATGTCTCGAACCTCAACTACGTATACGATTCTTGTAACTCTGGCATTCGCGGGCATGCTCGGCGCACAGCAAGGCGGTCGCGGGCAAGGCGGCGGCTCCAACCCGCCCGCGCAGATTCCCGCCATCGAGCAGCGCACCAACGGTATGCAGAAGATGGACGGCTATTTCCCGGTCTACTGGGACGAGCGCACTGGCAGCCTGTTCCTGGAGATCCCGCGCTTCAACACCGAGTTCCTCTATGCCACCGGTCTCGCCGCTGGTCTGGGCTCGAATGACATCGGGCTCGATCGCGGGCAGGAAGGCGGCGGCAAGGTCGTCTCCTTCCAGCGCGTCGGGCCGCGCGTTATGCTGATCCAGGGAAACGAATCCTTCCGTTCTTCCAGCGACAACGCCGCCGAGCGCCGCAGCGTGGCGGATTCCTTTGCCAGGAGCATTCTCTGGGGGTTCACGGTCGCCGCGGAGAGCAACGGCCGCGTGCTCGTCGACGCCACCGATTTCTTCCTGCGCGACGGCCACGGTGCAGCCGGCTCGCTCGGCGGTGTCGGCGCCGCGGCGTATCGCGTCGACCGCACGCGCACCGCGGTCTATTTGCCCCGAACCAAAGCCTTCCCGAAAAACACCGAGATCGAAGTCACGGTGACCTTTACCAATGAGCCGGCCGGCCGCGGCGGCTTCGGCGGCGGTCCGAGCCAGGGCCCGCCGCCCATCGTGGTCAGTACGCCGATCATCGCGGGCGCCGCGGGCGCAGCAGCAGGCGGGCGCGGCGGGCGCGGTGGCTTTGGCGGGGGCCTCTTCTCCGGCACCGTGGCCTCCGTCACGCCGACCGCCGACGCCGTCACCCTCCGCGAACACTACTCGCTCGTCGAGCTCCCAGACGACAACTATCAGCCCCGCTACGACGATCCGCGCGCCGGCTACGGCGGCCTCGCCTACGTCGATTACAGCGTGCCCATCGGCGAGCCCATGGTGAAGCGCTACCTCCGCCGCCACCGCCTGGAGAAGAAGGACCCCGCCGCCGAAATTAGCGAGGCTGTAAAGCCCATCCGCTATTGGGTCGATCCCGGAGCTCCCGAAGACGTCCGCAAGGCGCTGCTGGAGGGAGCGAGCTGGTGGAACCAGGCCTTCGAAGCCGCCGGCTTCCGCAACGCCTTCCAGGTCGCCGTCCTCCCCGACGGCGCCGACCCCATGGACATCCGCTACAACATGATCAACTGGGTACACCGCTCCACCCGCGGCTGGAGCACCGGTGCCACCGTCGCCGATCCGCGCACCGGCGAGATCATTAAGGCCACCGTCACCCTCGGCTCCCTGCGTGATCGCCAGGACTACCTCATCTTCGAAGGCCTGCTTTCACCCTACACCACCGGCAACGAGAAACCCGAGCTCCTCTACCAGACCGCCCTTGCCCGCATCCGCCAGCTCGCCGCGCACGAAGTGGGTCACACGCTCGGTCTCGGCCACAACTACTACGACAGCTCGCAGGGCTGGATCTCCGTGATGGACTATCCGCACCCGCAGGAAAAGCTGCGCGAAGACGGCACCGTCGATATCTCCGCCGCCTACCCCGCCCATATCGGCGAGTGGGACAAAGTGGCCATCAATTACGGCTACCGCGTGCTGCCGAAGGGTGACGAGGCCGCGCAGCTATCCAATATCCTCAACGACGCCTGGGCCAAGGACCTGCGCTACATGACCAACCAGGACACCGACATCCATCCCCGCGTGGACCAGTGGTCGAACGGCGTCAATCAGGCCGACGAGCTGAACCGCATCATGAAGATTCGCCGCGCCGCGCTCAACCGCCTCGGTGAACACACCATCCGCAACGGCGCGCCCATGGCCACCATCGAAGAGCCGCTGGTTCCGATCTTCATGTACCACCGCTATACCGTCGAATCGACCGCATCCATGATCGGTGGCCAGGACTTCATTTACGCCATGCGCGGCGATCAGCGCGTCCCCGTCAAATGGGAAACCGCGGCCAATCAACGCAAAGCCCTTGATTCTCTCGCAGCCACCCTCAAGCCCGCGGAGTTGGTCGTGCCCAGGCAGGTGCTGGAGGCGATCCCTCCGCGCCCGCCCGGTTTCGGCCGCCATCGCGAGCTCTTCCCGCGCACCACCGGCGACGGCTTCGACCCGTTGAGCCCTGCTACCGTCGCCGCCGACGTGACCATTGGCTTCACTCTGCAACTCGATCGCGCCGCCCGCATCGTGGCCCAACACGCCGTCGACCCCGCGCTTCCTGGCCTGGAAGAAGTCATCGACCGCCTGACCAAAGCGACGTTCGACGCTTCCGCCGCGACGCCCTACGAAGCCGAAGTCCGCCGCGCCGAAGAGCGCGTCCTGGTGGATCGCGTGGTGTGGCTCGCCACCGGCGCGCCGAACAGCCAGGTCCGCGCCATCGCCGCCTTCAAGCTCGGCAAGCTGGCCGCGCGCCTCCGCGGCGAGGCCGTGCAAAACGAACCCGAGCAAGCCCAGCGCCAGCTCCTTGCTGCCGACATCAAGCGCTTCCTCGATCGTCCGGCCGACCCCATGCGTCTCATGCCTGCGCCCGATGCGCCTCCGGGAGCGCCGATCGGCGAAGGACCACTGGACTGGCTGGCCCCCGTCCCCTGGTAGCGGCAGTTGCCGTGGTATATTATTCATTAGGACGAATAATTATACATGCAGCACGTCGGCATCGTAGGCTTCCGCGGCTATAGCGGCGCCGAGCTTCTCCGCATCCTGACCCGCCATCCCTCCGTCACCCCGTACCTGATGGAGCACCGTGAGGACGGCGCGCATACCTCCCCCATTCGCCGCGCGCATCAGCCGGTCCGCATCGCTTGCACGCCCGAAGACGTTCAGCAGCATCAACTTGCGGTCGTTTTCCTGGCCACCGCCGCCGACGTCTCCATGGAACTGACGCCCGCCATGCTTTCCGCCGGCGCCCGTGTCATCGATCTGAGCGGCGCCTTCCGCCTCCGAACCCCGGAAAACTACACCGCCTGGTACAAAGAGCCTCACACTCAGCCGGCCCTGCTTGCCGAAGCCGTTTACGGCCTGCCCGAATTCTGCCGGTCCGCCATCCCCGCGGCCCGCCTGATCGCCAACCCCGGGTGCTACCCGACCGCGGCCAACCTGGCTGTCCGCCCTCTCGTAGAAGCCGGCATCCTCGACCGCTCCGCCGGCGTTATCTGCGATGCCAAGAGCGGCGTCAGCGGCGCCGGGCGTAAGCCCAGCCTCAAGACCAGCTTTTGCGAGGTCACCGAGAACTTCTCCGCCTACTCCATCCTCAAGCACCGCCACGTGCCCGAGGTCCTCCAGATCTCCGGCCTTGAAGAGCGCGAGTTCAGTTTCACCGCGCAGCTCCTTCCCCTCGATCGCGGCATCCTCGAGACCATCTACTTCCGTACCACCGCCGTTTCCAGCGCCGAAGGCCTCCTCGCCGTCTACGAGAAGCGCTACGCCGGCGAGCCCTTCGTCCGCCTCTATCACCCCGGCCAGGTCCCCGACCTCCGCGCCGTCTCCCGCACCAACTTCTGCGACATCGGCGTCACTTTCGATGCCAAGACCGGCCGCGCCGTAGTGGTCAGCGCTATCGACAACCTGGTGAAGGGCGCCGCCGGCCAGGCTGTCCAGAACATGAACCTCATGCTGGGCTATCCCGAAACCGAGGCGCTGCTGTGAAGCTGTTGGTCAAACTCGGCGGCACGCTCCTCGACGGTGCCGAATCCCGCGAGAGCCTCGCCGCGCAGATCGCCGCCGCGCGCGCCTGCGGCCACGAGATTACAGTCGTACACGGCGGCGGCAAGCAGATGACTCGCTACCTCGCCGAACGCGGCATCGAGAGCCGCTTCGTGAACGGTCTTCGCGTCACTACGCCCGAAACCCTCGATGCCGTCCTCAAGGTCTTCGCCGGCACCGTGAACCACGAACTCGTCGCCAGCCTCAACCGCGCGGGTGCGCTCGCGGTCGGGCTCTCCGGCATCGACGCTCTGCTGGCCGAGGCCGAACAGATGTCTCCCGAGCTGGGCGCGGTGGGCCGCGTTACGGGCGCCAACCCGGCGCTGCTCAACGTGCTCACCGCCAACGGGTACCTGCCCGTGGTGGCCTGCGTCGCCGGCGATCGCGGCGGCCGCATCTATAATGTGAATGCCGACCAGATGGCGGTCGCGTGCGCGGCAGCGTTCGGCGCCGGCCAGCTCATCTTCCTCACTGACGTCGAGGGCGTGATGGACGCCTTCAGACAGGTTCGCCCCGTTCTCACCGCCGCCGAGAGCCGGCAGCTCATCGCGGATGGCGTGGCCACGGGAGGGATGCAGGCCAAGCTCGAAGCCGCGCTGGCGGCACTCGCGGGTGGAGTCGGGCAGGTGCGAATCGCGCCCGGCGCATCCGCCAACGTGCTCGAACGGATTCTCGCCGGGGACGGACTCGGCACCAGGATGGTGACTCAATGATCAGCAGTGTCCAAGCCGACGATTTCATCGAAAGGCCCGGAGCCGGCCGGCGACTCACCGTGCGCAAGGCCCTTATGCGAGATATCCCCCCGATCCTCGACCTGATCAACGGCTATGCCGCCAAAGGCATCATGCTGCCGCGCACCGAGTTCGAGATGTCGGAGGCCATTCGTGATTTCTCCGTGGTCCATCTGGACGACCGTTTCCTCGGCTGCGGCGCCCTCCACTTCTACAGCCCGACCATCGCCGAGATCCGCTCCCTCGCGGTACACGAAGCCGCCAAGACCCATGGAGTAGGGCGGAGACTGATTGAGGCCTTGGTCGACGAGGCCAAAGCCTACGAGCTCGATGCGGTCTTTGCCTTCACCTACGTTGTTGAATTTTTCAACAAAGTTGGGTTCGAAATTGTCGAGCGTGGCGCCCTGCCGCTCAAAGCCTGGAAGGATTGCGTGCGCTGTCCCAAGTTTCAGGCATGCGATGAAATCGCGGTTTTGCGAATTCTGCGCCCCGATCATTGGGCAGAAGCGCAGCCGCACCCGTGGGGGCAGGCCATGATTACCCCCCAAGACGAGTTCATCCAGATTCCGACGCCGCGCAAGGAGTAGGAATTCCCCCCAAAGGGAGGGACTACGCCTGCACCCACAAAAGACCGCAGAGAAAATCCACGCATTTTCAAGACTTTCAGCATAGAATCGGATTTAGGATTTGAACGCCCTAAATTCAGATTCCAGATCCTACTTCTTGTGAGGCAAACATGAGAGCGCAAACGGTTGATGTGAAATCCTCAACTGGTCGGGTCCTTTGCTGCACCGTTTTCCGGCCGGGTGGGAAGAAGTTATTGGCCAAGGGACATGTCATCAGCGACGAAGACGTTCGCGTGTTGGAGTCCGAGGGCATGGA